>JBIKKG010000219.1:0-6133 GCA_044360485.1 Burkholderiaceae bacterium | reverse complement strand
GAATCCGAAGCCGCCGTGAAACTGCAGGCAGGCATTGGCGGCTTCCCATGAGGCCTTGGCCGCCAGGTATTTGGCCATGTTGGCCTCGGCACCGCAGGGCTGGCGGGCATCGAAGAGCTGGCAGGCCTTCCAGCGCATGAGGTTCGCTGCTTCCACTTCAATGTACGTGTCGGCAATGGGGAACTGCACACCCTGGTTTTGCGCAATGGGCCGTCCGAACACGACGCGCTCCTTGGTGTACTTCACCACGCGATCCACAAACCAGTAGCCGTCGCCGATGCACTCGGCTGCAATCAGGGCGCGCTCGGCGTTGAGCCCGTCCAGGATGTACTTGAAGCCCTTGCCTTCCTCACCGATCAGGTTCTCGACCGGGATCTCGAGGTTTTCGAAGAAGAGTTCGTTGGTCTCGTGGTTGACCAGGTTGGGAATGGGCCGCACGGTCAGGCCCTTGCCGATGGCCTCGCGCAGATCCACCACGAAAATGGACATGCCGTCCGATTTGCGCGCCACCTGATCGATCGGCGTGGTGCGCGCCAGCAGGATCATGAGGTCGGAGTGCTGCACTCGCGAGATCCAGACTTTCTGGCCGTTGACGACATAGCGGTCGCCCTTGCGCACCGCGGTGGTCTTGATGCGGGTGGTGTCGGTGCCGGTGGTGGGCTCGGTCACACCCATGGACTGCAGGCGCAGCTCGCCGCTGGCAATTTGCGGCAGCCAGCGCTGCTTTTGCACACTCGAGCCGTGGCGCAACAGCGTGCCCATGTTGTACATCTGGCCGTGGCAGGCGCCGGAATTGCCGCCACAGCGGTTGATTTCTTCCATGATGACCGAGGCCTCAACCAAACCCAGCCCTGAGCCACCATATTCCTGAGGAATGAGCGCAGCCATCCAGCCGGCTTTAGTGAGCGCATCAACGAACGCTTCCGGGTACGCACGCTCGGCATCGACCTTGCGGAAATACTCATCCGGAAACTCGGCACACAGAGCGCGGATGCCGTCGCGGATGTCAGGAAAATCGGTGGCTTGCTGCATGTCAACCTCAGGGCATGTCAATGTGGAGAAGGTGCGGACGGGCGCAGTCGCTGGGGCGGCCCGGGCGGGCGGGCCCACACGAAGAGCATGCCACCAGCCCCGGCCAAGAGCGCCAGAAAGGTGAAGCCCGTACGGTAATTGCCGGTCAGGTCAGCCATGCCACCGGCCACCAGCGGGCCCGCAATCTGGCCGAACGAAATGATCAGCGAGGACAGACCCATGATCATGCCAATGGAACGACGGCCAAAATAGTCCGCACGAATGGCTTGCATGAACGGGCCGCGCAAACCCCAGGCGGTGCCGTGCAGCACGGCAAAGCCGACGAGCATGGCCACGCCGTTGGCCCAGGTGAGCATGAGCAGGCCCAGGGCATGCATCACCATGCAGCCGGCCGCCATGAGGCGCTTGTTATACCGATCGCCCACGAGCATCCCGATGCCCACTCCACCGATCTGAGCGACCGTCATGAGCGAGATCACGAGCGAGGCCTGGGCCACCGTGTAGCCCATACCTTCCTTCATGTGCGTAATGGCATGCACATTGACCGAGGTGACCACCAGCAGCGCGGCACCATGGGCGAGAGCCAGCAACCAGAACGCGCGCGTGCGCATGGCCTCGCGGGCGGTGAACTCGATGTCCTGCACACCCTCAGGCGCAGCGACGGGGGGGGCGTGCGCGGAGCGCTCCAGAGGCGGCTCGCCGTCGATGGTTTCGCCCAGATCGGCCGGACGGCCGCGAAAGAATCGCGACAGCGGCACACCGAGGACGATGGCGAGCAGGCCCGAGCCGATGGCGGTGGCTCGCCAGCCGAACTCCAGCATCGAGGCGGCCACCAGCGGCACCAGCAGTCCGCCAAGCGCCAGTCCCATGCTGGAGCCCGCCAGTGCGCGGCCACGCTTGCGTTCAAACCAATGAATGATGGCCACGTTGATGGGGAAGTAGCCGCACATGCTCGTGCCCAGCGCAATGGTCAGCACCGCCACATAAAAGCCGATCAGCGACTGAATGAAGCCCAGACCGATCAGGCCCAGACCGAACACCACGACACCGATCTGGATGAGGCGCTGCGGGCCGATGCGATCGATCAACCAGCCCATGAGGGGCCCGATGATGGCGGTCTCGGCCGATTGCAGGGCGGCAGCGCCGGACAGGGCGGTTTTACTCCAGCCGCGCTCGGCAGCCAGCACAGCCACATAGGCTCCGAACGACTGCTGCATCAGACCTGCCTGCAGAAACTGCAGACCGCTGCCCGCGGCGACCATGCGCCAACCATAGAAAATTTTCATCGCTGGGGGCATTTTCCCTCAGATATGCCGCCGTGTCCCCGCGGAACGGGCGCTGGCGTTCCGGCAATCGCTCTTCGGTTTTTCGCACAACCAACTTGACATCAACCGATCGCGGGCTACGCTGGCCGACTGATGCGCCCCCGCTGCACCCCCCCTCAGCCAAGGAGACAGACCATGAGTGCCATCGCACCCGCCGTGCCGTTGAAACGCAGCGTTCGCCAGCAGGTGGGTGAAGCCGAATGGAAGGTCCGTCTGGACCTGGCCGCCTGCTATCGACTGATGGCCGTACATGGTCTGACCGAGATGATTGCCAACCATATTTCGGTGCGCGTACCCGGTCGGCATGATCAGTTCCTGCTCAACCCCTACGGCATGCTCTACGAGGAAATGACTGCGTCCTCGATGATTCGCGTAGGACTGGACGGCTCGGTGCTCTTCAATGCCACCGACTATGGCGTGAACAAGGCGGGCTGGGTGATCCACAGCTGCATCCACGAGGCCAGACACGATGTGGAGGCCATCATCCATACGCACAGCCTGGCCGGCATGGCAGTTTCGGCCATGGAGTGCGGCGTGTTGCCGATTGCCCAGTCCTCGATGCGCTTCACCGACATTGCGTACCACGACTTCGAAGGCGTGGCGCTGCGCACCGACGAGCAGCAGCGTCTGGTCGCCTCGCTGGGCCAGCGCGAGGCGATGGTGCTTCGCAACCATGGGCTGCTGACCGTGGGCTCTTCCGTGGCGCAGTGCTTCAACAACATGTACCGGCTCGAGCGGGCCTGCGAGCTGCAGGTGATGGCCCTGTCGTGCAACACCGCCTTGCGCATGCCATCAACCGAATCGGTGACCTACACGAACGCGATGTTCACCCAGAAGGGGCGGCGCCCGCTGGGCGAACTGGAGTGGCCTGCGTTGTTGCGCAAGCTCGACCGGATTGACCCCTCATGGCGCGATTGAGCGAGACAACCATGACCATCGTTTATCGCGCCCGCCGCATCATCACCATGAACCCGACGCGCCCGCAAGCCACGCACGTGGCGGTGCGAGACGGCCGTGTGCTGGCGGTCGGCAGTCTGGACGAGATCGCAGGCTGGGGACGCTTCGAGCTGGATGAGCGCTTTGCCGACAAGGTACTGATGCCGGGCTTCGTGGAAGGCCACAGTCATCTGGGCGAAGGCGGCAACTGGCGCTGGATCTATTGCGGCTTTCATGACCGCACCGACCCCGACGGCCGCGTCTGGCCGGGGCTGAAATCGATCGAGGCCATGATCCAACGGCTGCAGGCGGCCGAGGCCATGCTGCAGGATCCGGCGCAGCCCGTGGTGGCCTGGGGCTTCGACCCGATCTATTTCGGCGAGCAGCGGGTCAACCGTCATGACCTGGATCGGGTCAGCGCGCAACGCGCCGTCGCGGTCATGCATGCCAGCGGGCACATCACGAACGCCAATACGAAGGCGCTCGAGCTCGCGGGTTACCTGCACACCGACCACGACCATCCGGGCATCATGCTGGGGGCCGACAAGCTGCCCGATGGCGAGCTGCGCAGCCCGGACGCGATGACGCCGGTGCTGATCAAGGTGGGGGCAGGCAAGGGCGTGGCATCCGCCGACGAAGCGGGGATGCGTGCCTTTTCGAAGCTGGCGGTGCGCTGCGGCGTGACCACCGCCACCGATCTGGCCACCCCCATCCCCGACGACGCGGTACAAGCGCTGCTGCGGCTGACCGGCGAAGACGACTATGCAGTGCGACTGGTTCCCGCGATGCACGTGCGCGGTCAGACCGTGGAGCAGGCGATTGAGCGTGCCCGTTCGCTGCGCGAGCGTTCAACAGACCGGCTGCGCATGGGTCGCATCAAGGCGCATGCCGACGGATCGATCCAGGGTTTTTCCGCACGCCTGCGCTGGCCCGGCTACTTCAACGGCGCCCCGCAGGGCCTGTGGTACGTGGAGCCGGAATACCTGCGTCGGGTGTATACCGAGGCGCTGGCAGCAGGGCTGCAGATGCACACCCACGCCAACGGTGATGCGGCCATCGACCTGGCGATTGACTGCACGCAGGACGCGCTGCGCGCGCACCCGTCCCTCGACCATCGCTTCACGCTGCAGCACTGTCAGCTTGCCGACCGCGCACAAATGCGTCGTATGAAGCAACTCGGCATGTGCGCCAATTTCTTTGCCAATCACCACTTCTACTGGGGTGATGCGCACTACGCCATGACCCTCGGTCCGGATCGGGCTGAACGCATGAACCCGTGCGCGTCGGCGAGTGAGATCGGTCTGCCCTGGACGATCCATTCGGATGCGCCAGTCACCCCGCTGGGGCCCTTGCATGTGGCCTGGTGTGCGGTGAACCGACGCACTGCCAGTGGCCGTCTGCTGGGCGTCCACGAGCGCATCAGCGTGGAGCAGGCCTTGCACGCCATCACCCTGGGAGCGGCCTACACCCTGCACCTGGATGGCGAAGTGGGTTCGATCGAATGCGGCAAACAGGCCGACTTTGCCGTGCTCGATGACGACCCGCTCACGCTTGCACCCGAACGGCTCAAGGACATCACGGTGTGGGGCACCGTACAAGGTGGCCGCGTGTTTGCGGCGAACACTCTCTGAGGAGAAACGCATCATGACTCGAACGACTGACCCTCAATCAAGCGAGATCCTGCGTCGGCGTCTGCTGCAAGGCGGCCTCGCGGTCACGGCAGCCAGCGCGCTGGGCACTGCGCAGTTCGCCTTCGCCCAGGGCACACCCGTGCGCGGCGGGCAACTCATTGTGGGTTCGCCCGGGCGGCCCCGGCATTTCAACCCGGCCCTGCAGTCGGGCTCGCCGATGATGCCAGCCGCGCAACTCTTCGCCTCGCCGCTGCTGATCGATCGCAAGTGGCAGCCTAAGCCCTACCTGGCCGAGCGCTGGTCGGTGTCGGACGATTCGCGCAGTATCACGCTGCATCTGCGCAAGGACGCGCGCTTTCATGACGGCCGACCGATCACATCAGAGGATGTGGAGTTTTCGGTGGAAGCGGTGCGTGATCACCATCCCTTCAAGGGCATGTTTGCGCCGGTCAATGCGGTGACCATGCCCGACAAGCACACGGCGATCGTGCGACTGAAAGAGCCGCACCCAGCGCTGCAACTGGCCATGACGACTGTGTTTGTGCCGATCCTGCCCAAGCACATCTATGGCGATGGCACGCCGCTGCCCACGCATCCGCGCAATGTGAACAACGTGGTCGGCTCAGGCCCCTTCAAGCTGGTCGAGTTCAAGCCGGGCGAGCACGTGATCATGCAGCGCTTTGATCAGTTCTTCCTGAAGGACCTGCCCTACGTCGACCGTCTGGTGTTCCGCGAATACAAGGACTCCGCCAGCCTGGTTCTGGGGTTTGAGCGCGGCGAGGTCGACGTGGTGCCCTTCATGAACGACCCGCGTGAAATCGCGCGGGTCCGCAAGGTGGCCGGGGCCACGGTGATTGATGACTTCGTGCCAGGCGTGGGTTCGCTGGTCTGGCTCGCGTTCAACACCAAGAGCCCGAAACTTGCCGACAAGCGCGTGCGCCAGGCCATCTCGTATGCCATCGACCGCGATTTCGTGGTCAAGAACCTGTCGACCGGGGCGCAGCGCGTATCGACCGGACCGTTGCACAGCAGCAGCCCGTTCTACAGCGCTGACGTCGAGAAGTACGCGTTCAATCTGGCGAAGGCAGGTGCTCTGCTGGATGCCGCGGGGCTCAAGGCCGGCGCCGACGGCAAACGACTGGCTCTGACCTGCGACAGCGTCAATTCCGGTGACCAGCGCACCCTGGCCGAATACCTGCGCCCGGCGTT
>JBIKKG010000218.1:0-6146 GCA_044360485.1 Burkholderiaceae bacterium | reverse complement strand
GGTGGGTTCGTGCTTTTCGGTAATGAGACCCCAGCGAGCCGGCTGACTAAAGCCAATGCGTACCGGGGCGCCGGTCAGCCAGGCGAGCCATGCAGGGCGAAAGCCGTCGCCCAGGACATAGGCACGCTGATAACGTATGCGACGCAGTTGCCGGGCCAGTGCCAGCAGCCCCAGTGTGTTGCGATGACCTTCGAGGCAGTCCGTCGACCAGACCCGTTCGATGCCAGCCATGCATTCGAAGACCGGCGCGACGGCAGCACTGGCCACGACGTCGATGCGATCCTGCAGTCGCAATCGCGAGAGCGTCGCCACGAAGGGTTGCGACAGGACGGCGTCGCGCAGGGAATGGGGGGCAAGGATCAGGGTTCGCATGGGAGAGCGGCCACCGATTCAGGCCGTTCCGCATGATCTTTCACCCCATCCGAAAGGATGCGGAAGAAAGTCACGCATACATCGCTGAACGCATGCCCCAGAGGGCAGGGGAAGAAGCGTGCTGGCTGCCGTGCTGCTTAGTGGCCGCCCGCGCTGACACCGGGCTTGAGCCGGTATTCGGTGCTGCAATAGGGGCAGCGTGCATGCCCGCCATGGGCCAGGTCGAGAAACACCCGCGGATGGGCGTCCCATGTGCTCATGCGGCGGTTGGGGCAGAAGGCAGGCAGCTCCGACGCATCGAGTTCCACCACGTGTGTGGCAGCGGCCGAAGCGCCGGATGGCAGGGGCGGGTTCTTGGGGTGCGAATCGCTCATGGCCGTGTCCTGGGCGAACGATCGATCAGACGGGGGTGAGCCACGACTGGTAAGCCGGCGCCTTGCCTGCGACGACATCAAAGAAGAGTGCCTGCAGTCGGCCGGTGACCGGGCCGCGCGAGCCGCTGCCGATTTCGCGGTCATCGAGCTCACGAATGGGCGTGACCTCGGCTGCCGTGCCCGTGAAGAAGGCTTCGTCGGCGCAGTACATTTCGTCGCGTGTGATGCGCTTTTCCACGACGCTGTAACCAAGATCGCGCGCCATCTGGATCACGGAGTCGCGGGTGATGCCATCCAGGCAGGAGGCGAGGTCAGGGGTGTAGACGGTGTTGTTGCGCACGATGAAGACGTTTTCGCCTGCGCCTTCGGACACATAGCCTTCGGTGTCCAGCAGCAGGGCCTCGTCGTACCCGTTAGCGGTCACTTCCTGGTTGGCCAGGATGGAGTTGATGTAGTAGCCGCTCGCCTTGGCCCGCACCAGCGACACATTGACATGGTGACGGGTGTAGGAGGAGGTCTTGACGCGAATGCCTTTGGCCAGACCGTCTTCGCCCAGGTAGGCGCCCCAGGGCCACGCCGAGATGGACACATGGATGGTGTTGTCGCGCGCCGAGACGCCCAGCTTTTCGGAGCCGATCCAGGCGATCGGGCGCAGGTAGCAGGACTCGAGCTTGTTGGCCCGGACGACTTCCTTTTGCGCTTCGAGGATCTGCTCGGCCGCAAACGGCATCTTCATCTGGAAGATCTTGGCCGAGTTAAAGAAGCGCCGGGTATGTTCCTGCAGACGAAAGATGGACGTGCCCTGACCGGTCTTGTAGGCCCGCACGCCCTCGAATACCGCCATGCCGTAGTGCAGGGAGTGGGTCAGCACGTGGATCTTCGCGTCGCGCCAATCTACAAGCTTGCCGTCAAACCAGATGAATCCGTCGCGATCGGCCATGGACATGGCTGCACTCCTCGGTTGCCAGATTGTCGAACCCTCGATTCTAGCCGCAAAGCCTGCCTGGATCGGCCCGCGGGGTGATGCCGATGCCGGTGCGGCTAGAATCGGGATCCCCTCATGCGATCAGGCCAATTCGTGATGCGTGCTTCCCTGCGAATGCAGGTTGGGTTGCTGGCGCTGCTGCAGGCGCTGCTTCTCACCAATAACGTCACACTGATCGCGGTCAACGGACTGGCTGGCGCCACGCTGGCTACCGACCCTCTTTACGCCACGATGCCCGTGACCGGATACGTGTTCGGTTCTGCGGTCACCAGCATGCTGGCTGCACGCATCATGCGGCTGCATGGGCGCCGCATCGGCTACACCGTGGGCTCGCTCTTTGCCATCGTGGGCAGCCTGATGGCCTGGTGGGCGGTCACGATTCACAGCCTGCCGCTGCTCGTCTTTGCCACCTTTGTGCTGGGTGTCTACAACGCCTTTGGGGCCAGTTACCGGTTCGCTGCGGCCGACGCAGCCGATGCCTGGCGTCCCGATTTCAAGCCCAAGGCGATCTCGCTCGTACTGGCCGCAGGCATTGTGGGGGGCGTGCTTGGGCCGCAATTGTCCAAGTTCACGCGTGACTGGTTGCCGACCCTTTTTGCCGGCTCGTATCTGGCGCTCACGGTGTTCGCGGTCCTCTCTCTGGTGCTTGTGCAGTGGTTCAGGGTGCCTGAAGCAACCGCCTCGGCTGCGCAGGGGCCAGCGCGACCCTTGCGCGAAATTCTTGCCCAGCCCGCCGCCTGGAGCGCCGTGCTGATTTCGTCCTTGTCGTACGGCATCATGAATCTGGTGATGGTGGCAACCCCACTGGCCATGCAGGTCTGCAGTCATCCCTATTCCGCGGCGGCCACGGTCCTTGCCTGGCATGTCACCGGCATGTTCGCGCCGGGTCTTTTTACCGGATCGCTCATCACCCGCTTTGGGGTGATCCCGGTGATTGTCACCGGCTGCCTGCTGATGCTGGTGTGTGCGGTCGTCTCGCTCGGAGGCGTCGAGATCTGGCGATTCACCGTGGCGTTAATTATGCTGGGTGTGGGCTGGAACTTCATGTACACCGGAGCCACCTCGCTGCTCACGACAGCCTATCGCCCGTCCGAGAAAAATCGTGTGCAGGGATTCAACGATGCCGTGGTGTTTGCAGTGATGGTCACCTCTTCGTTGTCGTCAGGCGCGCTCTTGCATGTGCAGGGCTGGTACACGATCAACGCGATGTCAATCCCGGTGGTGTTGCTCGCCCTGGCAGCAGCCCTGTGGGTGGCGCGCATCCGGGCCCGTACGGCCCAGCGCCCGGTGTGACAACGCGCCGAGCTGAATCAGTCGTGCAGCGTTCAGGGACCGCGTCCTGTGCAGGCTGACGACGTTCCCGGCGAAGGCAGCCTGAAGCCTCGCTCGCTGATGCATCTTTTTCTGGTGTTTTCAGGGCTGGCTCTGCGTGGCTTTGGCGGGGTGTTGCCCTGGGCGCAACGCGTGCTGGTCGAGGAGCGTCGCTGGCTTAGTCGCGAGCAGTTCATCGAGACCCTGGCCTTCGGACAATTACTGCCTGGGCCGAACGTCTGCAACGTGGCGATCATGGTCGGCGACCGGTGGTTCGGCTGGCGTGGCGCGGTGGCGGCCTTGGGCGGCATGCTGGCTGCGCCGATGCTGCTGGTCCTGGGCGCCGCGGTCCTGTACGGGCAAGTGGCTGATGAGCCGGTGGTGCGTCGCGCGCTGGCCGGCATGGGCGCGGTGGCAGGCGGCATGATCCTGGCCACCGCCTTCAAGCTCGTGCTGGCGTGGCGTGCTCACCTGGCCTGGTTGGCCTGGGGGGTGCTGGCGTTCATTGGCGTGGCCCTGTTGCACCTGAAAGTCCTGCTGGTGCTGGCCGTCCTGGTGCCTCCGGCCATTGCGGCGGCCTGGTGGTGGCTGCGTGCTGCGTCTCGGCGCGGAGACCCGCGGTGAACGCAAGCGAGCTGATCGATCTGCTTGTGCATTTTGCGTCACTGTCGCTGCTGGCCATTGGCGGTGCGCTCAGCATGGCGCCCGAGATGCGCCGCTACCTCGTGGATGAACGCCACTGGATGGACGGATCGCAATTCACCGATGCCATCGTGATCGCTCAGGCAGCACCCGGTCCGAATATTCTGTTTGTGACCCTGCTGGGTTGGCAGGCGGGTGGTGCGGCCGGTGCGTTGGCCAGCACGGTGGGCCTGCTGCTGCCCTCGAGCCTGGCGACCTGGTGGGGCTGGCGCATGAAGCGGGCGAGCGAAGACTCGACCTGGGTGGCTTCCATTCGGCTGGGCCTGTCGCCGATTGCCGTGGGGCTGACGGCCGCCGCAGGCTGGGTCGTGGCGGATTCCAACAACCATGCCGACTGGCGCCTGTGGGCCATCACGGCGCTCACCACGGTGATCGTGGCACGCACGCGATTGAACATGCTCTGGCTGATTGCTGCCGGGGCGGTGCTGGGAGTGGCGGGCGTCATCGGCTGAGCGCAGTGGCATCATTGCGCCATGGCGCGCGCAGGCTGCGTGCATCCTTCATTTGGGACATGCGATGACAAAGACCGTATTCGTCGACGGACAGGAAGGCACCACCGGGCTCCAGATTCGTGAGCGTTTGCAGGCACATCCTGGCGTACAGGTGCTGGAGATCGAGGCTGACCGGCGCAAGGATGTCGAACGGCGTCGCGAACTGATCAACGCGGCCGATGCGGTGTTTCTGTGTCTGCCCGATACCGCTGCCAAGGAGTCGGTGGCCCTGGTAGCTGCCGGCAACACACGCACTGCAGTGATTGACGCCAGTACCGCGCACCGGGTCACCGATGGCTGGGTCTACGGCTTGCCTGAGTTGCGGGCGGGCCAGCGCGAGGCCATTGGGCGTTCGCGTCGCGTGGCGGTCACCGGCTGCCATGCGGCCGGATTCATTCTGGCCGTGGCGCCGCTGGTGGCGGCCGGCCTCTTGCCTCGTGACTACCCGATTGCCTGTCACTCGCTTACGGGTTATTCGGGCGGCGGCAAATCCATGATCGCCGACTACGAAGCCGCACGCGACAGCCGGGCCCTGGATGCCGCCAGACTCTACGCTCTGGGCATGGCACACAAGCATCTGCCCGAAATGCAGGCCTATACCGGGTTGGCTCAGGCGCCGGTGTTTTCGCCCATCGTCGACAACTTCTACAAGGGCATGGCCGTGTCGGTCCCGCTGCAACTGCGGGCCATGACGGCGGGCACCACGCGCACGCGCATCCATGAGGCTTTGTCTGCCCATTACGCAGGCGAGCGCTTCGTGCGTGTCATGCCCCTCGATGCCACCGACAACACGGTGGGCGGGTTTTTTGATCCCATGGCCTGCAACGACACAAACCGCAACGACGTGTTCGTGTTCGGCAACGACGAGCGGGTCATGGTGGTGTCCCGTCTGGACAACCTGGGCAAGGGGGCGTCCGGCGCCGCAGTGCAGTGCATGAACCTGGTGTTGGGGTTCGATGAGACCACTGCGCTGAGCGCCTGAGCCGGTTCGCCTTCAACTGCCCAGCAACTGATCCCACAAGCCCCGCACGGCCAGACGCTGCGCGGCAAATGCATCGGCGGGGACGCGCGCATAGCGGGCGTCGTTCAGCCGCATGAGGTGCTGCTGGCGCCGATAATCGCGATAGGCCTGGGCGCATGCCAAGGCAGCGGTCGCGTCAGTCAGTCCTGCGCGCGCGGCACGTTCGAGCAAGGCAATGTTGCCGACGTTGTCGAGCAGTTCGGGGTGAGTCTGCGCATGCGCAAGCACCAGGAACTGGACCATGAACTCGATGTCCACGATCCCGCCTGCGTCGTGCTTGATATCGAACTCACCACTGCGGTTGGGGTGACCTTCGAACATGCGGGCGCGCATGGCCAGGATGTCGGCGCGCAGCGAATCGATTGACCGGGGCAGCGCCAGCAAGCTGCGGCGCATCGATTCAAACTGTGCGCCCAACTTCTCATCGCCAGCCGCAAAGCGGGCGCGGGTGAGCGCCTGGTGCTCCCAGACCCACGCAGACTCGCGCTGATAACCCTCAAACGCCTTCAGATTCGAGACCAACAGGCCCGCGTTGCCATTGGGTCGCAGCCGAAGATCAATTTCGAACAGCAGACCGGCCGCAGTGCGTGTCGAGAGCCAGGCAGACAGGCGTTGTGCCAGTTGCGAGTAAACGACCTGGGCCTGAGGGTCTTCATCCTCGTACAAAAAAACCAGGTCCAGGTCGGAGGCATAGCCGAGCTCCTTGCCGCCCAGCCTGCCGTAGGCGATGACCGCAAAGCGAGGCGTCTCGCAATGCCGGTTACGCACCTGCAGCCAGGCGCGGTCGAGCACGATCGAAAGCACCCGATCGGCCAGTTCGCTCAAATGGTCGGAGAGCCGCTCGATGGTCAGTTTGCCAGCCAGATCTTGCGCGAGCAGCCGAAAGAGCT
>JBIKKG010000217.1:0-6178 GCA_044360485.1 Burkholderiaceae bacterium | reverse complement strand
CGAACAGGTCCTGCTCGAACTTGGGCAACTGCCCGGTCCCTCGCAGGGTTTCAGCGTTGACGATGTAGGGCGTGTAGCACTCGGTATAGCCGTGTTCGCTGGTGTGCACATCGAGCATGAACTGGGCGAGCGCACGGTGCAGGCGGGCGATCGGCCCTTTCATGACCGAAAAGCGTGCACCCGCGAGCTTGGCACCCGCTGCGAAATCGAGCCCCAGGGGTTCGCCCAGATCGACATGGTCGCGAACCTCAAAACCCAGCGGCTGGGGCTCGACGCCCTGCGGTGACCAGCGCCGTACCTCCTGGTTGTCGGTGTCAGACGCACCCTGCGGCACCGATTCATGGGGCAGATTGGGCACACTGAGCATGAAGGCCATCTGCTGCGCCAGGACGCGCTCAGTGCGCGCGTCGCCTGCCTTCAACTCCTCGGCAAGCTCGGATACTTCCTGCATGACCGCTGAGGCGTCTTCACCGCGCGCCTTGAGCTGACCGATGGACTTGGACAGCGCATTGCGCCGCGCCTGCAAGGCTTCGGTGCGGGTCTGCACCGCCTTGCGTTCAGCCTCCATGGCTGCGAAGGTCTCGGTGTCGAGTCGATAGCCTCGGGCGGCCAGTCGCGATGCGACGCCGTCGAGGTCCTTGCGAAGTGTCTGAATGTCGAGCATGGGCAGCATTCTAGCGGCCCCGCCTGGCCTCCTCGTCCAGGCTGCGCAACCAATCCAGCTTGTCGGCGATTTTCGACTCCAGACCGCGCGGCACGGGCTGATACCACTGCGGCTCGTCCATGCCATCAGGCATGTAACGCTCGTTGGCCGCATAGGCATGGGGCTCATCGTGTGCGTAGCGGTACTCGCGCCCATAGCCCAAGGATTTCATCAGCCGCGTGGGTGCATTGCGCAAATGGCCCGGCACGGGCTGCGACCCACCTTGCTTCACGAAGGCACGCGCGGCGTTATAGGCGTCGTAGCCCGCCGAGGACTTGGCGGCGCATGCGAGGTAGAGCGTCGCCTGCGCCAGTGCCAATTCACCCTCGGGCGAGCCCAGACGTTCGTAAACTTCGGCTGCATCCAGCGCAAGGCGCAAGGCTCTGGGGTCGGCCAGTCCGATATCCTCGATTGCCATGCGCACCAGGCGCCGGGCCAGGTAATGGGGATCAGCGCCACCGTCGAGCATGCGCACCAGCCAATACAGTGCGGCATTGGGATGCGAGCCACGGACCGTCTTGTGCAGCGCTGAAATCAGGTCGTAGAAGGCATCGCCGCCCTTGTCGAACTGACGCACCCGCTCGGCCAGCACACGCGACACGGTCTGTGCATCCAATGCAATCGGCTCGGCTTGCGTGGCCGAATGGTCGAATGCCCCGGCTGCGGTGGCGGCCTGCTCCAGATGGTTGAGCAGTCGGCGGCCATCACCATCGGCCGATTCAATCAGCAGTTGCGCGGCGGCTGGTTCAACGGACAGGCTACCCAGATGCTGTGCGCAGGCACGGTCGATCAATTGCTGCAGGTCCTGCGGTTCCAGCCGGCGCAGCACGTACACCGCAGCCCTGGACAGCAACGCGTTGTTGACTTCGAATGACGGGTTCTCGGTGGTCGCGCCCACGAACGTGAACAGACCCGACTCGACATGCGGCAGGAACGCATCCTGCTGGGCCTTGTTGAAGCGATGCACCTCATCGACGAACACGATCGTGCCATGCGCGCCCGCCTGAAGGTTCAGCCGAGCCTGCTCCACCGCCTCGCGAATGTCCTTGACGCCCGCCAGCACGGCAGACAGCGGGATGAACCTGCAATCGAAAGCGTGTGCGAGCAGCCGAGCCAGCGTGGTCTTGCCCACGCCGGGCGGGCCCCACAGGAGCATGGAGTGCGGCCGTGCGGCATCGATGGCCGAGCGCAGCGGCATACCGGGCCCCAGCAGATGCTGCTGGCCAACCACCTCATCGATGCGCGTCGGGCGCATCGCTTCAGCCAGCGGTGTGCCCGCACGCAGCATGCGCGGCGCGACCGCTACTGGACGATATCGACGCCCTTGGGCGCCGTGAAGCGAAACTGCGTGGCGTCGAGTGTCGGGTTGCGCTCGATGGCCTTGAAGGTGAACCGATTGACCTGCCCGAAGGCATCGCGCACATCCATGGCCGCAGGCAAACCGCCCTTGAAGCCAATCCGAATGCGATCGAAGCCCGACTCCTTGTTGCGCGGCACGGCCTCCAGCCATTCCAGTCCGTCGACCGTGCCGCCATCGGTCACGGCGAAGTTCGCCTCCAGGTCGTTGGCCCCAAAGAGGATCGCAGCCGGCGTGGCGCTGATGGCCTCGGTCACTTTGCGAACCGTCACCTGACGCAGGTCCTTGTCGTAAAAATGCACGCGCTCGCCGTCGGTAACGACGAGCTGTTCGTACGGCCGCGAGACTTCCCAGCGGAACTTTCCAGGCCGAGAGAACGCGAAGGTGCCGCTCGATGTCTGGCCACTTCGCCCACTGCCCAGCACCTGCTGCTGGGTGAATTCACCCCGCGCCGATCGGGTGGACGAGACGAACTCGCGCAACTGCTCGAGCGCCGCAGCGGTGGCAGCCTGCGGCAGGCTGCACAGGACCAGGAGCAGCGCCGCCGCCAGGGCGCGCAGCGCTCGATCAAGACGGGACGCGACCCGATTCAAAGCGCCGCAGCGCGAAAATGCGAATGTCATGGTGCGCATGTTACCTGTGTGAGGCACAGCACTCAGTCGTCGTCGCGACGCGGCACGATGATGTCGCGGTTGCCGTTGGTGGCCATCGCGGACACCACGCCTGATTTCTCCATTTGCTCGAGCAGCCGGGCAGCGCGGTTATAGCCGATGCGCAGGTGACGTTGAACCAGCGAGATCGAGGCACGCTTGTGCTGCAGGACAACCGCGACCGCCTGGTCGTAGAGGGCATCGGATTCGCCATCGACCCCGGCCTCCTGAAGCGTGGCCTGCAGCCCCCCGAAGCCTACGGCGCTACCCGGGTCGACTGAGTCGGCCCCGACGCCGCCGTCGAGGATACCCTCGATGTAATCGGGTTCGCCGCCGCGTGCCTTCCAGTGGGCCACGACACGGTGGACCTCGTCGTCATCCACGAAAGCGCCGTGCACACGCACCGGGATTCCGGTACCAGGCGGCATGTACAGCATGTCGCCCTGCCCCAGGAGCGCTTCCGCGCCCATCTGATCGAGGATGGTCCGGGAGTCGATGCGCGAGGACACCTGAAAGGCAATGCGCGTCGGAATGTTGGCCTTGATCAGGCCGGTGATCACGTCAACGGAGGGGCGTTGGGTGGCCAGAATCAGGTGAATGCCTGCCGCCCTCGCCTTCTGGGCCAGGCGCGCGATCAGCTCCTCGATTTTCTTACCCACCACCATCATCAGGTCGGCGAGCTCATCGATCACCACCACGATGACCGGCAGCTTGCCCAGCGGCTCGGGCGCATCGGGCGTGATGGAGAACGGGTTGTAGATGAACTCGCCCTTCTTCGTTGCCTCGGCAATCTTGCTGTTGTAGCCCGACAGGTTGCGCACGCCCAGCTTGCTCATCAGACGGTAGCGCCGCTCCATCTCGGCTACACACCAGTTGAGCGCATGGCCGGCCTGGCGCATATCGGTAACCACCGGTGCAAGCAGATGCGGAATGCCCTCGTACGTGCTGAGCTCGAGCATCTTCGGATCGATCAGGATCATCCTGACTTCCGTGGGCTCGGCCTTGTAGAGCAAGGACAAGAGCATCGCGTTGATGCCCACCGACTTGCCCGAGCCGGTGGTGCCGGCCACCAGCAGATGGGGCATCTTGGCCAGATCGGCCACGGTCGGGCGCCCGGCAATGTCATGCCCCAGCACCAGGGTCACCGGCGAGGGGGAATCGGCATACACCTGCGAGCCCAGCACTTCCGACAAACGCACCGGCTGGCGGCGCGGGTTGGGCAACTCCAGGCCCATCAGACTCTTGCCCGGAATGGTCTCGACCACCCGGATGGACGTGAGTGACAGGGCACGCGCCAGGTCCTTGGCCAGGTTGACAATGACCGAGCCTTTGACACCCGTGGCGGGTTCGATCTCATAGCGCGTGATGACCGGGCCCGGGTAAGCGGCCACGACGTTGGCCGTGACGCCGAAATCGGACAGCTTCTTTTCGATGAGACGCGAGGTGTATTCGAGGGTCTCGGGGGCTACCGTATCGCGCACCTCGGGCGGCGGATCGAGCAAGGACAAGGGAGGCAGCTCGGAATCGGCCGGCAGATCCGTAAAGAGCGGCTTTTGCCGCTCGCGCTGAGCCCGCTCGGAGGGTTGCGCGGGCGCGACCGGCGGCTCGATGCGCACAGGCTCCGGGTCGTCAGTCAGGATGCGGCGCTTGACCTCCACGGTCTCCTTGCGCACCGATGCTGCACGCTCACCTTCACGCCGATCGTGACGGGTTTCGAGGGAGTCCACCACTCGCAGTACGGTGCCTTCGAGCGCTGCGCCGACTTTCTCGAAGATCGTCAGCCAGGACGCACCAGTGGCCAGGGAAAAACCAATGGCGCTCAACATCAACATGACCAGCGTGCCGCCCACCGATCCCAGTTGCTCGAGCAGCGGGACCGACAAGCCATGGCCGACAACGCCACCCGGGGCAAAGGGCAGTCGGCCCGACAGCCCGGGCATCCGGGAGGCCTCGAGCATCACACAGCCAACAAACAACAGCGCAAAGCCCAGCCAGCGGTCCCAGCCGAGCCCAGGTGCATCCAGGGCCGCTGCACGATCAGCCACCGAGCCGGGATGCAACTGCCGATAACCGGACACCACCCTGAGCATCAGAAACGCCGCCCACAGCCACGCGGTCATGCCGAACAGGTACAGCAGCAGATCGGCAAACCAGGCACCCAGACGCCCGCCCAGGTTTTGAATGGACCGCCCGCCAATCGCATGCGACCAGCCAGGGTCGGCCGGGTGATAGCTCAGCAGAATCAGCGCGAGGAATACCGCCAGACAGCACTGCACCAGCCAGCGACTTTCGCGCAACAAGACGACCAGACGTTCAGGCAACAACGAACCGCCTGACGCCGTGGCGCCGGCCACCCCGACCGATCCGCCCCGACCCAGCGCCGGGCCCGCCTTGAGCACGCGCGCCATGAGCCGGTTACTGCAGGTAATTGCTGAGTTTTTCGCGCAATACGAGGTGCCCGCTCTGGCCCGGCACGATATAGCCCTCGACTTCCAGGCCCTTCATGACACGCGAGACCATTTCGCGGGAGGCCCCGATCATCTTGGCAATTTCCTGTCGTGGCAGCTTGCCCTTGACCACCCGCTCGCCGTCGATCTCTTCGGAAAAGTCGAGCAAGACGCGCGCCACGCGGCCATACACATCGAGCAGCGCCAGAGTCTCGATCTTGCGATCGGCTTCGCGCAGGCGCTTGACCAGCCCTTTCATGATCTTGAGCGCGATCGCAGGATTTTCCTCGAGCGTGGCGAGGAACGTCTCCTTGTTGATGGCCATGAACTCGCAGGACTCCATGGTGATGACGCTGGCCGATCGCGGCGCATCATCGATCAGGCTCATCTCACCCACGCATTCGCCCGATCCGAGCACAGCCAGGATGACTTCCTTGCCTTCCGAGTCGGAACGCTGCACCTTGGCCCGTCCGGCCAGCAGGATATACAGCGCGCTGGATGGCTCGCCTTCTGCGACCACCATACGACCTCGGACGAATGATCGGCGCACACTGCCTGCCGCGACCTTCTCGAGCTGACGCTCGCCCAGACCGGAAAAGAGCGGTACCCGCTTCAAAAATGCCTTGTTGGCTTCAAGCGACATGGCTTACTCCAAAATGGGGGGTTGTAACCGTCGGGAGCGTGCACGCGAACCTCGCGTGATGGGGACACGGCACGATGAACGGAGGTCAACTTGTATGATTTTGCATGAAGCGCTGGCGTTTTCAAAGTATTTGCATGAACTGCCGCCAGCAACCGTTTGTTTTTACTGAAAATCACTCCTCCAGAGGCAACCATGAGCGACGCCAGGCACTGCCGGCTCCTGATACTCGGTTCCGGCCCGGCCGGTTACACGGCGGCCATTTACGCCGCACGAGCCAACCTGAAACCGGTCCTGATCACCGGTCTGGCTCAGGGCGGCCAACTGATGACCACCACGGACGTCGACAACTGGCCAGCCGATGCCAGCGGCGTTCAAGGC
>JBIKKG010000039.1:0-20295 GCA_044360485.1 Burkholderiaceae bacterium | reverse complement strand
CACAGGGTCTGCCCCATGAACACGATCAGGATGGCCCCGGCCACCACCGACGACATGGCCGCGGCTGCGACCACTCGCTCGCGCTGGCCAGAAGACTCGGCCTGGCGCGCCACCCAGGCCGACAATGGCATGGCCATCAGGCCCGACACCGAGGACAGCAAGGCGAAATCCACGCCGCTGAAACCCTCATTGCCAGGCTGTGCAGCGCTCCAGCTCAAGAGCGCGATCCACCAGATGCGAAAGGACATGCCCTCCCAGGCATTGCCCCAACTGGCGATCGACCACATGCGTGCGCCGGGTGATTTCAGGACCACCTTGAGGTTACGCATCAGCGCTGCCGCTCCGGGATTAGGCCCCTGACGCGGCCCGACCATGACCGCCACCAGCACGGCTGCCACCGCACAGGCCACAGCCGCCCCCACAAAGGCGGCCGGCCAACCGCCTGCCGTACGCAGCAACGCCGCCGACGCAAACGACAGCGAAGTGCCCAGCGTCAGAAAGGCGGTATAGAGCGAGGCCGAGCGCGCACGCCGCTCGGGCGGCAACGCCCCGGTCAGCAGGGTCATGCCCGGCAGATAGGCGCCCGCCATCCCCAGTCCCGAGAGGGCGCGACTGGTCAACAGCGCTGCATAGCTGTCGCTCACCAACGGAAACCACAGCCCGCCCACGAGACCCGCCGCACAGCCCGCCAGATAAATGCGCTTGGGCTGAAACATGTCGGTCAGCGCCGAGCACAGAGGCGAGGCGACCGCATAGGCCAGAAAAAAAATGCCGCCGGCAAAGCCCGCCTGGGCTTCGGTCAGGCCCAGGTCACGACTGACACCCGGCAGCACCACACCGTAGTTGGCAAAGCCCACCATCACCATCAGCAGGGCAAAACACAGGACAGCGACCGTACGGCTGCCGGGATCAGCGGGCATCATCCGCGCATCGTAGCCGCATGGGCGACATCAGCCCTGGCACGGCGAGTGATCGCGGAATGGTCGACTCCACCCCCTCGCTGCATCGAAACTGTCCAATTCGCCGGCTAGGGATCGCATCTTTTCACCAGTTCGTCATGAAGTCCGCATAGGTTCGAGGGCTTTGCAACCTCTTGCGAACTGAACCTCTCATGAACCGTCGTGCATTGCTGACCGCCCTTCCTGCACTGGGTGCAGCCGCAGTACCGCAATTTTCGTTTGCGCAGGCCCAACGCGCTATTTGCTACAACTGCCCGCCCGAGTGGGCGGACTGGGGCGGCATGCTCAAACTGGTGGGGCAACGTACCGGCATCATCGTGCCACCCGACAACAAGAACTCCGGTCAGTCGCTCGCGGCCCTGATCGCTGAGAAAGCCAACCCGGTGGCCGACGTCACCTATCTGGGCGGGCAGGTCGGTCCGCAGGCCCGGGCAGCCGATGTGCTGACCCCGTACAAACCTGCGCGCTGGGCCGAGGTGCCTGCCGGGCTGAAGGACCCAGAGGGCTACTGGACCGCCATTCACTCGGGCACGCTCGGATTTTTTGTCAACACTGCAGCCCTGCGCGGCAAACCGGTGCCTCGCGCCTGGAGGGATCTGCTCAAGCCGGAATACAAGGGCCTAGTCGGTTATCTGAACCCCGCCTCTGCGGCCGTCGGACAAGTCGGCGTCATTGCAGCCAATCTGGCCATGGGCGGCAGCTACGACAACCTCGACCCGGGCATTCAGTTCTTCAAGACCCTGCAGAGCAATCAGCCCATCGTCCCCACGCAGACCGCCTATGCACGGGTCCTCTCGGGTGAAATTCCGATCCTGCTCGACTACGACTTCAACGCCTATCGGGCGCGCTACACCGACAAGGCACCGGTCGAATTCATCATTCCCGCCGAGGGCACCCAGCAGTTGCCCTATGTGATGGGGCTAGTCGCCCGGGGCCCCAATGCAGACAACGGTCGAAAGCTCCTTGATTTCGTTCTGTCTGACGACGGTCAGCGGCATTGGGCCAACGCCTTCCTGCGCCCGGTCTTTGCAGGGGCCATGACCGGCGACATCCGCAGCCGATTCCTGCCCGATGCCGAATATGCCAAGGCGCGGCCTCTCGATGTCTTCAAACTGGCCGCGGCATCCAAAGCCATCGGGGAGCGTTACCAGAAGGACGTGGGCTGAACCCACTGATGCGAGTCGATGCAGCCGAACCTGATCGGCTGCGACTGGCGCTGCTGCTCGCGCCTGCGGCACTCGTCTTCATCGCCTTCTTTCTGATCCCGCTGACCAGACTGTTCCTGATCGGAGGGGGCGGTCCAAAGGGCTGGGCAGCCTATTGGTCGGTGCTGGTCGAACCGCGGTACCTGTCCAGCCTGGCTGCAACGGTTGCTCTGGCGACCGTCACCACCGTAGCAACGCTGGTGGTCTCCGGGATCGCCGGCGTCTTTCTGGTGCGTCATCGCTTTGCGTGTCGGGATCTGCTGGTCTCGCTGCTGACCTTGCCGCTCGCCTTTCCCGGCGTTGTGATCGGCTTCATGGTCATCATGCTCGGCGGCCGCCAGGGCTTGGTCCCGGAGTTGACCGACGCGCTGGTGGGCGAGCGCTGGGTCTTTGCCTACTCCATGACCGGGCTGTTCGTAGGCTACCTGTACTTCTCCATCCCACGAACGATCCTGACCGTCATGGCGGCGGCTGAAAAACTCGATCCACGCATCGAAGAAGCCGCGCGCTCACTTGGAGCGGGTCCGCTTCGAGTCGTCTGCGACGTGATCATCCCTGCCTTGCGTCCGGCGCTGTTGGCGGCAGGGGCGATCTGTTTTGCAACGGCGATGGGCGCGTTTGGCACCGCCTTTACCCTGGCCACGAAGATCAACGTGTTACCGATGGTGATCTACACCGAATTCACCTTGCAAGCCAACGTCGCGATGGCAGCAGCCCTGTCTTTCGTGTTGGGGGCCCTCACCTGGCTGGTGCTGGCTCTGGCACGCACTGCATCCGGCAACAGCGTTGCCGCGGCTGGCTAAACCATGGTGGCGCGACGGTCGATCGTGTTCTGGGGGCTACTGGGCTTCACCCTGAGCGTGTGCGCCTTCCTGGTGATACCGGTGGCGATGTCAATGCTGGCCGGGGTCACCCGCAACTACTTCATCGGCTGGCGCAGCGGGCTCACGCTTGACTGGGTGATGAAGGTCCTCGTCGACTATCACCACACCATCTTCCTGTCGTTAGGCATCGCACTGGCCTGCCTGCTCTGCACACTCGTATTGGGGGTGCCCGCTGCGTATGTGCTGGCCCGACGCAATAACGCCTGGACACGTGCTTTAGAAGAACTGCTTGTCATGCCAGTGGCGGTCCCGGGACTGGCCACGGCACTGGCGCTCATCGTCACCTATGGTGGCTGGGGCGATCTGCGTCGCAGTTGGGTGTTCATCCTGATCGGCCATGTACTCTTCACGCTTCCCTTCATGGTCAGAAGCGTCCTGGCCGTGATGGCCTCAATCGATCTGAAGACGCTCGAGGAAGGCGCACGCAGCCTCGGTGCTGGCTTTACCCGTCGCTTTTTCGACATCGTGCTGCCCAATTGCCGATCGGGCATCGTGGCCGGATCGCTCATGGTGGTCACCCTGTCACTGGGCGAATTCAACATGTCGTTGCTGCTGCACACCCCGCTCACACCCACCCTTCCAGTGGGCTTAGCCGACGCTTATGCCTCGCTGCGTATCGAAGTCGGGTCCGCGTACACGCTGGTGTTCTTTGCGATCATCGTCCCGCTGCTCATAGCGTTGCAGTGGGCCTCGCGCACGCGCGCAGCAGGTGCAGTCAGGCAGCAGACACGATGAGCGGCGTACCCATTCAACTTCAAGGCTGCTCAAAGACCTTTGCCGACGGTACGCGAGCCTTACACCCGACCGACCTCTCGATCGCTGCAGGCGAGACCGTAGTGCTGTTGGGCCCATCAGGGTGCGGCAAGACAACGACCCTGCGCATCATCGCAGGCCTGGAGGCAGGCGATGCAGGCGGGCGGGTCATGTTTGGTGACACCGACGTTACCCACGTTCCGATCGAGCGGCGAAATGTCGGCATGGTCTTTCAGAGCTATGCACTCTTTCCGAACCTGACCGTCGCTGGAAATATTGCCTACGGGCTGAAGGTGCGCGGTATGGCTGCGAAGGAACGAGACGCACGCGTGCAGGACATGCTCGCCATGATGCGCATTGAGCCCCTCGCCGATCGCTCGATCGATCAACTCTCAGGCGGCCAGCGTCAACGCGTGGCGCTGGCCCGCGCCATTGCACCACGCCCTCGCGTGCTTTTGCTGGATGAACCGCTGACCGCGCTGGATGCGAAACTCAGAGAAGAGCTGCGGGTGGACATCGACCGCCTCTTGCGCTCGCTGCGCATTACGACGGTCTACGTGACGCACGATCAGACCGAGGCCATGGCCTTAGGCGATCGGATTGCAGTCATGACCGCTGGGCGCATCGCCCAGATTGGCACGCCTCATGACATCTATTTCCAGCCTGCCGAGCCGTTCGTGGCCGATTTCATCGGAACGATGAACCATATCGAAGGCATTCGTACGGACGAAACGCTCAAGCTGAACTCGGGCAGTCTGATTCTTTCATCCGAGCATCCAGGCAACCGGGTCATGTTTCGCCCCGAAGACCTGCAGCTCGTCTCGGCCGATGAGGCGCAGTTCTCGGGACGCGTGATGCACCGCTTCTTTTTAGGCGACCATGTGCGGGTGGTGATCGACATTGGCATGGCACAGCCCTTGGTCGCGCGGGTGGCGCAACGCACCCGACTTGAACCAGGCGACACGGTGCACTGCGCGGTCGACGTCGAGGCGCTGATGTCGCCTGGCCATTTCCCATCCTGACCGACCTCGGAGAGACACACGCCATGCTGCTGTGCCAGATCAGTGACCTGCATATCAAAGCCAACGGCCGCCTGGCCTATGGCATTGTCGACACGGTGAGCATGCTTGAGCGCTGCGTACAGCGTATTCGCGCCTTACCGCAACAGCCCGACGTCGTGATCGCAACGGGTGATCTGGTCGACCTGGGCACCGCAGCCGAATACGGTCTATTGCGCGAACTGCTCTCACCGCTCACGCAACCGCTTTACCTGCTGCCTGGCAACCATGATGAGCGCGTGGCGCTGCGCGCGTCGTTTCCGGATCACCGGTACCTGAATCAGTTTGAGCCGTTCATTCAATGGTCAGTCGATGAGTACCCAGTACGCATCGTCGGCATCGATACCGTCCTGCCTGGGTCGGGCTCAGGCCAGCTCTGTGCGCAGCGGTTGGCCTGGCTGGATCAGACTCTGTCGGCGGCCCCGGGTCAACCCACCGTCGTAGCCATGCACCATCCACCCTTTGTGACCGGCATCGGGCATATGGACAAGCTCGGTCTGGACGGCATAGAGGGGTTGGCCAAAGTACTGTCCCGTCATGCGCAAGTCGAACGAGTCGTAGCGGGGCATTTGCACCGGTCGATCACCGCGCGCTTTGCCGGTACGGTGGCCAGTGTGTGCCCAAGCCCCGCGCATCAGGTGGCACTCGATCTCGCACAGGATGCCGCGGATCAGTTTGTGATGGAGCCCCCAGGGTTTCAATTGCACTGGTGGAGTGGCTCGCAGCTCGTGACCCACACGGCGTTTGTCGACCCAGCCAAGGGGCCTTATCCGTTTCGAGAGAACGGCCGGTTAATCGATTAGCCCGTTGTCGATCTGACTGACAGGTCGCAGCCGGCAATCCACTTCCTGCATGGTGGCAGGCCATGCCAACAGAAGCCGCGCTACGATACTTCGATGAACACCTACCCACTCCCCACCGCAACGCTCGAGAGTGCAGGCATCTCTCCCGAGCACATCGGCCGCCTGGCCACGTTCATCGACAAGCAGATCGCTGACGGCCACTACCCGGGCGCGCAGATCGCGCTGGCCCGCCACGGCAAGCTGCTGCTCGATCGCAGCTTTGGCAACGCCCGCCAGGGCGCCAAGCCCCAGGCCGCCGCCAGCGACACCCTGTGGCTGCTCTACTCCAACACCAAGGTGGTCTTTGCCACGGCCATGTGGCAGCTGCTGGAGCAAGGCGTCATCTCATTCGACGACAAGGTGAGCGATCACCTGCCCGACTTTGCCCGCCACGGCAAACGCGATATCACGCTGATGCAGGTGATCACGCATCAGGGCGGTTTTCCAAGTGCCGCCATGCCCAAGGAAGGCTGGCTGGACCATGCCGCGATGCGCCGCGCAGTGTGCGATTTCGCGCTCGAATGGACGCCCGGCAGCAAGGTGGTCTATCACGGGCTGTCGGCGCACTGGGTCATGGCGGCGGTCATGGAGGCAGTCACCGGGCGCGACTTCCGTGAAGTGGTGCGCGACAACGTGCTCACGCCCCTGGGGCTGGCCGGCGAGATCACGGTGGGCCTGCGCCCCGCAGACGACGCACGTGCCGCCGACATGCACGAGCCCGTGGCTGGTGGCGGTGTGCGTGTACTGGCCGATACCGACAACGACACCTGGAAGCGGGCCGGTGCACCCGGTGGCGGTGGCTACGGCACGGCGCGCGGCATGGTGGCGCTGTATCAGATGATGCTGGCCGGCGGCACGTTGGGCGGGGCACGCGTGCTTTCGCCACGCACCATTCAGTTTGCGCTGCGCAACCGCACCGGCGACCGGGTGGACGAATACATGGGCATGCCAATGCACCGCGCGCTGGGCCCGCACCTGCGTGGCCTCACAAACAATGTGCGCGGCATGGGCGCGCTGGCTGCGCCCGAAACCTTTGGCCATGGCGGCGTGGGCTCATCCTATTGCTGGGCCGACCCCACCAGCGGCGTATCGTTTGCCTACATCACCAACTGCCGCATCCCCGACCCCTGGCACTCGCAGCGGTTGGACAAGGTCAGCAACTTCGTTCACACCGCCATCCTAGTCTGATCGACCTGGGTTGCCGCTGATCCGTCGTGCCCCTTCGTTGCAAACCTGCGCAGCTCTTCGTCTTCGACGTGGAGAAGAGCTGCGCACTCTTTGAGCGGGCACTCGGCTTCAGCTTCATCCGCTGGACAGGGGTGCCGCCACACTACGCTGAACTGCAGCGCGATGCCGCCCACATCACCTTGCGCAGCCTGCGGACTGCAAGCGATGGTCGCGACGAACGCGAGCACCAGGAATTGCAGGCCGTGTCGATCGAACTCGATTCGCTGGACGAATTGAAAGCGTTCTACGAGCACGCATTCAAGAACGGCGGTCGCATCCGCCGCCCGATCGAGGCGCGCGCCTGGGGTGCATGGATCTTCACCCTGCGCGATCTGGACGGCAACATGCTGCTGTTATCGGCGCCCAAGCGCGAGGGCGAATCTCCTTAGGACTGCTCACGCGGCACGCGTTCTGATTGACGAGCACTCAGCGAACCCCAGCGCGCCGCCAAGGATCGATCAGCTTGACGCGGCAGCCTTCGTAGTCGCCGATATTGCGTGTTGCCACTGTGGCGCCGTGCGCGCGGGCAATCGCAGCAATTTGGCAATCGAATTGACTGATTGGGCGGCCTGCTGAGCGACGCTCGGCGGCGATCGCTGCATAGCTGCGCGCTGCGTCCCGATCGAACGGCAGGATACGGTCCCGAAAATCCTCGTCCAACATGGCATCAATTGCAGCGCCAAGTTGCGTGCGTCGCCGCCCTGCGGGAAGGATGGCCACCCCATGGCGCAGTTCGGCTTCGCCAATTGATGTGAAGTAGACCGTCGCACCATCCTGCGCAGACAACCAGGCCTCGACCTGAGGGGACGGCGCTGGCCGTAGCAGTTCGGAGACGATGTTGGTATCGAGAATGATCATGCGCGGCGTCTGCGCAGATCCGCCGGTTCGCGGATAGGCTCACGCACGGGAATGTCCAACTCCACACCACCCAGCGAGGCCACACGCGAGCGAATGGCAGCGGCCAGATTGCTCGGCGGGCGTTCTTCCCCAACAACCCGACGCAGGATATCCCGGGCCTCTTCCTCCATGGAATGGCCATGCTCTGCTGCCCGAACCCGCAAGCGCTGCTTGAGGTCATCATCGAGATTGCGGATCGTGATGCTGGCCATGTGAATCTGCGTCCATTTAGTCAGACTCAATTGTATGCATTGATTGCAGTGCAATCAATGATTCTCAGCATCCTTCCTTAGGTCTGAACGCTAGGCCAACCTCACCGGCAACCGACTGAAGCCCCGAAAGCGCGCCCGTCGATCACGCATCGGCTCGCCTGCCGGCTCGATGTGTACAAAGCGCGCCAGCAAACTCGCCATGGCAATACGCACTTCCATGCGCGCCACATTCATGCCGGCGCAGGCATGGTCGCCATGGCCGAAGGCGAGTTGCCGGTTGGGCTTGCGGCCAATGTCGAACCGATCTGCTTGATCGAATTGCGCGGCATCGCGGTTGGCTGCGCCGATGCACAGGGTCATGTAGGTGCCTGCGGGCACGCGCTGGCCACTGAACTCAGCCGCCTCAGTCAGCAGACGGTTGCCCAGTTGAACCGGGCTGTCGTAACGCAGCATCTCCTCCACCGCCGAGCCGATGAGCGACGGCTCCGCCCTCAGCCGTCGCTGTTCGTCCGGGAACTGCATGAGCGCCTGCACACCGCTACCGATCACGTTGGTGGTGGTCTCATGGCCCGCATTGAGGAGGAAGATGCAGTTGTGCAACAGCTCCTTTTCAGAGAGCCGCTCACCGTCGGCTTCGCCTTGAATCAAGCGCGTGAGGACATCTTCGTTCGGGTCCAAAGGGTGCGCCCTGCGGTTGGCCACCAGTTCCTTCAAGTAGGCGATGAATTCGCTGACCGCTCGGTTGCCGGCATCGATCACCGACGACGAGGGCGCAGGCTCAAGCGCCGAGAGGATCGCCAGGGACCAACCTCGCAGCGGGTCACGGTCACCGCGCGGGAACGCCAGAAGGTTGCCGATCACCTCGATCGGAATGGCCGCAGCAAAGGCCGTGATCAGATCGACCGTCTCACCACCATGCGCACGCTCAGCCATTGCATCGAGCAGATCGTCGACCAGGGTCTGTACACCCGGTTGCATGCGGGTGATCGCCCGCTGGTTCAGCGCGCCGAGCATGAGCCTGCGCACCCGCGTGTGCGAGGGCGGGTCGTTGAAGATCAGGCTGCTGGTGTGATGCTCGTAGAGCGGCGAGTCGCCAAAGCGCGGAAAGAACTCGCGCTTCTTGTCCGAGCTTGCCGTGGGTAGCCGGTAGAGCGCCGCGACGTCGTCGTAGCGTGTGAGGAGCACGCTGCCGTTGTCCAGCAGGCGTACTGGGTCGTGTGCGCGAAGCGCGGCGTACGTGGGGTACGGGTCGTCGTAGAACGACAGCGGCAGCGAAGAGAGCTGAAAACCGCGGGCCAGGTCGGCGTCATGAGAGGGTGTCATGACGAGATCCTAACGCAGGCAGGCTAAGCCAGGGCTGCGGCTCGAAACCTTCCAGACCTGGCATTGGAATGGCGTGCGAGCCCAGACCCGCACGCGTTTGACTTCAGTCGAATCAGACGACGGACTGAGCCAGCTCGCCCTTGCGGTATTTCTCGACCATCACCGACAGCGGCGTGGGTGCAATGCGGCTGCCCTGCCCTGCGCACCCGAACTCGTTGTAGCGTTGCAGGCAGATCGCCTTAGCCGCTTCGCGTGCAGGCTTGAGGTAGTCACGCGGATCGAACTTATCCGGGTACACCGCCATGAACTTGCGGATGGCCGCGGTCATGGCCAGGCGAATGTCAGTATCGATGTTGATCTTGCGAACGCCATACTTGATGGCCTCCTGAATCTCCTCCACCGGCACGCCATAGGTTTCTTTCATGTCGCCGCCGTACTGGCGAATGATGGCCAGCAGGTCCTGCGGCACAGACGAGGAGCCGTGCATCACCAGGTGCGTGTTGGGCAGGCGCGCGTTGATTTCCTTGATGCGCGAGATCGCCAGGATGTCGCCGGTGGGCTTGCGCGAAAACTTGTAGGCGCCATGGCTCGTGCCGATGGCAATCGCCAATGCATCCACCTGCGTGCGACGCACGAAATCAGCGGCTTGTTCCGGGTCGGTGAGCAACTGCTCGCGGGTCATCGTGGCATCGGTGCCGTGGCCGTCTTCCTTATCGCCCTTCATGGTCTCGAGCGAACCCAGGCAGCCGAGTTCGCCTTCCACAGTCACGCCCACCGCATGCGCCATGTCGACCACCTTGCGGGTGACGTCGATGTTGTAGTCATAGCTGGCGATGGTCTTGCCGTCTTCTTCCAGCGAACCGTCCATCATGACCGAGGAAAAGCCCAGGTCGATGGCGCCCTTGCAGATGACGGGCGACTGGCCATGGTCCTGGTGCATCACCACCGGCACCTTGGGGTAGGACTCCACCGCCGCGGCGATCAGATGGCGCAGGAAGTGCTCACCTGCGTATTTCCGCGCACCGGCCGAGGCCTGCATGATCACCGGAGCATCCACCTCAGCGGCGGCCGACATGATGGCCTGCACCTGCTCCAGGTTGTTGACGTTGAAAGCAGGGATGCCATAGCCGCGCTCGGCGGCATGATCGAGCAACTGGCGCATGGATACGAGGGGCATGAATCGGGCTCCAGATGAAAGCGCGCCAAACCGTGGGGCGCAAAATTAAAGGGCATAAAAAGCGAGGGCATCGCGGCTGAATACGCCGCACCGAAGCCGCACCGAACCGATCGGTCAGCATCGACTCAGCATCACAGACTGTGAATTATGCCCGCGCGGCTACGCGTCGGGCATGAGATCCGTCACACCTGCACAACCCGGCTTTCTCTGACAGGCGTATCGCTTGGACTCTGTCGCCTCGACGCCGCCATTCAGGACTGTTCACCCACCCGGATCATCTTGAGGGTGTTGGTACCGCCCGATTTGCCGATTGGCGTGCCGATGGTCATCAGGATCAGGTCGCCTTTCTGGACCACACCCAGGTCGACCAGCTTTTGCTCAGCTTCCAGCAACAGGTTTTCACGGTCCGATGCCTTGAAGGTCATCAGCACCGGATGCACCTCACGGTAGAGCGACATGCGTCGGCGCGTGCCCTCCTCAGGGGTGAGCGCATAGACCGGCACCCCCGAGTCCAGGCGCGACATCCACAAGGCGGTTGACCCCGACTGGGTGAGCGCGCAGATCGCCTTGACCTTCATGTGCGCGGCAGTAAAGAGCGCGGCCATGGCGATGGCCTGATCGATGCGCCCAAAGGTGCGGTTCAGGAAGGCCTGGTCCAGCGAGAAAGACCCTGATCGATCGGCTTCGTCGCAGACACGCGCCATGGCTGCCACGGTTTCCACCGGGTATTTGCCGGCCGCAGTTTCGGCCGAGAGCATGACCGCATCAGTGCCGTCGATCACCGCATTGGCCACGTCCGACACCTCGGCTCGCGTGGGCACGGGCGACTCGATCATCGACTCCATCATCTGCGTGGCGGTGATGGTGAGTTTGTTGAGTTCGCGCGCCATGCGAATCATGCGCTTTTGCAGCGCAGGCACGGCTGCGTCGCCCACTTCCACGGCCAGATCGCCACGCGCCACCATGATGCCGTCCGAGGCTTTGAGGATTTCCTCCAGATTGCCGATGGCCTCATAGCGCTCGATTTTGCCGATCATCAACGCCCGCCCGCCCGCAGCACGAGCCAATTCGCGGGCCATGTACATGTCGGAGGCGTTCCTGGGGAAGGACACTGCGATGAAGTCGGCCTCAAAGGCCACCGCGGTCTTCACGTCGTCCATGTCTTTGGCGGTGAGGGCCGGTGCAGACAGCCCGCCGCCCTGACGGTTGATGCCCTTGCGATCGGACAGCACACCGCCCACGGTGACCGTGCAATCGATGGTGCGGTCGGTCACGCGGTCCACCCGCATGGTCATGCGGCCATCGTTGAGCAAAAGCGTGTCGCCGCCTTTGACGTCGTGCACCAGGGCTTTGTAGTCCAGCCCCACACGGCGCTCGTCGCCCAGTTCGCAGTCGATGTCGAAGGTGAAGGTGTCACCTTCCACCAGCGAGACCTTGCCTCCCGCAAACCTGCCGATCCGAATCTTGGGCCCCTGAAGGTCAGCCAGCACGCCGATGTCTCGGCCCAGGCGGGTAGCGACCTCGCGCACCTGATTCACCAGTTGGGTGTGTCCATCGGACGTTCCGTGCGAGAAGTTGACCCGCACCACATTCACCCCCGAGAGGATCATGCGTTCGAGCACCGCCGGATCGGACGAGGCCGGGCCCAGCGTGGCAACGATCTTGGTGGCGCGAGGAATGCTCATGGGGTCACCTGTGCGGAGGGGCGTGGAGGCCTAGCCGATCATTGTCCATCAATTCCGAACGCCGTATCGGGGCGATCTGCGCAGACTCACGCCCTGCACGAAACGCGGCTTGAGTGCTGACGGTTCGGGGCAGATGCCGAATTCATCCAGGTTCCGAAAGCCGCGCCGGGCAAATACAACTACGCGTCGCCAGGGGTGGGCAACATTGCGCACCTGGGCGCGGAGTCCTTCAAGCATGCACCGGCATCGACATGGTCCACGTCCCCTACAAGGGGGGGCCGTGCGCTGACCGCTGCGCCCCTCACTGTTCCGAGATTGACCTGACACTCGAGGCGTGGCTGTTCAAGATTGAACAGCCACGCCCTTCACACAGCGTGCTGTTGCGAGCCGAGTCCTCGAACTGTCTTAAGCAGTCTCAGCCGCGCTCACTCACTTAATCTGAATGACCTCTTCCTCCTTCTGAGTGGCCTCTTCCTTCTTCGGCTTCGGCACGTCGGCTGTCGCAAACAAATCGAAGTCACTGCGAATGTCCAGCACCGAGATGGTCCCCGCCTGACCAGCCTGCTCCGACGGCGTGTACCGCAACCGGATATCCAGCCGCTCACTGAACACCGGGCGCTTGCTTTCGTCCTCGGCGAATGGTTTGTAGTCTTCCCCTAACGGGCGACCGCCAATAGCCGACGGCTTCCCGACCGTCTCAATCGATAGACCAATCAGCAATGACCCAGGGTTTGCAGGATCCGGACTGATCGAGCGCCGGTGGGGCGAGTCATCTTCTCCATGGTCGAGACCGTCGCCAAGCCAGGGCCGCTTGTAATCGTGCTTGCCCAAGTGACTCATGCCCGTATAGCCCGTCGCATCAAACGCCAATCCCTGATGATGAAAAGTCGACAGGTCCCGCAAGGCATTGTCGGTCAGCGTGCGATTGCGATCCCGATCGACAATCCGCTGCTCCAGTGAGTTGGCCGGGCCCGAATTCAGTTGAGCAAACTGGCTGGAGAGCGCGTCCTTGAATTCCTCCAAGCTCTTTACAACGCGCTCACCGCCTTGCGCAGCCTTTTCGAAGGTGTAAAGGTCCCGCGGCAGATCGAGTCGCATTTGCTTTGCACGCGGATCGTTCTCGAGGTCCTCGATCGGTTTGTTGTCCTGTGCAGCCCGGCTCAGGCCAGCCTGCAGATTGCTTTGCAACTCGCCGCGTATTTCGCTGCCGGCCCGGTAAACACCTTCGCGCGGCACGCTCGAGCCGTCATTGAGTTTGAGGGTTTCCGGGCTGAGCAGGATGATGCCCGCTGGGTCGGTCGGGGCGGGGGCATTGGCATCCCGGGCTTGAGCAGCCCCAAGAATGAAGCGCTGACTGAGTTCGTCGGCCAGGCGCTGTTCGGTTCGGGCCAGCAAAGGATTGCTGGTCATACGCGCCCAGGCCTGTGCGCCCTCAGGGGTTCGCGCAGAGGCGCAGAAGGCATCGTGAATCAGATCTTTCAGGTGGGGGTTGTCCTGAAATTTCTGTCTGATGGTGGCGGCGGCCTGCGGCAGCTTCGCCTCGATTCGCTCCATCCATTTGTCAAGGTACTGCTCGGGCGGAAACGGCTGATTGGCCTGCGCGTCCCACCAGACGAGGTTTTGGACGACGTCCCTCTCAAACGCTTTATCCCTGTCGATCTCAGGCGCCATCAGTTGAAGCAAGGTCACTGCGCTTGAGTAGCGGTCCACCTCTGGGCCGTGGGGATTTCCGCGCATCACATCGGGTGCCATGTAGAACTCAGTGCCTGTCACTCTGTCGGTGGTGGTCGGTTTGTTCAACGCGCCTTCGGCGATCAGACCACCCTTGCTGAGTTTCTGAGACTGCCCCAGATCAATCAGCTTGAGGCTGCCACTTGTGGAGTCGTACAGCATGTTGTCCGGCTTGATGTCGTGCATCACGGTGTTGTGGCTGTCCAGTTCCTGCAGCGCCCGTGTGATGCCGGTGGCCACCTTGGCGATGTCGTCATCTGTCATCGGGTCATTCTTGACCAGATCGCCCACCGGGGTTCCGGCTGCCTTGGGCATCAGGATGCCGACCTGCTTCACCTCAACTTCGGCCTGATCCTCTGAGGCCTGCGCACCGGGTGCTCGCAATGCATTGACCAGTCCCTTCAGCTTTTCAGCAGGCACTCGCACCAGGCGCCCTTGCCAACCGTCATCGCTCTTGGGACCCACACTCACCACGAACTCGCTGGGCATGGCAATCCGGGAAGACTGCAACAGCGCCCGTGATCGGGCCACGCCGATGTCGCCGGTAAACTGGTTGACGCCTCCATGGGGCGGATCCTTCAAGAGCGATCGCGGCTCGAAAAAGCCCTTGTACACCAGCGACTGCCCAGCCTCCTTCAGCTCGAAGGCTGCACCCTCGGTTCCAGCGCCCAGCATGCGCACGCTGCCAGGTTGACCGGAGAGCATCTCCAAACCATCCTTCCAGTTGGCGAGGGTTTGAGGTTTGTCGATGTGTCCGAGGGCATTCATGGCGAACTGCAATTTGCCGGCGATCTCTGATTTCACCGGTTTGGAGCTGAAGTCTCCCGTCTTGCCGTCTTTGGCAGCCGCGGCAGCATCCTTGAATTCAGTTGAGAAACGCCTGAACGCCTTGACCCCGAAGGCATTGCCCTTGCCCTCGAGGTAACTGTCCAATTTGGCCATAAGGCGATCAAATTCCTGCGGATGCACTTCTCGGATGTAGGCGGCCTTGAACAGGTTGCGGACGTATTGCGAGGTGTCGTTGCGAACCGTGTTATTGCCTTTGCGCCACCACATCTCGCGCTTCATCACCACGCCCTGATCGGACGGCTGCCCCTCTTGCGAAGCAGGCGGCCTGACCAGGCGCAGCTTTCCCGGAAACAGGCTGCGGCCCGCACTGGCTTCTAGATACTATTCAAGGTTGTGCAGCCCCTTCCGGGCCAGATTCTTATCGCCGTCAGTAGGCACCTCGACCTGACCCAGTTTCAACGTGTTTTGATTAATTCTTTGCGTGATGTCTACCATGTCCGATTCTCCGAAAACGGTGAACTGATCAGCCTCTGACCCAGGTGTGCTGCAGGCTCGAGGTCTCGGCCGCCGCCTCCACCACCTCGCTCAGGCGCGCCATATCAAACCAGGCCGTGCGGATCGATTCAGCCAGGGTCAGCATGCCGTTGAACACATCCATCAGACTGTTTGCATCCAGGGACTCTGTGGCCTGGGTTCGCGAGATCAAAAGCTTGGGCTCGTCAGTTACGACGGCCATCACGCCATGCGTGAGGCGCGCATAGGCATTGAGCTGATGCAAGAGCCGATAGCGCTCGAAATTGAGCTACGGATCGGCGTCTTCATCGATCATGAGGATCTCGACCTCGACCATCACCGCATCACCTTCAGGATGCTGGCGAATCACGAGCACCGATTCCTCGGTGGTGAATTCGAATTCGTCACCCTCCAGCTAGTTGGCGGATGGGACACCCAGGCGATCGCAGAAAGCGTCCATCAGATGGGCAAAACTCGACAGATCCGTGTTCATTGTTTCATTCCTTTAGGCAACATTGATCACTTCAGAGCCTTCTGAAACGCCATGACTCGCCTCGGTGATTTCTAGCGATCATCCCGTGCCCGCCGAGCGGCAATCTCGGCGCGCAGCATTTCCGCCTCGGCTCGGGCACGCTCGGCCACCGCACGGGTGATCGACCGCGCATCACGCTCGTCCTTGTTGGCCGAGTCGAATCCGGTCGCTAACCTGCTGCGATAAAACTGCAGCGACTTTTCAGCACGATCCAGTGCCGCTTCCAGCGCACGAATTGATTCCTGTTCGCGCTGTCGGGCATTTTCGGCGCCCGTCGAAGGCCGTTGGGCAAGGGTGGGCTCACCGGCGATTGCAGGCACGGGTGCTGGCACGGGCGCGTCTGCGGGTGGCGTGGGCCCCAGGCCCTCGCCAGGCCGGATGACCGTGCTCGACTCGACTGCGGTGGCTGCGGGCAGAACGGGCGCGGGTGCTGCGACAGGCCGGGCCGCAGTCTCAGTCGCCTCGGGGACAACCGGCAGGCTGCCCACCACCCTGGATCGGATCAGAAACAGCCGCTCGCGCCGCTGAACCTGTTGCTGGGTATTCGAGAAGAAGGGTGAGATCCCCGGCAAGTCACCCAGGACCGGCACCGCGTCGCGGCCCTTGATCGCCTGCACCGAGTTGTAGCCACCTAGCAGCAGGCTTTCCTCGCGCCGCACGGCGGCCTCGGTGCTGACGGTACCCCGGCGCACCGAAGGCAAGGCGCCGACGGCTGTGGGGTTCTGGATCTGACCGTCTTCAAGATCCACCGTCAGCCGCACGACCGGGTCTTCACCACCCACGACCACCCGGGGCGTGACCCTCAGGGTGGTTCCGGCGGTCACCGGGGTGACCAGGGCGGTGCGCTCGGATGTGGTTTGAATGTAGACCGTCTCCGAGAGGTCGATGATGGCACCCACGTTTTCAGTGGTCAGGATCGAGGGCCGCGCCTGGATGCTGGCATCGCCCTGCTGCTCCAGAAAGCGTAGCCGGGCGATGAAATTGGCCGCAGTGTTGGCAATCAGGTTGCCCAGGTTCGCATTGGCGCCCGCGCCGGAAATGATCGACAGGGTGTTCGATGTCGGCGGTGTAGCGCCGGGATTGCCATAGCCGAGCACCAGGCCGCCGTTTCGGAATGACGCCGCCCAGTTGATGCCGAGTTCATCGAGCCTGCTGACAGAGACATCGATGATCAGCGCTTCAATTTCGATCAAGGGCGTGGGCACATCGAGCGACTCGATCAGTTGGCGGTAGACCGGAATGCGATCGGGTGAATCCTGCACGATGATCGCGTTGATGCGGGGGTCGGCCTGGATCGAGGGCCGCACTCGCGGACCGAGCTGGATCGGGCCGCCGTTGCCGCGCTCACCTCTTTCGCCCCGCTCGAGCCGTCCGGCGCCGAAGGTGCCCATTCCTTCGGCCGGCATCAGACCCCGCAGCGGCTCGGAGACGATCGGGGCGGTGGCGACAAACCCCGAGCCGGCACTCGAAAACGTCGTTCCAAGGCGTGCTGCTGCGGTGTCGCCTGTGCCCATCATCAGGCTGCGCACAATGTTGGCCACACCCGGCGTGGTGATTTCCCGGTCGCGATAGGTGATGACCCGGTCTTCAACCGATGCATAGCGCAACCTGAAAACTGCGACCTGCAAGCCCCCGGGCACCCTGGGCAGAGAGGCGGCCGTCGACTCGACCAGTTGCACATACGCCGGCGGGCCGGACACCACGACCAGACCCTGTTCCGGTACTTCAGCCCAGCCGAAGCGAGGGTCGAGAATGCGCAGGTCAGACAGGATCTGACGCAGGCTTGTGCCGCCGGCAGACGATGCAGTCGATGCAATCGAGCGCACCATCACATCGCGGTTGCTCGAAACGTAAAGGGTTCCGGCGTGTGTGAACCAGTTGAAGCCGTAGATGCCGGCGAGCCGGTCGATGAATTCGGTGGGCGAATTCAGGTTAAAGCGGCCGCTCACCGGTGTATTCAGGCCTGGCGGCAGATTGGCCGACAAACTGAAGACCGCTGCAAACTGGGTCAGAACCTCGCGCAGTGGCTTCCCGTCTGCGTAGTACGTGAATGGCGCCATCGGCCACGGAGCCGTCTTGCCCAAGGCCGCGTTCGAGGCGGCCGAGGACTGGGCCACGGCCAACGATGACACCGCCAGCAGCCACACCGCCAGGCCGATTCGCAGCAGCCCTCCAAGGCGGCGAAGGCCAGACACTGCGGGCCCGGACGGCGAATTCACAGGATGCCCCGCAGCAGTTCGACTTCATCCACCAGCCGCCCGACCGCAAGGTCGATTTCGGCAATTGAGGACGACTCGGGCATATCGATCTGCAGCCATAGGGCATCGCCCTGTTCCTGGGCACACAGTCGTACCGGTGTCTGAAGCAGGCGCCCGGCCGCCAGACTGAGCGCCCGCTCGATCACCCGATCCCGCTCGCGCTCAGCCGTCGGCAGCAGCACCAGCCGGGCCTCTGCGATCAATCCGCGGCCGCCCAGGTCGATCAGATGCACGCGGACGCGATCGAAGGTGACGGCCAACCGATTGCGAACCGCGCCCCCATGGGGCTCGATCCCATGGGACTGCGCCCATGATTCAATCAGATCGGAAGTCGACAACATGCCGTGCGGGTCAGAGAGGAGGTTGACGATCAGGTGAATCGGATGGGCGTTCGGCCAGATCCATGACCAGACGCAGGACGGCTGCGACCGGCTCGATCAGATCCGAAGGGATGTATTGATCGAGCGAAGACGTGTCGAACAGCGCATGGGCAAGAGGGATATTCTGCACGATCGGTACGCCGGCTTCGCGGGCGGCCTCGATCATGCGCTCGGCCAGAGCCCCCTCCCCCTTGCCCACGACGATCGGCAGGGGGGTGGTGTCTTCATCGTAGCGGATGGCAATCGCCAGGTGGGTCGGGTTGGTCACCAGCACGGAGGCCGTCCGGGCGCCCTGCACAGAGTCGCTCGCCATCAGCTCCTGATGCAGATGCTTGCGCTGACCCTTGATGTGCGGGTCGCCTTCCATGCCCTTGTATTCCTGCTTGATTTCGTCCTTGCTCATCATGAGCTGCTTGTTGTGCTGCATGCGCTGCCAGACGAAATCCGCCAAAGCGATCACGGTGTAGGCCAGGCCGGTCTGGATGATCAGGTTTTTGAGCAACTCGCCCAGCAGCGTGCCGATCTCGCCGAACCCCCTGTAGGGAATGTGCATGAGCAGCGGCAAGGCGTCCCGGGTCAGGACATAGGTCACCCAGGACAGCACGCCGATCTTGATCAGCGACTTCAGCAGTTCGACCAGCGACTTCTTGGAGACCATGTTCTTGGCGTTCTCAAGCACATTCAGCTTCTTGGCTGATGGCTTGATCGCCTCGAAGGCAAACAGCAGTCCGGTCTGGATGGTTTCCGAAAAGATGCCAACGATCAGCACGATGCCGATGAAGGGCAACAGCAGAAATGCCGTCTCGACAATCATCACTTCCATCACTGCCGCGACGGCATGGTGGAAATCGGTGTCGATGAACGAGAAAGGCGCCACAAGAATGCGCGAAAAAGACTCCATCAGAAGTTTGCCGGCTGAAATGATGTAGGCAAACAGGGCCACGATCAGAGCGGTCTGGGTGAAATCCTTGCTCTTGGCCACCTGCCCTTTTTCCCGGGCATCGCGTAGTTTTTTAGCGGTGGGCTGTTCGGTCTTTTCGCTCATCGCCCCCCCTCCTGCTTCAGGCCGGGGTCAATGCGAAGCACCCAGTCGGCCGTTCCGCGAAGCGGCTTGTCGATGAAATCGAACAGCGTGCCGGTGTATAGGATGAGCACCAGCAGTGCCAATGCACTCTTGATCGGCATGGCCAGAAAGAACACCTGCAACTGCGGCGCAAAACGGCTGACCAGCGCCAGTGACAGTTCAGCCATGAACATCGCCACCATCACGGGGGCCGCCAGCAGCATCGCTGCGCGCAGCAGGAAATTGAGCTGCCCCATCAGCAGGTCGGCCCAATCGGCTCTGGCGAAATCGGGCCAAAAACTCAAGGGCGGCCACAGCCTGTAGCTGTCGAAGATCATGGTGAGCATCACCTGAACACCGCCGACCGCCATGTAATAGGTGATGAATGCGAATCCGAACAGGATGCCCAGTGGCGAGGTGTCGTGGCCGGTCAATGGATTGAGGGTGGCCGCCATGCTGGCACCGCGCTGATTGTCGATGATGAAGCCCACCGACTCCATGATCCAGAAGGGAATAGCCGCCACATAACCGAGCATCAGACCGAGGATGGATTCCTTCAGCAGCAAGGCGATCAGCGCTAAGCCACTGGGCATCTGGTCGACCGAAATCGTGGGTGCAACCAGCAAACCCAGGCCTGCCGCAATACCGAACTGAAGGGTCCTGGGCACCATCTGCCGATTCATGAAGGGCATCAGCAAAAAGAGCGGCATCAGCCTGGCCTGAACCACACCGAGTGAAATCAGATAGTTCTGCATCCCGGAATAGTCGGCGAGGAGCGTATCGATCATGTTGACGAACCGATGCCCT
>JBIKKG010000216.1:0-6216 GCA_044360485.1 Burkholderiaceae bacterium | reverse complement strand
GCCAATGCGTTCTGCTTCCGCCGCTCCCACTTCGCGCCCGGTGTAAAGGATCTCGGCTGCACGGGACACCCCGATCAGGCGCGGCAGCAGATAGGTGCTGCCGATTTCCCCTGCCGACAGGCCAATATTGATGAACGACGCCACGAATCGGGCGCTCTGCCCCGCGATCCGGATGTCGGCTGCCAACGAGAAGCAAAACCCGCCACCGGCCGCCACGCCATTGACCGCGGCAATGACCGGCTGGGGAATGCGCCGCAGACCCGAGACCAGACGCGCGAGGCGCTGCTGCGTGCCCATGGCGGTTTCGACACTCGGGCGCACGCCACCATGGCGCTCACGGGCTTCCTTCAGATCGGTGCCCGAGCAAAACCCTGGTCCCGCACCGGTCAGGATCAGAACGCGCGACGGGTGCTGTTCCAGCAGCCGCAGCACTTCGCCGAATTCCTCCAGCAGTTTCACGCTGATGGCGTTCAGACGCTCAGGGCGATTCAAGGTGAGCAGCGCAATGCCCGGTTCAGGCTCGCTCAGCAACAGGGTCTCAAATGTGGGGGGCATAACGCTTCACTCCGGTTCGATGCCTGCCGCCTTCATTGAAGCCGTGAAGGAGACGATGGCCTTGTTCTGATCCTCGCACAGCTCGGCGAGTGTCGAGGTCTGGGCGTGCAGCCCCAGACTCCACAGCTTCTGGCGCATCACGGGTGCTTCCTGCATCACTGGAGCATGCCGATTCGCACGTCGTCTCGCGACAGCAATCGCACGGGGACCGTAGGGACGCGCCAGATCTCCCGGGCATATTCCAGAATGGTGCGATCCGAGGAAAACGACCCTGAGCGTGCGCTGTTGAGAATCGACATGCGCGTCCAATGCGTTGGATCACGCCAGGCCAGGTCCACGCGCTGCTGGCACGCCATGTAGTCATCGAAATCAGCAAGCAGCAGATAAGGGTCGTGATGAATCAGGTTGTCGATCAGCGGCTTGAACAATGCTTCGTCGCCGCCGCTGAAATGCCCGCTGCCGATCAAGTCCAGCACGGCGCGCAGCCGCTCATTGGCCAGAAAAATATCCACCGGCCGATAGCCTTCAGCCCAGATGGCCTGGACTTCCTCGACGGTCTTGCCAAAGAGGAAAAAATTGTCGGCACCGACCGCCTCACGAATCTCGATGTTTGCTCCATCCAGCGTCCCGACCGTGAGCGCACCATTCATCGTGAACTTCATGTTCCCCGTGCCGGAAGCCTCTTTGCCGGCGGTGGAAATCTGCTCGGACACATCTGCGGCCGGATACACCCGCTGGCCCTGGCTCACGTTGAAATTGGGCAGAAACGCCACTTTGATGAGACCCCGCACGGCCGGGTCGGCATTGATGACCGTGGCCACTGAATTGATGAGCTTGATGATCAGCTTGGCCATGCGGTAGCCCGGCGCCGCCTTGCCACCGAAGATGAAGGTGCGTGGCGCGAGCTCGAGGTGCGGATTGTCCAGGATGCGCCGGTACAAGTCGACCACATGCAACACGCTCAGGTGCTGGCGCTTGTACTCATGGATGCGCTTGACCTGGATGTCGAACATGGAGTGCGGATCGACGGCAATACCTGTACGTCTGCGCAACTGCGCAGACAGCACACGCTTATTTTCCAGTCGGATGGCCGACCAAGCAGACCGAAAACCTGCGTCGTCGACCATCGGCTCCAATCCACGCAACTGCTCCAGATCGGTCAACCATCCTTCGCCAATCGCTTCAGTCATCAGCGCCGCCAGACGCGGGTTACTGAGTGCGATGAATCGGCGCGGCGTCACCCCATTTGTCTTGTTGCTGAATTTACCGGGCCACATCCGGTGAAAGTCCTTGAGCACATCCCGCTGCAGGAGTTTTGAATGCAGGCGTGCCACGCCGTTGATCGAATGGCTGCCCACGCAGGCCAGATGCGCCATGCGCACGTAACGTTCACCTTGCTCGTCGATCAGCGACATCCGCCCGATCAACTCATCTTCCCCTGGGAAGCGGCGCTGGACTTCCTCAAGAAAGTCGGCATTGATTTCGAAGATGATCTCGAGGTGTCGCGGCAAGACCCTGCCCAGCAGATCAAGCGGCCAGCGCTCAAGCGCCTCGGGCAGCAACGTATGGTTGGTGTAGGCCAATGACTGTCGGGTGATCTCCCAGGCGGCCTCCCACTCCATGTCCTGTTCATCGACCAGCAGGCGCATGAGTTCGGCGACTGCAATCGCCGGATGGGTATCGTTGAGCTGGATCGCAAACTTCTCATGAAAGCGCGACAGCGGCTGGCGCTGGGTTCGCATGATGCGCAGCATGTCCTGCAAGGAGCACGACACAAAGAAGTACTGCTGCTCCAGTCTCAGTTCCTTGCCCTGAATTTGCTCGTCGTTCGGATACAGCACCTTCGTGATGTTCTCGGAAACGATCTTGCCGTTGACCGCACCGTAAAAATCGCCACGATTGAACTGATCGATATCGAAGGCCTCGGGGGCTTCAGCGCGCCACAGTCGCAGCGTGTTGGCGGTATGCGTGCGGTAGCCCAGGATGGGCGTGTCGTAGGGCACGCCACTCACGGCCCGCGATGGGATCCACTGGACGCGCTCACGGCCATCGGGGCCCAGATGGCGCTCGGTGTGTCCGCCGAGCTTGACCTGTACCGTCCACTCCGGGCGGACCAGCTCCCAGGGATTACCCTGACGCAGCCATTTGTCGGTCTTTTCGACTTGCCAGCCGTCCGATATCTCCTGATGGAATATGCCGAACTCGTAGCGAATTCCGTAACCGAGCGCCGGAATTTCCAGGGTGGCCATCGAATCGAGAAAGCATGCAGCCAGGCGTCCCAAGCCGCCATTACCCAGACCGGGCTCCTCTTCCTGGTACAGCAACTCGTCGAAATCGAGCCCCAGTTCAGTCATCGCCTGGCGCGTCTGCGGCAGGATGCCCAGATTGACCAGGTTATTGCCCAGATGCGGGCCCATCAGAAACTCGGCGGACAAATACGCCACCGTCCGTGCGCCCTGAACGGTATAGGCCGAGGCGGTGCTGATCCAGCGCTGAAGCAGGCGGTCCCGCACCACATGGGCCAGGGCCAGGTGGTAGTCGGTACGGCTGGCCAGCGCAGGGAACTTGCCCTGCACGTAGAACAGGTTGTCCAGAAAGGCGCGCTTGATCGCCTCCTTGCTCAGACCAGTGCGGTGCTCTTCGCCCTCCACTGAAATGGGCAACTCGCTGGCGGAACGGGCATCAATGCTCTTCAACTTGGTGCCTTTCAGACGAAGTCAGACATGCAAAAGGACGAATGCGAAATTCGTGCCATCGGTGACACCTCAGCGCGCGGTATAGCCGCCGTCGTCGACGTAGTAGGCGCCCGTGATGAACGAGGCCGCCTCGGAACACAGAAACAGCACCAGGGAGGCGATCTCCTGCGGCTGCCCCAATCGACCGATCGGATGCATGGCCGTGATCATGTCGCGGCTCGCATCGGCGGAACGGATCGGCGCGGTCATCGGCGTTTCAATGAAGCCCGGGCCCACCGCATTGACGCGAATATTGCGCGCTGAATACTCCAGCGCAGCGACCTTAGTCAGGCCAACTACCCCGTGTTTGGATGCGGTATACGCGGGCGCATGGGCAAAACCCACGGTGCCGAGAATCGAGGCCATGTTCACGATCGAACCGCCGCCGTTTTCCAGCATGGCAGGCAATTCGGCGCGCAGGCAGTAAAAGACGCCGTCGAGGTTGATCGACATCACCCGACGCCATGACTGCAGGTCATATTCGCCAGTGGGCGTGGGGGTGCGCGCGCCCCCACCGCCGCCCGAGATGCCGGCATTGTTGACCGCGCAATCCAGGCGACCATACTGCTTGAGCGTGGCAGCGACCATGTCGGCTGCCGACTGCGCATCCGCCACATCCACCCCAATGAACGTGGCCTGCGCACCGGCCTCTCGCAACGCCCGAGCGGCAGACTCGCCGGCCTCTCCGGGCAAATCGGCCAAGGCCACTTTGGCACCACAGGCAGCAAAGGCGCGCGCGGTTTCCAGTCCAATGCCCGACGCGGCCCCGGTCACCAGGGCCACGCGGCCTGCAAAGGCCTGTGCGGAGAAGACGGACGATGGGTTCTTCGGGGCAGACGAAACAGTCATGGCAGAGCTCCGGTGGCAAGGATGGCAACTGGTGGCTGCGTGTGTGCAGCCCAACGCGATTATCGCTCCGCGCAGGATCTGGCAAACGGGTGCCTGCGCGCGAGCGCTTCAGCCTGTGGGAAGATCGAGCGATTTCACCGCGTGGAGTGAGGATCCCGATGACTGGATATCGGCGCTGGGCAGACCTGAGCTGGCCGGAATTTGGTGCGCTTGACCCGCAACGCACCGTCGCGGTGCTGCCGGTGGCCGCCATCGAACAACATGGACCACATCTGCCGCTGTGCACCGATGCCTGCATCAATCAGGGGGTCCTGCAGGCCGCGCTCAATCGCGTGCCTGCCGCGATGTGTCTGCTCATCCTGCCGGAACTTCCCGTGGGCAAGAGTGACGAACACGCTGCGTACCCGGGAACACTGACCCTGGGCACCGAGACGCTGATGCGCGTGTGGTTCGAGATCGCGCAGTCGGTGCGCCGGGCGGGGGTGCGCAAGCTGCTGATCCTCAATTCACATGGAGGCCAAGGCAGCGTGGCGCGCATCGTGGTGCAGGACGTGCGCGTGCGGCTTCACATGTTGGCTGTGGCCGCGAACACCTACGCACTCCATGACCCGCACCCTGCCCTGCCTGCCGGCGAGTTGCGTCATGGCATCCATGGGGGCGCGATCGAGACCTCGATGATGCTTCATCTGCAACCTGCGCTGGTGCGCCGTGAACACTTGGCTGACTTCCCAGCCGCCAGTCTCGAGCAGGAATCGCGCGACACCGTCCTGCGAACGCACGGGCCCACGACGATCGGTTGGGCCACACAAGATCTGAACCCAACCGGCGCCTGCGGTGATGCGCGGCTGGCTACGGCCGACATGGGCCAGTCCATGCTGGATCAGGCAGCACACCGACTGGTGGATTTGCTGCAGGACATGACCGCGTACCCGCTGTCAGCCCTCAAGGAAGGCCCGCTCGGACCTGACTGCCTCTGAGCAGACGCCGCCCGACATCACCCTGAACCTGTCAGGCCCCGCTTCGGACGGCACGCCGGCCTTGGGTCCAAGCTCGGCGTGCAGTGCTTCTGAACACCAATCAGGCAGGCTGAAGCGCCGCCAAATCGATGCGGTACAGGTCGGCCACGTTGTCGCAGAGGATGGCCTCGCGCTGCTCAGGGCTCAACACACGGGTCTGCTCCGCAAGCATCTCCTGCGACCACGGCCAGGTGGAATCGGAATGGGGAAAATCGTTCGCCCACATCAGCCTGCGCCAGTTCATCTGATCGGCCGAGCGAAACGCCACCCAGTCGTCCTGGAACGTGGTGTAGATGTGCTCGCTGAAAAACTCGCTGGGCAGCTTGCTCAGCGTCACGCCAGGCGCCAGCCAGTTGCGGTGACGCTTGTAGGCATGATCCATGCGGTACAGGTAATGCGGTACCCAGCCAGCATCCGCTTCGACGCACACCACGCGCAATTGCGGGTGACGCTGGAATACTCCGCCAAAGATCAGCGTGCCGATGATGTCCTGGTTGCCGCGAATGATGGACAGAAACGTATTGATCCGCGGCCCACGGACCGGTGCCGCATCGCGCGTGGTCAGAATGTGGAACGACAGTGGCAGCTCGAGCTCAATCGCGGCCTCCCACACGGGGTCATAGACCGGCGAGTCATAGTCCTCCACCGCAGGATTGCCGGGCATCATGACGCCGCGCAGTCCCAGCGCCTTGATCGCTCGAAAGTCCGCGACCATCTCAGCGGGTGAGCGACCCGCCGTTTGCCCGCAACCCAATAGTCGGGTTGGGTGCCGATCGCAGTAAGCGGCGATCCAGCGGTTATAGGCATCGAAGCAGGCTTTCTTGTAGTCGTAATCGCTGTGATTGCACAGAAGCATGCCCACCGTGGGGTAGATGACCTCGGCCGCGACACCATCGCGCTCCTGATCCGCCATGCGGGCGTCAGGGTCCCACCCGCCGCGGTGCAGGTCTTCGAACTTCACGCCGGCGCGCGTGATCTGCTCAGGCGGCTTGCCCGCGGCCGCCACGAGGCCCAGTTGGATCGGGCGCTTCATGCCGTCGATTTGGAACACATCGCCTTCG
>JBIKKG010000215.1:0-6217 GCA_044360485.1 Burkholderiaceae bacterium | reverse complement strand
GTCACGCCGGGTGGCTTCGGCCCGGATCATGCCGTGCAGGTTGCGCATGGCATCGATCGCTGCGAAATCCAGATAACGTCGAAACACGAAGGGCTCGACGATTTCTCGCAGCGCACCCTCGTCGGATAAGCGTGTGTCGTTGCCAGTCAGGCCAGAGTCTGCCACCACGCATGCCTTGAGCCAGGCAAAGCGCTCCCACTCGCGGCCCTGATCGTAAAAGTACTGCTCGAGCATGGGCAGCGTGACCACCAGCGGGCCGGAGTCGCCATTCGGGCGCAGGCGGGTATCCACCCGAAACACGAATCCGTCTTCAGTCTGATCCGACAACATGCCGCACAGTCGTCTGGCGGCCCGATGAAAAAATTCACTCGAGGCAATCACCCCGCGGCCCTCGGCATTGCCGCGGGTCTGCCCGGTATCGCGATGCACGAACACCACGTCCACGTCCGATGAGACATTCAGTTCATCGCCGCCGAGCTTGCCCATGCCCACCACCAGGAGGTCCTGAGGTTGACCTTGCGCATCCAGTGGCAGGCCATGCACAGACACGAGATCGGCTGCAATGGCGCGCAACGCAATGTTCAAGGAGCGGCGCGCCCACTCGCTGATGGCGCCGCAGACTTCCGCCAGACTGGCCTGCTGGCGCACATCGCGTTCGATCAGGGCCAGCAGGAGCAATTGGCGAGTCCGACGCAGCGCAGGTCCCGGGTCAGCCGCAGGGTCGGAATCGGGAGGCAGGCCCGATAAGGTTGAGACGGTTTGCCAGCAGTGGGCGATGGCCTGAGCGTCGATGGGCTGTTGGGTCAGCGGGTCCAGCAGTGCGGCCACGGCAGGTAACCGCCGCTCGAGGGCCTCGCGGGTGCGGGCATACCAGGGCGACACGGAGCGGACGTCGATGGACGGGGTCATGGCAAAGGCGAAGAGGGTGACCCCTATGCTACAGTCGATCGGACGTCGGGCCGATGGCGGTCATGCGCCGCCTTGACGTCCCGCGAACCCTGGCTGCGAAGCAAGACGATGCCTGTCACGCCGCGTCCTTCACGGCTCAATCACTGGTTGCTGCTCACCCTTGCAAGCGTGCTGTGCGCCGCATGTTTGGGGTATCTGGCCGTGCGCCATCTGATCTGGCCGCGCCTGGCCGATTGGCGCCCTGAGATCGTGGCCTACACGGAGCGCGCGATCGGGCGCCCGCTGGCCATTGGGGTCCTTCGCCCCGGCTGGCAAGGCCTGCATCCCACGCTGCAATTGGATCAGGTGCGCCTTGATGGTCAGGATGGCCGCCCCCGACTGCAAGCCGAATCCATTCGGCTGCGCTTGTCCTGGCGCTCGGTCCTGCAGGGCGCACCACGTCTGGCCGAACTGCACCTGCAGGCACCTCGCGTGGAATTTGAGCGTCTGGCCAACGGACGCATGCAATTCGCAGGCTTTCTGCTGCCCGACGACGGCAAGATCAATGAGCCGCTGCTGAACTGGCTGATGAGCCAGGGTGCGCTTTCTGCGCGCGGGGCCACCATTGTCTTGCACGACGCGCGCCATGCCTGGCCCGATCGCGAACTGTCAGCGTTGAGTCTGGACCTGCGCAACCAGGGGCGACATCATGAGTTCAGTGCTCGCAGCGATCACCCCCTGACCGGCAATGCCTCGGCCGCGCTCGCCCTGGCTTTCGATCGACCGGCTTTTTCGCGTCGACCTGATTGGCGTCAATGGGACGGAGAGCTGCACCTGTCAATGCACGGCGTGCAGCTCGAGCCTTTGGTGCAGATCGTGGCCGGCTTGTCGAGACCGCTGTCTCGGGCACGCGTTTCGGCGCAAGGCGTGATCGATGAGATGTTCTGGATGCGCTTTCGCGACGGGCGCATCCAGGACACCCGGCTCAAATTTGCAGCCGCACGGCCTGCTGTCGCATGGCAGCGGGGCAGGGCGTCCCTGAAGGCGCTGGAGGGCGAAGGCGAGCTCCATGCCAGCGCAACCGGTGGATACGAACTCACGCTCGAACGCGCGGTGCTGACGGATGTATCGGGTGTTTTATTGAGCGGTCGGGGCACTGCACGGTTTGATGGTTCGCCGGTGCCGGTTGCGCAGCGCCTGCAGCTCGAGGTGGCGCCGTTTGAGGTCGCCCCGGTTTTGGCGTTTGCCAAGCGCCTGCCGCTACCCGATGCCGTCGCTCAGATGGTGCGCCCCATCGATCTGCGTGGCCGACTGAGCGAGGTGGCGCTCGGCTGGCGCGCGGCGAGGGGAGCAAACGCTGCGGGCGAGCCCGCGGCATGGACGGCGCGCGCAGACTTTGAACGACTGTCGATGCAAGTCCAGCCCAGCATGCAGCCCGCACTGCCTGAGTTCTCGAATCTTTCCGGAAGCCTGCAGGCCACGCCATCGCAGGGCTCGGTCAAGCTGCAGGGACAGGGGGCGGTCGTGTCGCTGCCCAGGGTGTTCGCAGAGCCTGATCTTTTGTTGGGTCAATTACGCGCCGAACTGCAGTGGTCCAGACAAACCGTGCGAGGCAACACCGTATGGCAAGTGCAGGTGCCCAACCTTGAGGTCGCCAATGCCGATGTGCGCGGACAGTTCGCAGGGCATTGGCGCCGCACGGCTTCCGGCCCCGGGCACCTCCAGTTGACCGGTCGGTTCGATCGCGTCCAGGCACCCAGGGTGGCCCGGTACCTGCCACTGGGTATTCCTGTGCGGACGCGCGAATGGGTTGCCGGAGCCTTGAGAGAAGGTGTAGGCGAAGACCTGATCGTGGACGTGGAAGGCGATCTGAAGGACTTTCCGTTTCGCGATCCGGCACTCGGTCGGTTTCGCATTGCTGGGCGGCTGCGTGACGCCACGCTGGCGTTTTCCCCGCAGTGGCCTGAGATCGATCAGATCCAAGCCGACCTGGATTTTTCGCGTGGCGGCTTCAGCATCCAGGCGCATTCAGCCATGACCGGCAACGTCAAGCTGAGCGAGGTTCGCGCACGGATCGCTGAATATCGGGAACCGCTCCTGCTGATCGACGGGCGGGGTGCCGGCGCGGCAACCGACATGCTGCAGTTTGTGGATGACAGTCCCCTGCAAAACACCGTGTCGAGGCATACCCGCGATTTACGTGTGACAGGCGAGGCGAAGCTGGGCCTGTCGTTGGCGCTGCCCCTTGCACAACTGTCTGCGACGAAGGTTCAGGGCAGCGTCGACTTCACAGGCAATGACGTGCGTGTTGATCGCACTTTGCCGCCGTTCACGAACGTGACCGGGCGCTTGGGCTTTTCGGAGGTGGGGATCGAATTTTCCGGGCTTCAAGGTCAGTTGCTGGGCGGACCGATTCGGGTGGACGGCCAGGCGGATCCGTCGGGACGGATGAGCCTGGCCGCGCAGGGCGCGATCGATGCGCAGGGTATGCGCAGGCTGGTCGACAATCCCCTGACGCGGCGTCTGGAGGGCCGCGCCCGCTACACGGCCAAGGTGGCGGTCGAAGGGCGTGCCTCGACGCTCTCGCTCGAGTCGGACCTGGTCGGCTTGTCCAGTGCACTGCCTGCACCGTTCACCAAAGCGGCCGATGAGCCCTGGCCCCTGAGGGTGGTGTCTGAACCCAGGGCGCCTGCGGCCTTGGACGCCCGTCCGATGGGCGACAAACTGGATGTGCGCCTGCGCGACCAGATCGCCCTGGTGCTTGAGCGCGATCGCGACCCGGGCACTGAACGTCTGCTGATTCGGCGCGCCGGTTTTGCGGTCGGTGACGAACCGGTGTTGCGTGACGCGGGCTTGTCGGTGCTGGTGCGCACGCCTGAGCTCGATTTCGACGCCTGGCGTGCCCTGCTCACTGATGGCGAGCTGGAACGCATGCAGCGTGATGCCGGTGACGCAGTGGTGCCGGGCATGGCACTCGTGCCGGACCTGGTCTCGGTGGTGGCCGACGATCTGCGTATCGGCGGACGCGAGCTGCATGAGGTGGTGTTGGGGGCGTCGCGGGGCGAGGGCCGCTGGAGCGCCAATATTGCCGCGCGCGAGATTGTCGGCCATTTCAATTGGCTCGACGCGCGGCCTGGCGAGCGTATCGGTACCCTGACGGCACGTTTCGATCGGCTGGAGCTGACGCGTTCGCGTGAGGGTGAACTCGAATCCGTTCTTTCTGGTGCACCTGAGCAATTGCCTGCGCTGGAGGTGAGCGTCGAAGAGCTGGTGTTGGGTCGGGTGCCGGTCGGGCGAATGACCCTGTCGGCAGCCAATGAAGGTACCGTCGAACAACCGGTCTGGAGGCTGCACCAGTTGCGCATCGACAATCCACAGGCCAGGCTGGACGCGGATGGCAGCTGGTCATTCCGAAGCCCCGGTGCCCAGGGGTCCTCTGCCGCTCAGGAGGCCAGGCAGGAGCCTGCGCGTACCACGTCATTGAATCTGGAACTCAGCGTGCGCGATGCCGGCGGGCTCCTGGAGCGCGTGGGCATCCGCGACGCCCTGCAGGGCGGGCAGGGCCGCCTGGACGGAAGCGTGAACTGGCATGGCTCGCCGCTGGCGATTGATCTGCCCACGCTCGAAGGAGACCTGCGCCTGGATCTTGCCGATGGCGCGTTTTTGCGCATCGATCCCGGTCCGGCGCGTCTGATCGCTGTGCTCAATCTGCAGTCGCTGCAGCGACTGCTGAGCGGCGACCTCAGTCGCGTGTTCGGCCAAGGGTTCGCGTTCGATGCGATTGGCGGAGACATCCGCATTGCATCCGGCATCGCTCGCACCGATGCCTTGCAGATGAGTGGTCCGCAAGCGCAAGTCTCGCTCAGCGGCATGGCCGATCTGAAGCGCGAAACCCAAGACCTGCGTGTGCATGTGACGCCTGAGCTGGATGCCGGCCTGGCTTCCATCGCAGTCGGTGCCATGATCAACCCGATCGTCGGCATCGGCTCGCTGGCGGCGCAGTACGTGTTGCGCAAGCCCTTGCAGGATGCGCTGGGCTTTGATGTGGAGATCACCGGCTCATGGTCTGATCCGATGGTCAGCGAACGGACCCGACGCCCACCGGCCGCACTGGACGCCGGAATGCAGCCCTGACGCTGTCCGTAGCAGTGGTGAGCCCATGCCGTGGTCGGTCTCGCAGCGGGTGCTACGCTGTGCGAACACCGTTTGATCGTCTCTGAACCGAACCATGACTGAACCCCTTGTCGACCGATTACCGCTGGCTGCCATTCAGATGGTGTCGGCCACGACCGTCCAGGCCAATCTGGACAGTGCCCACCGTCTGATCCTGCAGGCGGCCGCCCAGGGCGCCAAGCTGGTCGTGCTGCCTGAATTCTTCTGTCTGATGGGTCAGCGCGATACCGACAAGGTGGGCGTGAAGGAATCGCCGGGCGAGGGGCCGATTCAGCGCTTTCTCGCCGACACGGCGCGCGAGGCGAATGTCTGGCTGATTGGCGGAACGGTCCCCCTGGCTTCGCCTGAGCCACGGCGCATCTGGAATGCGTGTCTGGTTCACCAGCCTGATGGGACGCTCGCTGCCCGCTACGACAAGGTGCATCTGTTCGGGCTGCGCCGCGGCGAGGAGAAGTTCGATGAATCCGCCACCATTGCGCCAGGGCGCACGCCCGTAGTCTGCGATGTGCAGCCTGCCGCCGGTGAGCGTGCGTGGCGTGTGGGCCTGTCGGTCTGCTATGACGTCCGTTTTCCCGAGTACTACCGCGCATTGGGTACGGTGGACCTGATTGTCGTGCCCTCGGCGTTCACTTACGGGACTGGCCAGGCACACTGGGAAATCCTGCTGCGTGCCCGCGCGATCGAAAACCAGTGCTATGTGCTGGCACCCGCGCAAGGCGGCCTGCATGCCAACGGTCGCCGCACCTGGGGTCACAGCCTGCTCATTGATCCCTGGGGCGAGGTGCTGGCCTGCCTGCCCGAAGGCGAAGGGATCGTGGCCGGCGAGCTGTCGGGGGCACGCCTGGCCGAGGTCCGATCGCAACTGCCTGCGCTGACTCATCGGACCATGTAACGCGCTGTGTGAGCCCATTGAGCCCATTGACCCTGAGATAGACTCGCCCCATGAATACTGTCGCAGATCCTTCGCTGTCCCGCCTGGCTCTGGCCCGCGGCCTGCTGCTTGAACCCTTCGACCTGGACGAGTCCAGTCTGTCGACGGCACTTGGCGAGGTGTTTCGGCATCGCGTCGATTACGCCGACTTGTATTTCCAGTACACCCGCAACGAAGGCTGGAGCCTCGATGAGGGGATTGTGAAGTCGGGGAGTTTTTCCATCG
>JBIKKG010000038.1:0-20386 GCA_044360485.1 Burkholderiaceae bacterium | reverse complement strand
TGAAGCGTTTCGCGATACAGATCGTTAGGCCACTTGAGCAGAAGTGAAGCGCCCTGCGCAGCGAGCGCCTGCGCCAGACTCACACCAACCACCAGCGGCAGTCCCAGCAGCGAACGGCCGTCCGTGGACCGCTCCACAGCCACTGACATGGTGAGCGAGCCCGCGGCATCCGACAGCCAGGCGCGGCCATTGCGCCCGCGTCCGGCCAGCTGCTCATCGGCCAGCAGGATGCAGGACGGCGCGGGCAACGCTGCGAAGGGTCGGCGCATGAGTTCGGCATTGGTCGAATCGATGCGCCCGACCTGCTCGAACCGCGGCGGGTCGATCATGTAAGCTCCAGCGAACGGGAACTGCCATGTTTACCACGATCGACGCGCTGCATCGGTCCCGCCGAACCACGGCGCTCATGCGTGCACTGGCCCTGCTTTTTCTGGCAGCGCTGGTGTTCGCCACGCTTTTCCCGATGTCGGGCTGGACGGCCGCGCCCGACGGGCCGCTCGCCTATTTGCTGCGCGGGATCCCACGCTGGTGGACCTGGTTCGATGTGCTGGGCAATTGGCTCACCTATGTGCTGCTCGGGCTGATGCTCGCGCTGGCCTGGTTCGAACGCGTACCCACCGGGCGCACCGTGCTGCTGGTGGGCGGCGCCTGCTGCCTGTTGTCGCTGACCCTGGAAACGACGCAAAGTTATTTGCCTGTCCGGGTGCCCTCGTTGCTCGACTGGATCGCCAACTGTGCAGGCGGCATCACGGGCAGCCTGATGGGGGCCTTGCTGAACCGCGCGGCCCGTCGGTCAGACCGCCTGGCGCTGCCCATGCCCGAACGCTGGTATGAGCAGGGCGCGCCCTCCGGCTGGGTGCTGCTGATCTTATGGCTGGTCACGCAGCTGGTCCCCGAGCGCCTGCTGTTTGCAACCGGGCAATGGCGCCCGATGTTGCAACATCTGATCGACAGCCTGATGGGTCCGGATGCCCCTGACCTCGCACAGTGGCTCGACCGGCTGTGGAACGGTCCGACCCCGGCTGCTACCGGTGTGGCGGTCGAGGCGGCGGTGGTGGTCTGTGCGGTCTGCGTGATCGGGTCACTGGCTTTTGCACTGGTGCAAGGGTCACGCCGGCGCCTTGCGCTGCTGGGGGCCATCGCGACCGTGGCGCTGGGCCTGCGTTCCATCGCCACCCAACTGGTCTATGGTGCTGATGAGCCTTTCGCTTGGCTCACTCCCGGCGCGCAGGGCGGGCTGGTCGTCGGGGCGGCGCTGCTGTATGCACTCGAGACGCTCAGCGCGCGGGCCCGCGCCATCTGTGCAATGGTCCTGTGTGCTGCGGGCTGTCTGCTCGTGAACTTCGCACCTGAGGACCGCTATTTCGAAAGCACCCTGGCCGGTGTGCGCGCAGGTCAGCTGGTCAATGTGCAGGGCTTGTTGCGCATCATCGGCATGTTGTGGCCCGTGGCTGCGCTCGCGTGGTTCATGCCGCTTGGGCGCAGGCCCGCAAGGCGCTGGCTATAATCGACCTTCCTTCGAGGTCCTCGCATGTCCGACAGTCATTTCGCCCAGCATGTGTTTTTCTGCCTGAACCGTCGCACCGACGGTCGCGAGTGCTGTGCCAGCCAGGATGCCGAAGCCATGCAGGCCTACGCAAAGGACCGCGTCAAGGCACTCGGTTTGAGCGGGCCCGGCAAAGTGCGCGTCAATAAAGCAGGTTGCCTCGATCGCTGCGAGCACGGGCCCGTCGTCGTCGTCTATCCCGAAGCGATCTGGTACACCTACGTCGACCGCGAAGACATCGACGAGATCGTCGAGAGCCATTTGCGGGACGGGCACCCGGTGGAGCGGCTGCGACTGCCGTGAACGCAGCCACCCGCATTCTCGGTGTGCCCGGTGCGGCCGGCCGCATCGATGTCGCCGTCGATCGACCGGAGCCCATTGCGCAAGATCCGCAGTCAGGCGTCGTGCGTGGCCTGGCCGTCATCGCCCATCCTCATCCGCTCTATGGCGGCACACGCGACAACAAGGTCGTCCAAACACTGGCGCGCGCGCTGCTCGCATTGGGTTATGTGTGCTGGCGGCCTGATTTTCGGGGCGTGGGCGATTCCGAAGGGGTGCATGACGCAGGCACTGGCGAAACCGAAGACCTGCTGGCGGTGGTCGCGGCCGCGCGGGCGGCTGAGCCTGGCGGCGCGGACTTGCCGCTGGTACTGGCGGGGTTCTCCTTTGGCACGATGGTGCAATCGCGCGTGGCGGCACGATTGGTGCAGGCCGGCACGCCCGCATCGAAGCTCGTCTTCGTCGGCACAGCGGCCTCGCGGTTTGGCATCGAACCGGTACCCGACGATACGCTGGTCATTCATGGCGAAACCGACGACACCGTGCCGCTTGCAGCCGTGCTTGACTGGGCGCGCCCGCAATCGCTGCCTGTCGTGGTGATTCCTGGTGCCGACCATTTCTTTCATCACAAACTCACCGTCATCAAGCAGCTCGTGATGCGCGCGCTGCGCTGAGGATCGGTCGTCCATGGCTTCGCCCGATCCGCGATTCGTTTATGCCCGCACAGCGCAAGGCGAGGTGGCCCTAAAAGATCCGACGCTTGCAATCAGCGTGCAGGGTCGTCGTTTGCTCACCCTGATCGATGGGCGACGCACACTGGCCCAACTCCCGCTCAATGTACGCCCCGATGAACTGCCGATGCGCCTCGAAGAGCTGCTGATGCAAGGGCTGATCGCGCTCTCGGGCATTCGTGATCCGGCGCCCGCCGCAACCGCCGAAGGCCATGACCCCAGGCTCGAAGATTTCAAGCGACGCATCGCCGGTGCAGTCGAGCGCGAGCTGGGTCCGGCAGGCAGCGTCCTTGAGGCCCGGTTGCAGGACTGTGTGAATCTCACCGTCATGCGCACCGTCATGCGTGAAGTCATCGATCGGGTGCGCGAGCGGGCGGGTGACGAACAGGCGACACGCCTGGCCCGTGCGGCGCAAAGCGCAGCGCGTGCCTGGTTGGAGCGTGACGGGTCACGGACCCGACCGGGTCCGGTGGCCGACACGCGTTGACGCCCGCTGGGGCGGGCCGCACGCGGTCGCCTCCCGAAATGATCGAACGCCTGATCCGGGCGTCACTCGCACACCTTTCGGAAGTCGTTCAGAACGTATAATCGCGCCCCTCCTTCAGGATGTTCCAGGACGATCCGACGATGGGTCCACAAGCCGCCCGCGCCATGCGCTTCAATGCTCCCGAACACAGGCCTCGCCCCGCGCAGGGTCGTGAGCGCCGACATGCTGCCTTGGGTGCGCGTGCGACGTGCGCGCTGGTCGCCATGATCATGACGGCGGGCTTCCTGGCTGCGCCCACCGAGGCCGCACCGCCCCGGGGTAAGACAGCCCCTGCCGCATCCGGGACCAGCGCCAGCACACCAGCCACCCAGGCTGTACCGGCCACGCAAGGCCTGGCCCCGCGTGATGCGCCTCAGATTGCCGCACGCTCCTGGCTGCTGATGGACGTGACCACCGGCCAGCTGCTGGCCGCGAGCGACCCGGATATGCGGGTCGAGCCGGCATCGCTGACCAAGCTGATGACAGCCTATCTGGCCTTCACCGCTGTGAAGGAAAAGAAGCTGGCCACCGATGCCCGCCCGCCGGTCTCACCGCTCGCACACAAGGCGATCGGCTCACGCATGTTTGTGGATCCGGCCAGCCCGGCCACCGTCGAAGAGCTGCTGCATGGACTGATCATCCAGTCGGGCAACGATGCCGCCATCATCCTGGCCGAAGCCATCGGCGGCACCGAAGAAGCGTTTGCGCAGCAGATGAACCGCGAAGCCAAGCGCATGGGCCTGACCAACACCCAGTTCGGCAATGCCTCGGGACTGCCCGGTGCGCAGCACTACTCCACGGCGCGCGATCTGGCGACGCTGGCGATTCGCGTCATCGAGGATCACCCCGATTTCTACAAGCTGTATGCCCAGCGCGACTACACCTTCAACAACATCAAGCAACCTAACCGCAACCGCTTGCTCTTTGTGGATCCAACGGTAGATGGCATGAAGACAGGGCATACCGAGGCAGCCGGTTTTTGCCTGGTGGCCTCGAGTGTGCGCACCGCACCCGGCACCGATGTGCAGCGCAGGCTGTTGTCGGTGGTGCTGGGCACCGCCTCCGAATCGGCGCGCACGATCGAATCGCAAAAGCTGCTCAATTACGGCTTTGCGTCATTCGATACGGTGCGCCTGTATGCACGCGACGCCGCTGCGGCCACTTACCCGGTATTCAAGGGCAGTGCCGAGCAGATCAAGGCCGGGTTTTCCGGGCCGGTCATGGTGAGCGTGCCGCGCGGTCGGGCCCAGGCGGTCAAAGGCGAGATCGAACGCATCCAGCCGCTGATCGCGCCCGTCGAAAAGGGGCAGCGCATCGGAACACTGCGGGTACAGTTCGAAGACAAGACCATTGCCGAGCACCCGCTGATCGCACTGGAGGCCGTCGGCTCGGCAGGCTGGTTTGGGCGGGCCTGGGATTCGGTTCGGCTCTGGTTCCGCTGAGCGGCCCGCACACGAAGGAGAAGGCGACATGAACGGACCCGGCGGCTCGCCCGCGCCTGAAGTGCCCACCGAAGTGCCCATTGAACAGACCGTGTTTCTGAACGGCGCATTCATGCCGCTCTCGGAAGCCCGCATTCCGGTGCTGGACCGTGGCTTCATTTTTGGCGATGGGGTCTATGAGGTGGTGCCGGTGTACGGACGCGAGCCGTTTCGATGGGCACAGCACCACGCACGGCTGGTGCGCAGCCTGGGCGAATTGCGTATCGACAATCCGCGTGACGCTGCAGGCTGGCGTGAACTGGTCGATGCACTGATTGCCCGTCACCCCTGGGACGATCAGTTCGTCTACATGCAGGTAACGCGCGGCGTGGCCAAGCGCGACCATGGATTCCCCAAGGGCATCGTGCCCACGGTGTTCGCCATGACCAGCCCGCTGGCGCCCGTGCCCGCAGCCCAACTGCAAAGCGGGGTGGATGCGGTCAGCCTGCCCGATCAACGCTGGCTGCGCTGCGACATCAAATCAGTCTCGCTGCTGGGCAATGTCCTGGCACGCCAGGCCGCGCTGGATGCCGGCGCGGTCGAATGCATCATGTTTCGAGACGGCGAACTGACCGAGGGCTCATCGAGCAATATCTGGGTGGTGCATGAGGGCAAGGTCCTGGCCCCGCCGCGTGACAGCCGGATCCTCGAAGGGATCCGCTACGGGCTGCTGCAGGAGCTATGTGAGTCCGAAGGTGTACCCTTTGAAGTGCGAGCGATTCCGCGCGACACCGTGCGCCATGCCGATGAGCTGATGCTGTCATCGGCCACCAAGGAAGTGCTGGCCATCACGCGCCTCGATGGCGAACCGGTCGGCTCGGGCCGTCCCGGCCCGGTCTTTGCGCGGCTGCATGCGGCGTATCAGCGCGCCAAGGCGGCGGCCCGCTCATGAGCGGTACCGGCCCGGATGGTTTGAACGCCGGCGGCGGATCAGGCTTTGATGGCGAGGTGGGCGAGCGGGTCGCACGTCTGGCCGCGCTGCTGGACTTTCCAACGTCTTTTCCGATCAAGATCATGGGGGCGCAGAGCGAGGCCTTCGTCGAGTCGGTGATCGGGGTCGTGCAGCGCCATGCCCCTGACTTTGATGCGCGCACACTTGAAAAGCGGCCTTCGCGCCAGGGCACTTACCTGGGTCTGACCGCCACCATTCGCGCGACCTCACGCGAACAACTCGATGCGCTGTACCGCGAGCTGACCTCCCACCCGCTGGTCAAGGTCGTGCTCTAAGCGCAGCGCCAGCGCTGCGCCGGTCGATCAACGCTCCAATCAGGTCTTCCGCCGCCTGTGCCGTGCTGCGGTTGCGATCGAGCTCAGGGTTGTATTCCACCAGCTCGCAAGCCAGCAACTGCGGGTCCCAGGCGAGCCCGTGCAGGGCGCCAGTCACTTCGGTCAGTCTCAAGCCACGCTCCACCGGTGTGCCGGTGCCGGGCGCATCGGCTGGATCGAGCGCATCCAGATCAAAGCTCAGGCCCCAGGCAGAGGTGCCTTCACGGACCCGCTCGATCGCTTCAGACAGGCAGGCGGCGAACCCGCGGCGCGCCACTTCGTCACTGGCCATGACCCGCACGCCGAGGCGGGCCAGCAGCTCGGCTTCGCCCGACTCCCAGCTGCGACAGCCGATGAGCACGACATCGGCCGGCTTGAGCTTGGCGCCGCGCAGCGCCACCCCGGTGAGCGCTTCGGGGCCGTGGCCCAGGAGTGAGGCCAGCGGCATGCCATGCGGCATCTGCGACTCAGAGGTGTTGGGCGTATGGGCATCCAGATGGGCGTCGATCCAGACCAGGCCGAGTCGCGGCCCGCTGCGGTAGCGGTCCAGTGCGTCCGGGTCGGTGGGCGGCGGGCGGTGGCGCAGCGCCGCAACGGCACCGCTCCAGGTGCCCACCGCACAGGAGTGGTCGCCGCCGATCACGACCGGCAGCCGGTGCGCGTCAATGGATGCGCTGACCCGCGCGGCCAGACGCCCAGAAAATTCGGCCACCACGCTCATCGGGCCACTTGGCAGCGCGCTCAGGTCGGAGGCCACATCGGGCCCCCAGCGGACCTCACGTCCGCGCTCGAGCAGCCTGCGGCCCAGGCCCCATTGCCGCAACGACCCCGGCCCGGCGCGGGTGCGCCGGTCGGGCGCCCCTTCACCGATCACGGCACCGATCAGTTCGATCGGTCGCATCGCATCGCGCATGGCCACTCCCGAATGAGGGTTCTGAATGGGCGGTTACCATCGCACATTGTGCGCCAGTCCGGACCGGTTGCCCTGTGATCCACATCCGCCCTTTCCGCGTCGCAGACTATCTGCCGACCCTGCAGGCCATGCGCGACTTCACCGCAGCGCGCAATTCGGCCACCCCTGATGAGCTCTGGCTGGTCGAGCATCCGCCGGTCTTCACCCAAGGGCTGGCCGGAAAAGATGAGCATGTACTCACTGCCGGGGAAATCCCTGTGATCAAGACCGAGCGTGGCGGGCAGGTCACCTACCATGGCCCCGGTCAGGTGGTCGCCTACAGCCTGATCGACCTGCAGCGACGCCGTCTGGGTGTACGCGATCTGGTCTGCCAGCTGGAGGCCGCCGCGATCGCCACCTGTGGTCGATGGGGGGTGAAGGTGGTGCGCAAACCTGGTGCGCCCGGGCTCTACGTGCCCGCCGCCGACGGCACGCCGGGCGCCAAGATCGCCTCACTCGGTCTGAAGGTCAGCCGGGGCAGCACGTACCACGGCATCGCCCTGAACGTGGCCATGGACCTCGAACCGTTTGGCCGGATTAACCCCTGCGGGTATGCTGGACTGACAGTCACCGATCTGACTTCCCAGCATGCGGCTGGCGTGGCGCCCCGCATCGACGACGTCGCCCGGCAGTTCGGCGCTGACCTCGCGCAACATATCGAGCAGGCATGACCCAAGACGCCCCCCTCCCCGATCCGACCGTCAAGCAAAAGGGCGCCGGCAAGACCGCCCGCATCCCGATCAAGGTCGTGCCGGCCACCGAAGTGCTGCGCAAGCCCGACTGGATTCGCGTGCGGGCCGCCGCCCCTGGCAGCCGCTTTCACGACATCAAGCGCATCCTGCGTGAGCACTCACTACACACGGTATGCGAGGAAGCATCCTGTCCGAACATCGGTGAATGCTTCGGCAAGGGCACAGCGACCTTCATGATCATGGGCGACAAGTGCACCCGGCGCTGCCCGTTTTGTGATGTCGGCCACGGTCGGCCCGATCCGCTGGATGTCAACGAACCGGCCAACCTGGCCCGAACGATCGCTGCCCTGAAGCTGTCCTACGTGGTGATCACATCAGTCGACCGCGATGACCTGCGCGATGGCGGTGCCCAGCACTTCGTCGACTGTATCCGGGCGGTGCGCGAGGCCTCGCCCGCCACCCGCATCGAGGTCCTGGTGCCCGACTTCCGGGGTCGCCTCGATCGGGCGCTGGCGATCCTGGAAGCGGCGCCGCCCGACGTGATGAATCACAACCTGGAAACCGTGCCGCGCCTGTACCGTGAAGCCCGACCGGGGTCGGATTACGCGCACTCGCTCAAACTGCTGGCCGAGTTCAAGACCCGCGTGCCGGGCGTGCCGACCAAATCCGGGCTCATGGTGGGGTTGGGCGAAACCGACGACGAGATCCTGCAAACGATGCGCGAGATGCGCGCGCACGACATCGACATGATCACGATCGGCCAGTACCTGGCCCCCAGCACGCACCACTTGCCGGTGCGCCGCTATGTCCATCCCGATGTCTTTGCCCGATTCGAAGCTTTTGCGTATGAGTTAGGGTTCACTCACGCTGCGGTGGGCGCTCTGGTGCGATCGTCCTATCACGCCGATCAGCAGGCGCACGCAGCGGGAGTGGTCTGAGGGTCGGCTGAGGGTCGGCTGAGGGTCGGCTGAGGGTCGGCTGAGGGTCGGCTGAGTGCCGACGCGAAGCGCCGGTGTTCAGCCGCTGCGCACCGCCAACAAGGCTTCGATGCGAGCGCTCACGGCAGACAGGTTAAGCGCGCCCAGCCAATGGGCGCGAATGCGCCCGTCCGGGCCGACCAGCCAGCTTGCCGGCGTACCGTCCACGCCGCCCCAGGCCGCGACCGCCGCACCCATCGGGTCCAGCGCCACCGGAAAAGGCAGGGCGCGACGGCGGGCGAACTCCAACACCCGATCCGGCCGGTCGTAAGGCATGGCAATCGCGAGCAGCTCAAAGCCCCGGTCACGATAGCGCGCATGCAAGGCGATCAGCTCGGGCATTTCGGCGACACACACGGCGCAGGTCGTCGCCCAGAATTGCACCAGGGTCACCCGCCCGGCCAAATCCTTTGGACCGATCCGGCGTCCATCGATGATCGGGTAAGAGAGAGCCGGCAGCTGCTTCGGGCCGGGCGCGAACGGTTGGTCACGGTACAGACGCCAAAGCCCTGTGCCGATCGCGCCGGCACCCAAAGCCGCCAGCGTCCAGCCGACCAGATGCCGGCGCGCGGCGCGCGGCATCTGGGGAGGGGTGGACGGGATGGGCAAATCGGGCACAGGGGCGATCTTACCGGTGCGCCACTGCGGCGCTGGCCCCGGGGGTCAGCCCTGACTCAGGTCGGCAGGCGAGCTTGTCGCAGACGGCTCGCGCTGCACCGCCTGCGGATGGGCCGAGAGTGCGCTCACTTGCGGACAATCGATCGTCAGGCACAACAGACGCAGGAATTCAGCGCAGCGCGCATCTGCCTGCACCGGGAGCAAGCGTCGCAGATGCGCGATGAGTGTCACACGGTCCATGGCGGGCAAGCAGGCGGCCAGCTCGACTGCACGCTCCAGTGCATCTAAAGACAAACGGCCCGGGCTGCCGCCGATTGGGGGCAGGGCGAGGTCACGAATCGCGGCATTGGCCGCGCGATCCGCTTTGACTTCGCCCAGGCCGGCGTCCTGAGCAAGGATGGCACAGAGCACGCGCACGGAGCGCGCATCCATGGACTCACTGAAGGCCGCACTGCGTGCACCCGCAGGCAACAGACCCAGGCGACGCTGAAGCAGCACGCAATGAATCCAGGCGCGTGGGGCAAAGTCGCCCGCACCACCAGCCTGCCTGCGCGCCAAGACGCTGAGCGACTGGCGCGAAGCGCGAGAGAGCGGCCGCAAGCGGCCGCTGGCCAGCTCCAGCAGCGGCCACCGCAAGGCCTGAAAGGAAGCCTCCGGCAATTCCGCGAGGGCCGTACGAATGGCGCCGTGGCGCTGCGCGGCGACCAGCCATGCATGACCCCATGCAGGCTGCTCAAGCGATGCATGCACACCATGCGGGGAGTCGGCCACTAGAGCGACCGCCAGCGCGGCAGCGCCAGCCGGCTCACGCGTGGCCCGCATCAGTCGCATCACCGCGGTCGACGATGCCGACTCCTGGGCCATCTCGTCACCCAGCAACAGGTTCGGCTCGGGGCCCTCCAGCCAGACCCGGCGCGGGCGCGCTGCGGCCTCATGGATGCTCCGAGGTGCCCCACCGGCTGCGCGTATCACCTCCAGAACCGGCAAGGCCGGCTCCTGCGACATGGATGCCGACCCAGGACTGGGCGCGGCCTCCATCGTCGCGGCAATTGGCATGGCCTGTTCGGCGCTCAACAAGCGAATGCGCTCGGTGAGGCAGACATTCGCTGCAGATCCATCCGCCCAGCCGCGCGGCGCTGAAAAGCGCAGTATGCCCATCGCATACCAGTCAGCAGGCATCGGCATGACGCATAGCGCGCGCGCTGGGCCTTGTGCCATGCCTTCGGTGCAGGCCTTGCGCAAGACAGATCCCAATCCATGTGCATCCCCGACCAGCGCAACCGCCAGCGCATCGGCCTGCAGATCGCGCTCTGACGACAGGCCCGCCTCGATCAGACGTGCCACAGCCACTCCCGGCGCACCCAGCGCGATGCATGCGCGTCCCAGCAGGCGTGGAACGATGTGGCCGCGGGCGTGGGCATGCCAGGACCAACCCTGCGCAGCCAGCCAGCGCAGACCCCGATTCAGGCACAGCGTGTAGGTGACTGTGCACGCATCGCCATTGACCACATGCGCCATCTCATGCGCCAGCAATCCGCGCAGCTCTTCGCGTGTCAGTCTGGTCAAGGCGCCTCGCGTCACCACGACCGCCGAGTTATTGCGATCCAGCCCCAGCGTCAGCCCATCGATGGCATCCGCCTGGTCCATCACGAACCCGCGAGGCACACCGACATGTGCGGCCAGCGCAAGCTCCTCCAGCAGATTTTGCAGCCTGCGCTCGAGCGGATTGCCGAGCGTATCCAAGGGCTGCGCGCCGAGCCGGCGCATGACGTCTGGCAAGTCATGGCGCATCCGGATGTGATGCCGCCAGGCCATCCAGGCATGCCAGCCAATCACCATGCCCGCCAAAGCCAGGCCCCCCGACACCAGGCCCAACAGGGCAGGTGCCGGCACAAGATCTGCAGCCAGTCCGATCAATCCTGCGAACGCCATCAGGCGCAACAGACTGACTGTTGCGTGCACTCGGCGCAGTTTGCGCAGAGCACGCTCGGCCTGGCCGACTTGGCGAACAAATTGGGTCCAGGTCACGTCGACATGAAGTGGCGCAGCAATGCGCCAGGGCTGATCGAGCGGCAAGCCTAATGAAGCGCTTCGACCTGCCTGCTGTGCAGACCGATTGACGGTTGCGTGCAGCCGAAACGAGGCGTGCACCGTGCGCACACGCACGACCAACGCACCATTACAGCGATTGAACGGCCGGATGCCTGGGGCACACGGCGACGCGCAAGCCGCTTGAGATCAGCGCGCGCGAATCCGAGCGAGTTCTTCGTCGCTGATGTAATCGAACAGCGTCACGACTCGCCGCACCCCTGACACGCGGCTGGCCGCGGTCGCATAGGCCGGGCCTTCGCGCTGGGTGACCAGCCCCATGAGATAGGCCACACCGTTTTCGGTCACGACTTTCACCGCAGTGGCATCGAGAACCTTTTGCTCAAGGAACGCGCCCTTTACGCGCGCGGTGAGCTGAGTGTCGTTGGCAATGGTGGTGAAAGACACGCGCGGGCCCACCTCCAGTTCGTTGAACACGTTCCTGACGCCATTGACCTGGCGCACAGCGCGCTCTGCCTCGGTCTTCGCGGCAGGATCGGGCACCTGTCCGGTCAACAGCACACTACGGTTGAAGCTTGTGACCGACACCCCACGCGCGCCCCGTATGGCATCAGGCAGTCGACCCGCGGCCCGCAGTTCAATTTCAGTGTCATCGGTCTGCGTGCCTAGCGTGCGGCGATCGATGACCGCAAAACTACCCACCGCCATACTCGTGGCCACAACCGGTACGCAGCCCGACAAAACCATCGGGGTCAAGACCAGCGCAGTGGTGAAGCGTCGACGATGAGAATGCATACATTCGCTCCGAATGAAGACGTTCAGTCCGGGAGTGCAGCACAGGCGCTGCGGCAGACGAGACGTGCGGGCGGATTATATCGGCGCAAACGGCCTGAGCCCGATGTGATCAGCCAGGCGTGAATGCCGCGCGAATCCAGCAGGGCTCATCGGCCTCGAAGGCCACGACATCGAACCTGCACGCAGGCCAGGGAGACTGACCGAATCGGCGCAGCAGATAGAGCTGTGCTGCACGGGCGACCCGCTGCTGCTTGCGCCATCCGACGCTTGCGGCCGCGCCCCCAAAACGCGCCTGGCCACGGGCTCTGACTTCAATGAACACCCATTCGACGCCATCTTGCATGATGAGGTCGATCTCGCCCGCCTTGAATCGCACATTGCGATCGACCGGGCGCAACCCGTGACGACACAAAAGCTCGAGTGCACGTCCCTCGGCGTCGAAACCACGTGCCTGCAATGGGGCCGGCACGGTGCAGATACGGTGAGATGAACGAGACGCGACCCGCTGCGACCAGCGGCGGTCAGGCGATCGATCTGTCGGCAATGACCTTGCCGCCGCGATACACGACCGGCACCGAGGTGCGATCGATGCGGGCCGCTTGCGAACGATCAAAGCGCAGGCGGCCGGTCACACCATCGAGTTCGAACGCCTTGGGCTCGATCAGTAACTGCCTCGCCGACCGATAGCCATCGATGCCAATGGCATACAGACGCTGCAGCTCGATGGTGTAACTGGAGGGTGCCTTGCGGTGGGCTTTGACGACCGGATGCTCGGGTTGGACATTCCAGGGCATTTCCAGCAGACACATGCCGTCGAGTTCGGCGAGGCGGCTGATCGGATTGGCGCCAATACTGGCCATGGACGTGCTCCAGAGCGCAATGTCTGTCCCTAGGTCTCGGCGCAGCGTTCGGGCCTGCTCTGCGGTCATGGCCGCAAAGGCCACGTCCGGGGCGGTGGCGCCGAAGCGCGCACGCAGGTCACGCGGAGGGCGCTGACCTTCAAACTCGATGGGGTCGATCAGTTCGCCACCCAGGGACACCCATTCGTCGCTGAAGGCCACGGCGCTTCGCAATGCCACCCGCGCGTCAGCCACCAGCGTGACCGCCCGGGGTCGCCGGCTGGCCGCTTTGGGCAGCGCCTGCGCAAACGCCAATGCCGCGACCTGGCGCGCTTCAGACTCGGTAGCGAGATTCAGATAGACCGCCTGGGAGCCGGGCGGGATGTCCCCTTCGGGCAGGTTCAGTGCCAGCGTGGGCACAGGCGACTCACCCAGGGTGAGCAGTCCGTTGGCGCCGTTACGAGTGATGGGGCCGATCGCGATGGCCACCCCTTGCTCCTTGAGACGCGCCAGGGTCTCGCCCAATGCAATGGGTTCGTCGCGAGTTTCGATGGCCTGCACACTGACATCGGTGCCATCGACGGCATGGGCTGCGCGAATGCCCGCCAGCAGGCAATCGGTGGCGCGATCAAACAATCCGCCCTTGGGCGGCACCAGTACGGCAATGGTGGTGGGGCCGCTGCCAAAGCGTACCGGCACAACAGGCGCCCCGTTGTTTGCTCGTGTCTGCGCAAGCGCCGACAATGGACTGGCCAGTCCGCCCATCAGGATGGCGCTCAGCACCGAACGACGAGATCGCATGACGCCCCTGGAAAAAGATTCTGTTCGCCCTGAACCGGACGCGCTCAGCGCCGGATTATACGTAGTGGCCACGCCGATCGGCCGCCTCTCAGACCTCAGTCTTAGAGCGACCGATGTCCTGCGACGCGTCGATGCGCTGGGGGCCGAAGACACGCGCGTCTCGCGCCAGTTACTGGACCATATCGGTGCACGCCCCACCCTGATCGCGTGTCACGCGCACAATGAGGCGCGCACCGCACAGGCGCTTGTAGAGCGGATCCGCGCAGGGCAGGCCGTGGCGCTGATCAGCGACGCCGGCACACCAGGCATCAGCGATCCGGGTGCGCGGGTCGTGGCCGCCGTGCATGCAGCCGGCCTGCCAGTGATTCCGGTCCCGGGTCCGTCTGCCGTGGTCACGCTGTTGTCAGCGGCGGGCTTTCTGGAACCACGCTTTCGCTTCGAAGGATTCCTGCCGGCCCGCGCTACGGCACGCCGCGAACGGCTTCAGGAGTTGGCTGCCAGCCAGGACGTCGTGGTCTTTTATGAATCACCGCATCGCATCGTCGAGACGCTGGACGATCTGGCCCGCGCACTGGAGCCCGAGCGCATGGTGGTGGTCGGTCGCGAGCTCACCAAGCGCTTTGAGCAGATCCACCGCGCGGCCGCGAGCACATTGCCCCAATGGTTGGCTGAAGATCCGGACCGACGACGCGGCGAGTTTGTGATCGCCCTGGATGCCGCCCCACCTGTAGACCGCTTGCAGGCCACCGACGCCGTTCCGATGGACACGTGGCTGCGCGCGCTGTGCGCTGAATTGCCGGTGCGTCAGGCCGCTCGTCTGGCTGCCCAGGCCAGCGGACTCAGGGCCAACGATCTGTACAAGCGCGCGGTAGCACTGCGCGGGCGGGCGGCCACCGAAACCGATCTGTCCGACACGGACGACACGGACGACACGCAGGTGACAGGCGACACCGGTCAGGCATAGACCGCCCTGCGCATGCCACCGCCTGTGCCTGCGCCTGCGCCAGCGACCGATCAGGGGGATGAGGTGATCGCGGATGCAGGCTGAGACAAGGGGTTGTCTGGCGCGCTCGCACGCGGCACATCAACCGGCGTGCCCTGCAGACTGAGTCGCTCAGCGGCGCGAGCAACCAATACATCGGCCACCGGTTGCGTGGTGTCTGTCACGGCAGCCGCCGGGGCACGCATCCCGGAACCGGTCGCCGAGCTTGTTCTGGCTGCGGCTGCGGCACTTGCCGTAAGCGGCGCGCCCGCACGCCGGGCGACCATGGCGCTTGAGAAGCCTTGGGGTGCGGCCAGCAATTGCAATTCGACTTCCGCCGTGCCGCTTTGTGTGATGCCCAGTCGCTGCGCTGCGCCCAAAGACAGATCGATGACCCGGCCCTTGGAAAAGGGACCGCGATCGTTCACGCGCACCACCACACTGCGCCCATTGCGTACATGGGTCACGCGCACATAACTCGGGATGGGCAAGGTCTTGTGCGCAGCGCTCAACCCATGCATGTCGAAGCGCTCGCCGTTGGATGTGGGTCGTCCGTGAAAGGCATGGCCATACCAGGAAGCGACTCCACGCTCACGATGCTCGGTCAGATCGGTACGCGGCACATATTGCCGACCAGCCAACTGATAAGGCCGGTTGGCGCCTCGATGCGCGGCCTCGATCCGTGGCACCGGGTCGGTGTCGGAGAGCACCAGCGCAGGCGAGACCGCAGGCGCAGCGATCGGGGCTGGTGAGACGGCCTCTGGAGTCGGCGGCACGCCTGACGATCCTTCAGCCCCAGCCTGCGTGGCTGGCTGCGATACGCCCGCAGACGGCACCGCAGGCAAGCCTGGCCACTCGGCCGAGGCGGGCACAGCCTGCGCAGACACCTGCGGTGTGTCGCGCACGACATGGGCCGCAGCGCTGGGGACCGGCGTCACGGTGCTGCAGCCGGACAGCACCAGGCCGCCCAGTACGCAGACCCACGCCGCCCGCGGGCTCAGCCGTCGTGCAAGGCGGCGCATCATGGCGCACGCTCTTCAATGCGTGCACGCAGTGCGCCGAGGTAATGCAAGCCCTCGATGGCACGCGGCCCGTACCAGGACAGCATCTCACCATCGACCAGCAAGCAGCGCTGCGGATCGATGCCCTGATGCTGCGCAAAGGCTTGCGCATGCTGCGCAGTGAATCGAAACGGTTCACTTGAAAACAACACCAGCGCAGGCGTATCCGAGCGCGACGCTCGCGCGCTGTCCCAGGCCGGCCATTGCGCCCAATCGACTTGCGGATACCGATGCTGCGACTCGGGCGCCAGCGCACGCAATCCGACTTGCGCAAGCATGTCTGCGATATAGGTATCGGGGGCAACGGTCATCCAGGGGTCCTTCCAGATCAGGTAGACGGCATCGCGCTGCGGCCAGTGCTGAGCGGCCAGTGCTTGGCGTGCGTCATTGAGGCGGTCGGCGAGTCCCCGCGCTTCGCGCTCACGGCCGAAGCGCTCGCCAAAACCTGCGTAGAGCGCGAGATTATCCGCCAGCGTGAGCGGATGGGTCACCACCACCTCGGGAACGTCGCGCGCCAGGCGCTCAACGGTCGGCCGCTCGTTTTCATCGACATTGACGATGAGGTGCGTGGGCGACAAGGCGAGCACGGCGTCCACATCGACCGATTTGGTGCCGCCCACCTTGGGCACAGCTCGCACGGCATTGGCCGGGTGCACGCAAAACCCGGTGCGCCCCACCACCTGCGGGCCAAGCCCCAGTTCAAAGAGCAACTCGGTCAGGCTGGGGACCAGACTGACGATACGCAATGGCCTGGCCGGCTGCGCACGCTCTGAGCGCGGCTCACCGGGACGGTCGCCGAACCTCCAGACCACCATGTCGACATACCGTGCGCAAGAGGCTCAAGCCCCTTTGCGCACCCGATCGACCAGCGTCTCGACCATCTTGAGTGCTGCGCCGTTCGAACCCATCATCGAGGGCGACGTGACAAAGCGTCCGGCCACACCAAACGTGGGCACACCTTCGATCTTGTAGGCAGCAGCGAGCTCGCGCGCACGCTGCACTTTCGTGCGCACACCGAAGGAGGCGTAGGCATCGAGAAACTGCTTGCGATCAACACCGTGCTTGGCCAACAGATCGGCCATGGCTTCGGGCGTATCGAGCTTATTGCGGTCAGTGTGAATGGCAGCAAACACCTTGTCGCTCATGGAATCGGCCAGGCCCATGCCGTCGAGCGTAAAGAACAGCTGCTGGTGGGCCTGGACTTGCCAGGGCACATGCACCTTTCGGAAGCTCACATCTGCAGGCAGGCGCTTGACCCAATCCTTGAGCGCAGGCTCCAGTTGATGGCAGTGCGGGCAGCCGTACCAGAAGAACTCGACTACTTCGATCTTGCCGGCCGCCGCATCCACGGGCGCCGCAGGCTTGACCGACTTGAACTCAAACCCTTCACCGGTGCCGCCCTGCGCCAGGACGGCGCTCGGATTCAGGGCGGGAATCAGGCCGAGAAGGGCAGCCTGGCCCAGTGTGGCTACCGCCGCGCGGCGTGCAGATCGTTTCATGCGGATGTCCTTATCGCTGTCGCACCACAGATGCCTCGATGCCGTTTTCGGCCAGGCGGCTGCGTGCACGGTTGATGTCATCAAGCTGCCCGTAGGGACCCACCCGAACGCGGTAGAACGTGACCCCGTTGACTTCGGCCGACTGAATGCGCGCTTCAAAGCCGATCAGGGCGAGCTTGCCCTTCATGCTCTCGGCATCTTCCTGGCCCTTGAAGGCGCCCACCTGCAAAACGTAAGTGGACTTGTCGACCGGGTTTTCAAGAGCGGCCGTGCCAGACGGCCCGACCCCTGGCACGGCCGGGGGCGGCGGCGCTTCGGTGGGCGCCGCGCCCGCCGAAGCGCCGGGCTGCGGGCTGTTGGCGTCAGTCGATTCGCCCTGCGAGACGGGTTGTGCGGGCGCTGCAGCAGACTCGGCTGGCTGCGCGGGGGGCTCGGGCGCCACCGGCGGCTCGGTTTGCGGCAACTTCACGCTCTGTGCATGGCGATTGGGATCGGGCAATTCCTGGCCCGGCGCCGTTTCGCCCACGCGCTCAGGCGCACGGCGGGTCTTGTCAGACAGTTGTGAGGACGAGCGCGACATGTACACCGCGACGGCCACCGCCAGCGCCAGGCCCACCAGCAGGCCGATCAGCACGCCTGCGATGACGCCTCCCTTGCCGCGCGACCGATTCACAGCGCCCGGTCGAGGCGACGCTTTAATGGGGGAGTCCTGTCGCATTGGTTTCGCCATGTCTGCGCCTTCACATGCGTTCGGGGGTCGAGACACCGATCAGGGACAGGCCGTTGCGCAGCACCTGCCTGACGGCCAGAAGCAGGGCCAGGCGCGCATCGCGCACGCGGGCATCGTCGACCAGAAAACGCTCGGCGTTATAGTACCCGTGGAAGTCGGCAGCCAAATCCTTGAGCCAGAAGGCGAGCGTGTGCGGGGCCAGTTCTTCGCCAGCAGCCTTGAGCACATCGGGGTATTCGGCCAGACGCCCCATCAACGCAAATTCGCGAGCGCCCTCAAGAGCGCTCAAGTCTGCGCGCTGCAACGCTGCCTCATGCGTGCCCGGATGAGCCGCCTGCCATTGCGCCAGGACCGAGCAAATGCGGGCATGCGCGTATTGCACGTAGTAGACCGGGTTTTCATCGGAACGCGAGACCGCCAGGTCCACATCGAAGACAAACTCCGTGTCGGCCTTGCGCTGGATGAGGAAAAAGCGCACGGCATCGCGACCGCGGCGCAAGGCATCGTCGCGACTCAAACCCTCGGGCAACGCACCATCGGGGCCGATGCCACCCGACCACTCGATGAGATCGCGCAGCGTCACATATGAGCCTGCACGCTTGGAGATCTTCACCTCCTCGCCGCCGCGCATCACGGTCACCATTTTGTGCAGCACATAGTCGGGAAAGCCCGGCGCGATGCCGATATTCAGGGCCTGCAGCCCCGCGCGCACCCGTGCAATGGTGCCGTGGTGGTCCGATCCCTGAATATTGACCGCCTTGGTGAAGCCCCGCTCCCATTTGCTGACGTGATAGGCCACGTCAGGGACGAAATAGGTGTAACCGCCCTCGGACTTGCGCATCACGCGGTCCTTGTCGTCGCCGTAGTCGGTCGAGCGCAGCCACAGCGCGCCATCCTGCTCATAGGTGCGGCCTGCCTTCACCAACCCGTCGACCGCGGCCGCCACCTTGCCCTCGGTGTAGAGCGAGGACTCGAGGTAGTACATGTCGAACTGCACGCCGAACGCCTGCAGATCCAGGTCCTGTTCGTGGCGCAGATAGGCCACGGCAAAGCGTCGGATCGCATCAAGATCCTGAACATCGCCTGCCCCGGTCACCGGCTCCACGCGGCGCGCCGACACTGTGCGGCCCGCAAGATAGTCGCGGGCAATCTCGGCAATGTATTCGCCGCGATAGCCATCGGCCGGGAAGCGAGGGTCTTCCGGGGTCAGGCCCTGCGCGCGCGCCTGCACCGACAGTGCCAGATTGGCAATCTGTGCCCCGGCATCGTTGTAGTAGAACTCGCGCTGGACCTGCCAGCCCCCCGCTTCATACAAGGCCGCGATGGCATCGCCCAGGGCGCCCTGGCGACCATGGCCCACATGCAATGGCCCGGTCGGGTTGGCCGAGACGAACTCCACCAGCACTTTCCTGCCTGCGCCCGTGGCATGGCGACCATAGCCTTCGCCACCCGCCAATACCCGCCCGAGCACTTCGCGCTTGGCCTGCGCGGTGAGCGTGAGATTGATGAAACCCGGTCCGGCAATGTCGGCGGATTGGATCAGCGGTCCTGCGGGCGAGGCACGCAACGCATCGAGCAATGACTGTGCCACAGCACGAGGGTTGCTCCTGAGCGGCTTGGCCACCTGCAGCGCGAGGCTGCAGGCCAGGTCGCCATGGCCGCTCTGCTTGGGTCGTTCCAGTAAAGCGCGGGCACGTCCCACGGTTTCGATGGTCTGTGCATCGCCCAAGACGCTGGCCAGTTGCGCTGCGGCGGCTTCCAGAGCCTGCGCAAGGCGCTCTTTGTGTTCGGTTAACATCCTTGCATTCTACTTGGGGGCGCCGCATGAAGATCGAACTCGACCATCTGGTGGTAGCCGCCACCGACCTGGAGAGTGGCGAAGCCTGGCTGCGTGAACGCTTAGGCGTGCCGCTGTCCGCAGGCGGGCAGCACGAAGGCCGCGGCACCCACAACAAGCTGCTGCAACTGGGCTCAGGCACTTATCTCGAACTGATCGCGGCCGACCCGACTCAACCCGATCCGGCACAGCCTCGCTCGTTCATGCTCGATGACCCGGCGATGCAGGCGCGCCTGAAGCGTTCGCCACAGTTGGTGCATTTCCTGTGCCGCACCGATGACATGGACGCCGCGCTCGCCAGCCTGAAGTACCTGCCCGGCAAACCCATCCCCATGACGCGCGGCGCGTTGCGCTGGCGTATCTGTGCCTCCACAGGTGGGCGCCCGCCTGCCGATGGTCTGCTGCCCACGCTGATCCAGTGGGATGTGCCCGCCGACCAGCATCCTGCCGCGCGTTTGCCCGACGCCGGTGTGCGGCTGACCCGCTTCACGGTGCGCGGCGCAAACAGCGTGATCGAACGGCGCCCGGACATCGTTTCGCCCATTCCCATTGATTGGGAGCGATCGGACGCGCCTGGCCTGTCGGCCAACTTCGAGACGCCGCGCGGACGCGTGACGCTCGGCTGATGGCAGCCACCGCGCCACGAGCGCTGCGACGCATCGACGATCTGCCCTGCCCCCCGGGGCTGCCCTTGCTGGGCAACGCCCGGCAGATCACTCCTTCCA
>JBIKKG010000395.1:0-6241 GCA_044360485.1 Burkholderiaceae bacterium | reverse complement strand
ACTTCTCCCGGTCCTTGCGGATCAACTCGCGCACGTACTCGCTGCTGGTGCCGAAGCCACGCTGGCTGACCTGTTCGTCGATGAACGACTTCAGGTTGTCAGGGAGGGAGATATTCATCGTGCTCACCAACTCAGGTTAGTGAAATTGGCAAAATTTGGCAAAATTGGACGAGCTACAGCGAATACGTGCTCGATACACTCAGGATCCCTTAGTGCCGAGTTCGACTCTCGGGGGGCCCACCAGACATTTCGCTTCACGCCGAAAGGGCACTGATGGGCTCTCGACTGCCGATTCCGGAAGTTGCTCTTTCCGAGCTGTGCGAGCGCAACAAAATTCGCCGCCTTTCCCTGTTCGACTCCCGACTCAAGGGCACGTTTAATCCGACGAGCGATGTGGATTTATTGGTCGAATTCGAGCGTCAAGCCACGATCACTCTGCTAGATATGTCCAGGCTTGAGCGGGAATTGTCCGCTCTGCTTGGTGGCCTGAAAGTCGACTTACGAGCTGCTGAAGATCTCAGTCGAAATTTCCGTGATGAAGTAGCCCGAGAGGCTGAAGTTCAGTGTGTCGCCGCATGATCTTTGGAGGCTTGAGCACATGTGCGATGCGATTGATGCCGCCTGCAGATTTGTTTCGGGACGGAGGCGTACTGACCTCGATATTGACCAGAGCTGAATTTTGCGCTGGCTCATGCCTATTTTGACATCGACAAAGATATTCTGTGGGCGGCCGTGCAGGTTTCTCTGCTGGAATTGAAGAAAGCACTCGATGCCTGCCTGGAAAGAGCGGGCAAGGGTTCCCCTTCTCAAAACAGTTGATGCGGGTCACGGTCATCAGCATAGCTGCGTCGTTCGGCACTCATATACCTAGAACCCAGTACACGCGGTCTCAGCGCGCGTTTTCTAGCCCGCTTTTTCGATCAACCCTGGCAAGTTCAACACCTCGATCCAGCCGCGACCCAGTTTCAAAATACCGTTGTCTTCTAGTGCTTTGAGGGCAATCGATGCTTTCGGTCGGCTGATTCCGCAACCGGCCGCTAACTGTTCATGTGTTGCGACCACCACGGTGCGTCCGTCAGAGCGTCTGGGCAAATCAGCGGCCATGCGCGCCAAGCCGGCGCAAAGACGGGGTTGTACGCCTCTCGCAGCCCAACTGCGCTCGCGTGCCTGGACTTCCCTAAGGCGCTGCCCGAGAAAGCGTACCAGCGTCAGGAGCAAGCCCTGATCTTTGAGCAGACAAGCCTCGATGTCTTGCAGCGGCAGCCATTGAATGGTGCTGGGCTCTCCCACCAGTAGGTCGCTGCCGCTCGGTAAATGGTTGAAGAGATAAGACAGGAAAGCCATCTCACCCGCGCGAAACGAGATGGGAACGATTTGGCCTCCTTGGGCACCCGGTAGATGTACCACGGCATCGAGCCGACCACTCATGACATACGGCAATTGCGTCACGCGATCCCCCGCCCGGCACAAGCAAATGCCGGTGTCCAATCGGTGCAGCGGTCTGCTTTTCAAATCCATCGGTTGTGCAAGGGCGTTGACGAACTTGCGCGCCAATTGACGGCTTTGCAAGACTTCTAGCGGGGAGCGCTCGCTCGAGCGCAAGTTGTTAGGTGCCATCCTTGTATTGTTACCGAAGTAACTGAGTTCGGCTCAAGACCGCCACATGATTGCCTAGTTTGCACAAGGCTACACAGCGAATCTGGCCGCCTTGAATGCTGTTTGCAGCGGCCTTGGAGAGAGCATCATGTTGACTCGTCGCCACTTCCTGTCCTACACGGGAGCAAGCGCCTACGCGGGTCTCGCGCCCAGCCTGGCCGTCGCGCAAGGCAAACCCCTAAAAATACTCGTGGGCTACCCTGCCGGGGGCGCTGTGGATGTGGTGGCGCGCCAAGTCAGTGAGGAGCTACGCGTCGCAGGCTACAACGCGATCGTAGAAAACCGCACTGGCGCCGCCGGGCAATTGGCCACCGAGGCGATGCTTGCCTCGCCCGCCGACGGCAGCACGATTGTGATGATGCCAGGGGGCAATGCGACGATATTCCCACATGTCTATCCAAAGCTGCGTTATGCGCTAAGTGATCTCTCGCCGTTGGCCGGTGTCTGCTCTTTCCAGTTTGCTTTGGGCGTCGGACCGGGTACGCCTGCCAGGACACTCAAGGAGTTTGTGGATTGGGCCAAGGCAAACCCGGGTAAGGCCAGCTACGGCACCCCAGGGGCTGGCACGGCCATGCACTTCATGGGCGTGATGTTCGCGCGAAAGGCCGGTATTGAATTTCAGCATGTGCCCTATCGCGGTGGCGCAGCAGCGATGACGGATGTGTTGGGTGGCACGATTCCCTCGCTTGCCACCACGTTGCCCAACCTGGTTACGCATCACAAGTCCGGCAAGCTTCGTATTCTTGCCTTCAGCGGCGACAAAGCCTTGCCTGGCCTGCCGGGAGTGCCCACATTCAAAGAGCTGGGTTACCCAGAGCTACAGCTCACCGAGGTGTTTGCATGTTTTGCATCGAGTAAAACACCCAAAGCAAGCCAATTGGAACTGGAGGCGGCGATTGTGGCTGCGGCGCGTAGCCCTCGCTTGGTTGCAGCAATTGAAAAGTTGGAGTTCGATTCTGACGTCAGGTCCTCTGTTGATTTGGCTCGCCATCTCAAGGACGATTTTGAACGTTGGGGGCCTGTCATCAAGGCGACCGGTTACACCGCTGAAAACTGATGCACGGCTGTCTGCGAACTCCGGTGACATGATTTGAGACGACCTAACATTTTGCTGATCATGAGCGATCAGCACCGCGCAGACTGCTTCGGATTTGAAGGGCGTAGGGTGCGGACGCCGCATCTAGATTTACTGGCTCGGCAAGGCACGCGATTCAAAAACTGCATCACGCCCAATGTGGTGTGCATGCCCGCAAGAAGCGCCATTTTGACCGGTACGCTGCCACTGACCAGTGGGGTACACGACAATGGCATCGACCTTGACGAGGCCATCGCTGCCGACGGTTTTGCAGGCCGATTGAGCCAAGCGGGCTACGACACGCGATTTATAGGCAAGGCGCATTTCTCGAGCAATCATTCATACGCAAACCGACCAACCGGCCGCTGCGAAAACATTCCGAGTTCGCATCTGTTTGCAGACGATTGGAGAGGCCCTTACATGGGCTTTGATCAGGTCGAGTTGATGCAGTTGGGGCATAACTATTGGCTTCCCGAGCCTAGTCCAGGCGGCTTGCATTACGAGCGCTGGTATCACCGCGATGGATTGGGCGCAATGAAAAACGCCCTTTACAGCCAGCGCCTTGACCCGCAAACGCAGGCTGCACAAACGCACAACAGCGCCTTGCCCACCGCTTGGCACAACAGCACCTGGGTGGGCGATCGCGCGGTCGAGTACATCGCTGAGCATGGTCGGCGTCAACGGCAGGCTTCCGATGCGCAAATGGAGGTAAAGCCGTTTTGCGCGTGGGTGTCGATGGCAGATCCGCATCATCCATTTGATGCACCAGCGCCCTGGTGTTGGATGCATCGGCCAGAAGAGATTGACCTACCACCGCATCGGATTCGAGATCTTCACAAACGCCCGTGGTGGCACAGAGCAGCGCTGGAAAACACACCCGGTGGCACACCGGAAAGCAGAAAAATTCGAGAGGAATACTCCCGAATGGCTCAGCAAACCGATGTTCAGTTGCGCGAGATCATTGCCAATTACTACGGCATGATTTCTTTAGTCGATCATCAGGTGGGCCGGATCTTGTCCGCTCTGGATGACGCTGGCTTGGCTGACAACACGCTCGTTGTATTCACTTCCGACCACGGCGAGTTGTTGGGTGATCATGGCCTCATGCTCAAGGGCCCAATGCATTACGAAGGCCTGCTGCGCGTCGGCTTGATCATGCGCGGGCCCGGAGTTGCAGCAAATCACGTGTCCGATCAGCCCGTATCCACGATTGATCTGGCAGCGACCTTCGCCGACTACGCGTCCACACCTGTGCCTTCTGCGGTGCACAGCAAGAGCCTAAGGCCGCTTCTCCTCGGCGAGGTGAATGCAGAGCGCGATCACGCCTACAACGAGTGGCGGCTGGGGCCATCGCGTTGTGGCGTGGCTTTGGACTTGCGCACTGTGCGTACTCGCAGCGCAAAGCTGACTGTTGAATTGGACAGTGGGGTCGGTGAAATGTACGACCTCAGCAATGATCCCTACGAGCGCGAAAACCTGTTTGATGATCCCAGGCATCGTGGCTTGCGTGAGGAATTGATGCAACGACTCTTGGACCGACCCGACGATATTCGCAACCCGCTCCCGGAGCCGGTAGGGCCCGCTTGATTTTTTTCCTGTGGCGCTTCAACGCATCGACACATTGCATCGTTCGCCCATGACTGGAAAACCATTCAATAGCCTGATCTTGCTGACCGATGAGCAAGATGCCCATGCCTTAGGCTGCGCTGGCCACCCCTTCGTCAAGACCCCCAATCTGGATGCACTCGCTGCCCGTGGCACCCGATTCACGCAAGCCCTCACACCTTCCCCAATCTGTGTACCCGCAAGGGCCGCACTGGCGACGGGGCGATGGGTGCATGACATCGCGTATTGGGATAACGCCATGGGCTATGACGGACGCACGGCCAGTTGGGGGCATGCCCTGCAAGCTGCTGGCCATTGCGTCGAGTCGATAGGGAAACTGCACTACGTCAATGGCACAGCGCCGACCGGCTTTTCCAGGCAGCATGATCCCTTGCATTTGGCCGACGGCATCGGTCAGGTCTGGGGCTCGGTGCGCAACCCATTGCCCAGCGCGCCGCGTCCATCGCGTCTGTTTAACGAACTCGGTGCCGGGCTGTCCAGCTATAACCGGTATGACATGACCTCGGCAGATCACGCAGCGCAGTGGCTGAATGACAAGGCAGCCGAGAAAGATGCATCTCCGTGGGCCTTGTTCGTAGGATTTGTCGCCCCCCATTTTCCTTTGGTCGTGCCCCAACGCTATCTCGATGCAATCGACATCAATGCCATTGCCGACCCTAGGCTGCATCCTCAGAGCGGCTACCAGCGCCACCCCTGGGTGCAACGACATGCAGATTTTTCAAATGCCGATGATGAATTAGGCACGCCCGAGCGCCGCCGCTTGGCTTTGGCGTGCTATTTCGCCTTGGCTTGCTTCATTGATGAACAAATCGGCAAAGTGCTGCAAGCGCTCAGGCAAACCGGTTTGCAGGCATCTACCCGAGTGATCATGAGTAGCGATCATGGCGACAACCAGGGTGTGCGCGGGATGTGGAATAAATCGATGCTCTACCGCGAAGCCACTCACATTCCTTTGATCTTGGCTGGGCCGGGGATCCCACCTGGCAGAGTCTGCTCGACCCACGTTAACCTGATCGATATTGCCCCTACCGTACTCGACAACGCGAACCTGCCCGCAGATCCTAGTCTTCCGGGCAGATCGCTTGTGGATGTCGCCAACGAGAAAGACGATCCTCAACGGATCGGCTTTAGCGAGTACCACGCTGTGGGTTCGCCCAGCGCAGCCTACTTGGTGCGGCAAGGTCAGTGGGCATATCACCACTACGTGGGCTATGAGGCAGAATTGTTCGACATGGCGGCTGATCCAGGTCAAGCCGTAGACCTCGCCACGGATGAAGGCTATCGGCCGATCCTAGAGCACATGGCATCGCTACTTAATCAAATGCTTGACCCACTGGCCACAGACCAGCGCGCCAAGGCCGATCAAGACGCACTGATTGCCCGATTTGGCGGCCGGGAAGCAGCTCTGGGCAAAGGGCCCGCAGGGGCAAGCCCGGTGCCGTCGCGCTGACGATTGGCCAAGGCGGAGGCCTCGTCCAGTGACCGAGTCGCACTCAAGTGCACGAGAGGGACCAACCTGACTGATTCCTTGCACGACGACCCAGCGAAAACCTGCTCAGGTCTTTTCAGGGTCTTGCAGCCCTGTCGGGATATCGCGCTGTCCCTGCAGCACACGCCAGACATCGATGTGGTCCTGATGCTCGACGTAGAACACAGGGTACGGGAAGCGATTCAGACGCCACGAACGCAGACCCGGCAGGTTGAGTTCATGCGCATAACGCGATGATCCAATCGCAGGATGGCGGCTGATCTAAATGTAGGCTCGCTCAAGTGCATCGATAAATCCAAGCGCTGCTTTTTCTGCGTGCTCGTCTAGATAGTGGGCAATGGCCTCGTCGACATCCCGATTGGCTTGTTCACGCGGGACGACTGATTTGGTCTTTA
>JBIKKG010000037.1:0-20448 GCA_044360485.1 Burkholderiaceae bacterium | reverse complement strand
CTGAACAGTCGCCAATCTGCGGTGCAAACCGCGTCCGAATCGCTCATGGCCGTCAAAGAATTGTTCGCATTCAATCGGGGTTCGCTGCTTGATTTGCTGCGGGTTCAGGAAGACCTCTACAACGCAGGACGAGACCTGATCAATGCCTCGATCGACCGGCGCATTGCGCAATATCGATTGCTGCATCTGGTGTCCGATCTGGAGCCGCGCCTGACGCAGGCTGCTGGCGTATCGCCCAGGCCCTGATATGAGTGCCACCGCTTCCGTGTCACCGCAGGACCCGACCGCGGGGAGTGCGCCGTATGCGGGCGCGACTACCCCCGATGCACTCGAGCAGAGCCTGTTGTGGCTGCTCAAGCGTCTGGAGCGACCCATGTCGCCCGCTGCATTGCGCGCCCGAGTGGCCCGCGACCCGGGCGCCTGGACCTTCGAGCAGGCACTTGAAGCGCTTGAAAGCCTGGGTTTGCGCTGCAATGCGCGCCCGTACGTGGCGGGACTGGAAACGCAGGCTCCCGGTCTGCTGCTGATGCTGGACCGCCAGGGCCAAGCGCGTGTGCTGACCGGCGAGCAGCGTGAGGGCGGCGCCGTCTTTTTCGAAGCCAGTCGCGGTGAGAAGCCCGTGGTGGCTACACCGGCTGACGCAGCGGCGTGGGTTGGGGCACGTTGCATCGTCGCTGAACCCCCCTTGCGCACCGACACCCCGGAAGACGGCACCCATCGGGCTCGATTCGGTCACTGGTTCTGGGGGCCGGTGCTGTCGTCCAGGAGTTTGTACTGGCAGATCGGGTTGGCCGCGCTCTTTGTGAATGTGTTTGCCCTGGTTTCGTCGATCTTCTCCATGATCGTCTATGACAGGGTCATGCCCAACAACGCCACCGATACCCTGACCGCCATGCTGGTGGGCGTGGGCATTGTGCTGCTCGGAGATTTCTCCATTCGCATGCTGCGCGGCTATTTTCTGGATCTGGCGGGCGCGCGGGCCGACATGGTGATCGCCGACTCGCTCTTCGAGCAGGTGCTCGAGATGGACATGAAGTCGCGCCGCAGCAGCACAGGCGCCATGGCCAGCCTGATGCGCGAATTTGAATCGATTCGCGACTTCCTCACTTCAGCCACCCTCACCACGCTGATCGATCTGCCATTTGCGCTGCTCTTTCTGGCCGTGATTGCTGCAGTGGGCGGACCCCTGGTCTGGGTGCCGATCATTGCCGCACCATTCGTGATGCTTGCAGCGGTCCTGGTGCAGCCCCGGTTGCGCCGGCTGGTGCAGTCGGCTCAGGAAGACGGTCACCACAAGGCCGGCGTGCTGGTCGAGACGCTTCACGGCATCGAGACTGTCAAGAGCCTGGGTGCCGGTTCGCTGCTGCGTCGGCGCTGGCAGGCCGCCGTGGCGCATCAGGCCGCCGTGGGGCTGCATACACGCATGCTGTCGTCGGTTGCCACCAACTTTGCATCGCTCGCCACGCAGGCGGTGTGGGTGGGTACGGTCACCTATGGCTTTTTCCTGATTCGCGACGGGCAGATCGGCTCGGGCGCGATCGTGGCGTGCTCCATGCTCGCGGGTCGCGCGATTGCGCCGCTGGGGCAGTTGGCTCAGTTGCTCACCCGGATGAATCAGACCATCGTGAGCTACCGTTCCCTCAATCAAATGATGGCGCAGCCCCGTGAACATGCCGAGATCGGGGCAGTGAATGCGGTCTCTCGTATGGCCGGCGCCATCGAGATGCGCGATGTGCACTTCACCTATCCGGGCCAGAAACAAGGGGCAATTGCCGGTGTGTCGCTGTCGATTCGCCCGGGTGAGCGGGTGGCGCTCGTGGGGCGGGTTGGTTCTGGCAAAAGCACCATCCTGAGCCTGCTGATGGGACTGTATCGACCTGATCGCGGTGAAATCCTGTTCGACGGACTGGATAGCCGCCAGATCGAGCCTGCCCATTTGCGCAGTCAGGTGGGTTCGGTGCTGCAGGACATCTGGCTCATGAGTGGCACCGTGCGCGAAAACATTGCGCTGGGTGCAGACGATCCGAGCGACGAAGCCGTGGTCCTGGCTGCCCGCATGGCCGGTGTGCACGATTTTGTGGCCACGCACCCCGATGGCTATGGCATGAAGCTGCGCGAGCGTGGCGCAGGGTTATCGGGGGGACAGCGCCAGGCGATCGCGGTGGCTCGTGCTCTGGTGGGTGACCCGCCGATCCTGCTGATGGACGAACCGACAAGTGCGACCGATATTCAAGGTGAGCAGGCCCTGATCGAGCGCATGAAGGCCTTGCCGCAGGGGCGCACCGTTGTTTTGGTGACCCATAGACCCTCGATGCTGGCGCTGGTCGATCGCATGATCGTGATCGATGGCGGGCGGGTCATTGCCGACGGCCCCAAGGCCGAGATTCTGGCGCGGGCCCAGGCGCCTGCACCGCAGCCGTCTGGCCCGGTCGCCACCCCACGCGCGCCGGCCCCGCCGACTGCATCATCCACCTCCACCTCTGCGCAGCGCACCTCATGAAGCGTGCCGACCCCATGGCGATCTCAGCCCGCCCGGAAAACGACCCCGATCTTCAGGGGCTGGCGCATGCCTTGCGTCGCACCCGGCCTGGCGTAGCCTCTCGCGGTCTCTTGCTGGGACTGTGTGCCGTGTTTGGCGCACTGGTGTTCTGGGCGCAGCAGGCCCGGGTCGATGATGTGACACGTGCTGACGGCCGTGTGGTGCCCTCGGGCCGCATGCAGGTGGTGCAGCATCTTGAGGGCGGTGTGGTCACGGCTATCCACGTGAAGCCTGGCGATCGGGTGGAAGCCGGGGCGCTCCTGCTCAGCTTGTCGCCGGTGCAGTTCGGCTCGGAGCGCGATAGCCGCAGCGAGCAGGTCCAGGCGTTGCGAGCGCGACGTGCCCGCCTCGAAGCCGAGATGCGCGGTGGCGATCCGCAATTTGGCGCGTACAGCAAAGACCAGGCGGCTGCACCGTACCTGGCCACCGAGCGCGCCGAGTTTGAACAGCGGCGCGCGCGGCTCAATGCCGAACTCGCCACGCTGGATACCCAGCTGGCCCAGCGAATGAAGGAGGTCGAAGAGGCACGGACCACCTTGACCACCGCTCAGCGCAATTTGAAGCTGGCCAGCGAAGAGCGCGAGATTGTCGCCACCATGGTCGAGCGCGGTCTGGAGCCTCGCCTGGAGCTGGTGCGTCTGGATGGGCGCATCTCGGAGCTGCAGGGCAGGGTGGAGTCCACCACGGTGAGCATCCCGAAACTGGAGTCTGGGGTGGCTGAAATCCGTGCGCGCCGCGAGTCTGCGGTTCGGCAGTTTCGCTCCGAGGCCAGCTCTGAGCTCAGCCGCACCACCTCCGATCTGCGCGCCCAGCAGGAGTTGCTGCCAGGCTTGAAGGACCGCGTAGCCCGTACCGAAATCGCCTCGCCGGTGCGCGGCGTGGTGAATCGCGTGGCGGTCACCACTGTGGGTGCTGCCGCGCGTGCCGGTGACCCGCTGGTCGAGATCGTGCCGATCGAAGACAAGCTGGTGATCGAAGCACGGATCCGTGCGCAGGACATCGGCTTCGTGAAGATCGGATTGCCGGCGCGCATCAAGCTCGCCGCCTACGATTACTCGATCTTCGGCACCATCGAAGGTGAAGTGACACAGGTCAGCCCCGACCTGGTCCCCGGCACCAGCGAGCAGGAGCCTCCCGCCTATCTGGCGCGCGTGGAAACGCGGGGCCCACCTCCGCAGCGCGCCGGTCAGCCGGTGTCGATCTTGCCTGGCATGCAGGCCAGCGTGGACATCATTACCGGCAACAAGACCGTGTTGGACTATCTCTCCAAGCCGATCGTGGCAGTACGCGAAAACGCGTTCAGGGAGCGCTGAGTCCCCTCGGCTCGCGTGACGTGCCCGGTGGCGGATTCAGTCCGCCTGCGCCTGGCTCCGTCCATGTTGGCTGCGGCAGTGGAGCCGTCCATCGTCCGGTGAGGGGAGTCGTCAGCGGCCCGGTCGAGCCGGCCGCTCTTGCATCAGATCGAAGAGCGGCAGCGAGCCGCCTGCATCGGGTGCGCGTGCACTGCGACCCTGACGGCGGTCCGCAGCCTGCGTTGGCGTGGCGATGCCTTCTTGTGGCGGCACCGCACCGGACGCGTCTGTCGCCAGGCTGGCCGGTGACAGCTCCCCCACCCGCACCCCCACCAGTCGGATCGGACGCTTCAGCTCGACCCGTGCGAGGCACTCAAACGCCAGCTTGCGGATTGCGGTGGCGTCATCCAGGGGCATCTCCACGGTACGGTCGCGCGTCACGGTGCGAAAGTCGGCGAAGCGCAACTTGATACCCACCGTGCGGCCCCGATAACCGCGCTTGCGCAGGTCTTCGCTCACTTGTTTCGACAAGGCGGCCAACACCTGCGCCAGGCGCTGCCAGTCGCGCACCGGGTGCAGGTCCTGCTGAAACGTGGTCTCTCGGCTGCGCGAACGCGGTTCCGGGTCCAGGTCTAATGGCCGATCATCCAGGCCGTGTGCCGCGCGGTGCAGCCAGTGGCCATAGCGCTCGGTGAACTGTGCCGCCAGCCAGCCAGGATCGCAGGCGGCCAACTGGCCGATCGTCTCGATACCCAGCGCTTTCAAACGTGCGTCGGCCTTGGGGCCGATACCGGGAATCTTGCGTGCGGCCAGTGGCCACAGGCGCTGGGCAATGTGGTCGGTGCCCACCAGGCTGATGCCCCGCGGCTTGTCCAGGTCTGAGGCGATTTTCGCGACCAGCTTGTTGGGCCCGATACCGATCGAGCAGGTGAGGCCGGTGGCTTCGAACACTGCCGCTTGAAGTCGCAAGGCGAGCGCCCGATCGTCTCCGGGCACCTCGGTGAGATCCAGATAGACCTCGTCGATCCCCCGATCCTCGATGGCCGTGGTGACCTGCGTCAGGGCCTGCTTGAACTGCCGAGACACCTCCCGGTAGCGATCGAAATCCACTGGCAAAAACACGCACTGCGGACACAGGCGTGCAGCCACCGATAAGGCCATACCGGAATGGATACCGAAGGCGCGTGCTTCGTAGGTGGCGGTGGTGACCACCCCGCGGCGGGTCGGGTCGCCGCGACCTCCGATAGCGACCGGCTGGCCACGCAGATCCGGGCGGCGCAGCAGCTCGACCGACGCGTAGAACGCGTCCATATCGAGGTGCGCCACGCGCCGCACAGCACGGCTTGCGTCCGCCATGTCCTGAACACACCCTGCAAGCTCATTCACGCAGGGCAGTGTACCGCCCGAATCACCCGGCCAAGGGCTGCGGGCTGATCAGGTCAAAACGATGGCCTCAGACCAATGGCCTCAGACGATCAGGACCCGCATGCACAGCTGGTACCCCTCGGAGCGCACCGAGCGGATCGAAGCGCCTTCGTGGCCGGCTTCCTTGATCAGCTGGCGCAGACGCACCATGCGCACGCCCAACGCCGCCGAGCTGTACTGACCCGCCTGTTGGCCCAGCGTTTCGACGATCTGCCACTGGGCCAGTCGTTGGCCCGGCGCCCGGGCGAGTGCAGCAAGAATGTTGGCGGCTGCGGCGCCGATATCGACCGTGGCGCACGGACCTTCCAGCGCCAGACGCTTCATGTCCAGTCGCAAGGTCGATGGCGTGTCGTGATCTTCGCTGGCTGCTGCCGCCTGGGCCGCCTCACGGCTGCGGGTCAGAGAGCCGATGACTGCCAGCAATTCATCTGGATGGGTGGGTTTGGCGAGAAAGGTATCGGCACCCGCCTGGTAGCAGGCCAGCCGATCCTGCAGGCCGTCGCGAGAACTCAGGACCACCACCTTGAGGCCTGGGTAAATTTGCCGATAGCGCCCGATCAGGCTGATGCCGTCTTCTCCGGGCAGGTTCAGGTCGACCAGCAGAACATCGAGCATTCCGTCCGAGGCTTCGTCGCAGAGTGCCTCGGCACTGTGCACGCCCTTGACCCGGTGACCTTGCTGCGCCAACAGTTCAACCGTGACCGCACAGAGGCTTTCATTGTCTTCTACGACGGTGATGCACAAATTGGATGCCATGACTGCGAGCGCCGGATGATTAGTCACTACTGTACGCGGGCTCTCACTCGAAAGAGTTACCAATTACTACAGTCGGCGCGATCCGCGGGTGCGCTGGCGGATAGGGTCACCCGCACAGGCAGGGGGAGGTAATGAGCGCGCGCTGCAAGCCCGCTTCACTGCGGCAGCGTCAGTGTGAAGCGCACCTCGTGCGCAGCCAGGCTGCAGACCAGGTCGCCGTGCATGCGGCGCGCCAGCGCACGGGACAGATACAGACCCAGCCCCGAGCCACCCACTCGGGAGGGTCCTTCGCGTCGGTAGTACTTGCTGAAGAGCAGTTTCGGCTGAGGCAATGGCCCAGGCAAGGGTTGGTTCGCGATGGTGAGTGTCTGGTAGCGCGTGCTGCCATGACCGTCGCAGCCAAACACGACACGGATCGGCGAATCTTTCGGGGAATACTTCAGCGCGTTGTCCAGCAGGTTGGACAACAACACGGTCAGCGCGTCGAGATCGGCAGGAAGGTCGGGCAACGCCGGGATGGCGTCGATGTGGATGCGGCTGCGCTCGTGCGGTAACAGCGCATCGATGCGCAGTTGCAGCTGTACCGGGAGCGAACACGCTTGCATGAGGCGCGACGGGTCTGCCTCTTCCAGCCGGATCGCCTTGGCGCAGTGATCAATGACCCGACGCATGGTGCCCAAGGCCATGTCGGCATGGGGACGCATCGAGGCACTGCCCCCCGATGACAGCAGCACCATGCCGAGTGTAGACAGGGGCGCTTTCAATTCGTGGGTCAGCATGACCATGAATTCCTGCTGCCGCTCCCGCTCGTCGCGCTCGAGTTGCAAGGCGACGTCAGTCAGTCTGGATTGCATTTCGATGGAGGCCTGTCTTGCGACCGTCTGGCTGCGTCGCCTCCAGACCAACATCAGCACAAAGGCGGTCGAGGTGAATGCACTCAACAACACAAACAGTGCCGGGCCCATCGACAAAAAGTTGTAAAACCCGATGGGAAAGCAGCTCAACCAGGCAAGGCCAAACACACATCCCACGCCAAGAGAAAGCATGAGGTTGAGGTGAGCTTCACCGGGTTGATCCATTGTTCGCACCCTGTGGGTGCAGGCGGCTGCGGTGAGCGTCAGGACGAAAAAACCCACGCCGTAATGGGCGATGGTCATCGCCCTTGCCAGTGGGGCATTGCCAAGCAGGAACGCACCGAGACCAAGACCCATTGAGATGAAAAACGCTTGTTGTAGACGTAAGGCCCAGTGAGGTCCGGAAAACTGACGCAGCAAGACATGGAAAAACCATAGGCTGAGCATCGGATTCAGGTAGCGCAAGAGCTCCAGCCCCGAGGTAGGCGTAATCAGATAGGTTTGGGCAAACTGTCCGTCAACCCCCCACTGCACATTGAGAAGGGCAATCGCAAGGTTGGCCGATTGCTTGGCCGCCCACGCCTTCATGAGGGCAGAGCGCTCGAGAAACAGTGCTGCGACAGACAGCAGGAAGAAGGCGCCGAACAGTCCACTGACCAGTCCATGAAAGACCAGGCCTGTCGATTCGATGACCCCACGTTGCGCGGCGGAGAACAGGTCAACCGACACCAGCAAGGGGCCGTCCGGTTGCAGGCGCAACCACAGCACTCGGGGTGCGGCGCTGGTTTCGATCGGCAACGAAAAGGTCTGGTGCATCGCGTGCGGCTTGAGGTCGATGCTCAAAGGTGCGCCGCCGCCTTGTTCCCCTAGCCATGCGTCGTAGATCTGCGCCTGTGTCGCGAAAGCGGCCACGACGCGCAAGGACTGTCCGGCGTATCGCCCGGAGGGGGCGGCTGGGCTCTGCGGCGTGGCATCAGCCGCTTGCGCTGGGTCGAGTTGCAGACGCAACCACACCACGGATCGGTCAAAGAACCGCAGGTACGGTGGGGCGTAGGGCTCAGGGCGTGCGCGGTTCACCTCGTCAAACGTCATCTGCCCCGACACATCGCGGACCATCGACATCTCGCTAAGGCGCATTTGCCCGTGGCTCGGCGACAGCCAAAGCGCTGCACACAGCACCCAGGCCATGCGCCAGAGCAGCGAAGTGCCTTCAGCGCGAGTGCGCATGGATCAGGCCAGGCCGTGTGCCCGACAGCCCCGGGCCAGCAGGCTCGCGAGGGCCACGCGGTTGCTCGGATGGGTCAATGCATCCGTGCTCCAGAGCTGTCCGATGCCGGCCGCCAGCAGGCTCGCATGGTCCTGCGCACTGCACAGGGCATGGGTGACCACGGCATCGACTGCAGCAGCGCCCAGACCCAGACAGACCCGCGCGGCTTGCGCGAGCGTACGCCCGCTGCTGGCGATGTCATCGACCAGCACCACATGCCGGCCGCTGAGCGAAGGACCACCCTCGGCGATCACGTCCACATCGCGGTCGCCACGCCGGCGCTTGATGAACACGGCATGGGGCAGGCCGCAGGCCCGCGCGATGGCCGCGACCCATTGCTCAGACTCTTCATCCGGGCCGATGAGCACCGCCTGGGGCACCGCCTCTGAAATAAACAGGCCGATCGGCTCGGTGGCATGCAGGGTGATGGCCTGTGGAAGGGGAATGGCCTCCTGCAGCCGATCGATGCGGTGCAGATGCGGGTCGACCGTGACCACCGCATCGAAGAGCTCGGCCAGAAAGCCGCCGACGATGCGCTGACTGACTGCCTCGCCGGGGTGAAACGCCATGTCCTGGCGCATGTAGCAGAGGTAGGGCGCCACCAGTGTCAAGTGCCTGGCCCCTTCGGTGCGCGCGGTGCGGGCCGCCAGCAGCAGCTCCACCAGGCGTACATCCGGCTGGTCGAGGGTGCAGAAGATGATGACGCGCTCGGGCAGCGGTACTGGCAGGCGCAGCAGGGTCTCGCCGTCAGGAAAGCGCCGAGTGGTGATGGCGCGGCAGGTGAGGTCGAGCGCCGCTGCAAACCGCTCGGCCGCTGCGCGCTGGTCGTCCGGGTGCAGGACCAAGGGTCCATTCATGGGTGCAGAGTGTAGCTTGCCGGTACAGTCAGGGGATGGAACTTTCTTTGCACGCATGCCTGCAGGCGACCCATCCAGGCGGGCTGACCGATGTGGCGGGTCTGAAGGTCGGTCATGACACGCTCACGACTCGGCCCACCGGATGCACGGTCATCCTGGCGCAGGCCGGCGCGGTGGCTGGCGTGGATGTGCGAGGGGCTGCGCCCGGCACGCGTGAAACCGATCTGCTCAATCCGGTCAATACGGTCGACCGGATTCATGCGCTGGTGCTGGCCGGCGGCAGCGCGTTCGGGCTGGCCGCCTCGACTGGTGTGGTCGACTGGTTGGCTGCGCGCGGCGTGGGCTGGCCGGCCGGTCCTGCTCGGGTACCGATCGTGCCGTCGGCCATCCTGTTCGATCTGTGGATGGGCGATCACCGGATCTGGCCTGATGCGGCCAGTGGCCAGCGCGCTTGTGCTGCGGCGACCGCTGAGCGCCCTGCGGAAGGGTCCGTGGGTGCCGGTGCGGGCGCCACGGTCGGTAAGCTCTTTGGCATGGCGCATGCCATGAAGGGCGGGATCGGCACGGCGTCACTGCGAGTGGGCGGGGTCACGGTGGCGGCGCTGATCGCGGTCAATGCGGTGGGCGATGTGATCGACCCGGGCAACGGCGCGGTTGTGGCAGGCGCCAGAGCGCCCGGCGGATTGGCGTTGCGCAACACCACGGCGAGCCTGCTGCGCGGGGCGAGCGCGCTGGGCCCAGTCAGCGGAGCGGCGACCACGATCGGTTGCGTGGCCACGGATGCGGTGCTCGACAAGGTCGGCTGCACGCGTCTGGCCATCAGCGCACAGGATGGTCTGGCGCGCACCATCAGTCCGGTGCACACCGCGTTCGATGGCGACACGATCTTCGGTCTGGCCACGGGCGCGAGCGGCATCCGACCAGAAGGGCTGGGCGCGGTGACGCTGGCGGCCGCAGCGGCTCAGGTCACGGCGATGGCGGTGTTGCGTGCCATCATGACGGCACAACGGGTGAGCGGGTCAGCCGTGCCAGAGGTGCCTGCGTGGGCCGATCTGGCGGGCCACCTGTAGGGCCGCATCCAAGGCTGCTTTCAGGCCGATGTGGGCGCCTCCTTGTTCACCGTTGCCTTCGGTTTTCTCATCCTATCGGACGTCTTCATGCAACCCATCTTTCGCCCTGTGCTGCTCGCCGCCGCGCTGTGTCTGGCCATGCCAGCGTTCGCCGGCCCAACCCTCGAACTCAACGAACAGGCGCGTGCCAGCGTGTCAAACGACGAGATGGTGATCGTGATGGCGGCCGAGCGCGATGGCCCGCAGGTGGGGGCGCTCAATGACGCGGTGCTGTCGCAACTGAATGCGGCGATCGCCGAGGCGAAGAAGGTGGACGGCGTGAAGGCGCGTCTGGGCAATATCTCGACGCAACCGAACTACACGCGCGACGGCAAGCAGCAGGGCTGGAAAGTGCGCGGCGAGGTCGTGCTCGAGTCGCAGCGCGTGTCTGCGCTTGGCCAGCTGGGCGGTCGCCTGGGGGAGCGCTTGCAGGTGTCCAGCGTGCAGTTTCGACTATCCACCGCGAAGCGCCGCGCGCAGGAGCAGCAACTGGTGACCGAGGCCGCGCAGGCATTCCGGGCCAAGGCACAGCAGGCGGCTGTGGCTTTCGGGTACCGCAACTACGAAATGCGCGCGCTCGCCCTGCAACCGGGTGCTGTGCCGGGGCCGCGCCCGATGATGATGGCGCGCAGTTCGGACGTTGCGATGGCGGCGCCCGCAGCGCCACCTATTCCCGAGGAATCAGGGGAATCCGAGGTGAGCGTGACCGTGAGCGGCACGGTGGAACTGATGCCCTGATGTTTCATTCGCCGAGCTTGCCTCGCATCGAGAGCATGACGGCGGCCACCAGGATGCTGTAGAGCCAGAACAGCGGGCTCACGCCGAGTACGGTGCCCAGCAGACCCAGCAGGACCGGCAGCACGATCTGTTGAGTGCTTTGCAGTGTCATGCGCAGGCCTGCGGTTTCGCCCCCCCGGCCTGCAGGTGCTGCGCTATGCATGGCCGCCATCAGCAGTGGTTGACCAATGCCGGGGCCCGTGCCCAGCACGAAGGCAATCGCCATCAGGACTGGCAGCGCCCCCGACAAGGGCAGCAGCGCATAGGCTGCCGCACAGGTTCCCATCGCGGCCATCACCCATTGCGCGGTGCTCAGGCGTGCCAGCAGAAACGACATAAAGAGCCGCACCGTGAGCGAGCCCGCCGAAAACGATGCAATCGATAGTCCCACCGCCGAGGCACTCAGGCCGATGGCGTGGGCATGCAGGGGAATCAGGAACTGAAAGGCATCCCAGCCGGCAGAGATCGTTAGCGAGGCGATCAGAAAGCGTCGCAGGGGTTTTTCCGCAAGCAACTCCATGCCTGACGCCCAGGCCGACTGCGCAGGGATGGCGAGGGCTGACGCTCCAGCCGTGCGGGTGCCAGAAACCGCGCCTGCGACCTGAGTGGCAGCCTGGGGGGCATCAGGCGCCGCATGGGGTCCGGACGCGTGTGTGCGTGGCAGATGTTTCTCAAAGGGAAACAAGCGGCAGCCGATCATGATGCCGAACGCGATGATCGCCATCGCGGCAAAGGCCGCGCGGTGCCCGAAGTGATCGATGATGAAGCCCGCCAGCGGCGGCCCGAGAATGCCCGAGATTGAAAAGCTCATGGTGAGCAGATTGAAATTGCCGGTGCGCCGCGCGCCGCCACCGAGTTCGCCTGCGGCCTGCTGCATCGAGAGGTGAAACCCCATGTTGCCCAGGCCGATGAATACCGCACTGGCCATCAGCACGGCAGGGTGGGGTGACAGGGCACAGGCTGCCGCGCCCAGGGCAATCAGCAAGGTGCCCATGACCATCGGGCGCTGGGGGCCGATGCGGTCGACCAGTCGACCGGCCCGCACGCCGAAAAACATCGGAATCAGCGCAAATCCGGCCACCATGGGGCCGATCAGCGCAGGTGACAGACCGGCATGCAGGCCGGCCAGCGCCACCGTGATGCGGCAGCCGATGCTCGAGGTGTAGTTCAGCGCTGCCAGGGCCATGAGGCCGACCATCGCCGGGTCGGCTGCGTGCAGACTCGAACCGCGGCGGCTCATGGCGCTGACCTGGCGCGGCTGGCATCCGCCCCGGCGAGTGCGCGCCGGATGGAGAGCACCACGGCCAGGGCTACGACCGCATAGAGCCAAAAGAGCGGTTTGACCCCGAGTAGGGCGGTCAGCACGCCCACGATGACCGGCAGCATGATCTGCTGAAAGCTTTGTAGCGTGATGCGCAGCCCGGCGGCCTCACCGACGCGCCCGGCAGGCGAGGCGGTGTGCAAGGCCGCCATGGTGAGCGGCAGGCCAATCCCGGGGCCGATGCCCAACAGGAACGACATGGCCATCAGCACCGGCAGCGTGCTCGAAAACGGCATCAAGGCATAGCCGGTCACGCACAAACCAAGGCCGAGCAGCAGCCACTGGGTGGAGGTCAAGAGCGGCATCAATCGTGACATCAGCAGGCGGATACTCAGTGATCCCGCCGAAAACGATGCGATGCCCAGACCTACGGAGGACGCGCTCAGCCCGATGGCGTGGGCATGCAGCGGAATCAGGAACTGGAAGGCCTCCCAGGCGGCCGACACCACCAGCAGCGCAAACAGCAGCTGGCGAAAACGCAGGTCACCGAGCAACTCCAGCGAGGCACGCCAGCCCCGGCCGGGTCCTTGTGCCGGCTGCGACAAAGCGTGAGCATGCGGCTCAGGCCGGTGCACGGGCAGGTGACGCTCGAAGGGAAACAGATGACAGCCGACCATGACTGCAAGCGCCAGCGCAGACATGGTGGCGAAAGCAGCGCGGTGACCGAAATGATCGATCACAAAACCGGCCAGCGGTGGGCCCATGAGGCCCGAAAACGAGAATGCCATGGTCAAGAGATTGAAATTGGCGGCCCGACGTGATGGCCCGCCAAGTTCGCCCGCGGCATGTTGCGTGCCCAGCGAAAACGCCAGATGGGAGAGGCCGATGAGCACGGCCATGGCGGCGAGCACAAGCGGGTGGGGCCAAGCCGCGCAGGCGGCGGCCCCAAGCGCTGCGAGCAAGGCGCCTGCAGTCAGCGGTTTGCGCACGCCAATGCGATCGATCAACCGGCCCAGCTTCACACCGAAAAGCATCGGCATCAGAGCGAACAGCGCGATCATCGGCCCGATCAGGGCCGGTGACAGGCCGGCATGGAGCGCAGCCAGTGCGGTCGTGACGCGCACCCCAATCACCGAGGTGAACGTGAACGCCGAGAGCGCCAGGAGTGGGCGCATCGCCGGATCGGCTTGCGCACGCGCGGACACGGCTTGCGGGGCGGTAGGCACCGTGGGTGCAGGCGATTGGGGAGGGTCAGTATTCAGTGGGTCGGTGTCTGAAGAGGAGGCGATGGGCCCGTGAATCGATGGGCCCGAGTCTTGATTGACTTGTGAATCTATTGGCCTGTGAATCGGGCGGGGCGCTTTTCCAGAAACGCGTTCACGCCCTCACGGTGATCATGGGTGCGCACCGCCTGGCGCTGCAGCAGCGCCTCCAGTTCGAGCTGGCTGCCCAGCCCATTGGCCGAGCTCACCGCGAGCGCCTGCTTGGCCAGATCGATGGCGCGGGTGGGCTGCGTGGCCATTTTGGTGGCGATGCGCGTGGCTTCGGTCATCAGCTCTGTATCGGGCAGGACCTTCCACACCAGACCGTAGTCCAGCGCTTCGCGTGCTGAAATCTGCTCGGCCAGCAAAATGAGCGCGCGGGCACGCACGTCGCCCACGATACGCGGCAAGAACCAGGTGCTGCCGCAATCGGGGACGAGTCCGATCCGACCGAAGGCCTGCAAGAAACTCGCGGATTCGCCTGCCAGCACGATATCGCAGGCCAGTGCCAGGCTCATGCCGCCGCCGGCCGCCGTGCCGTTGATGGCGCCCACGATCGGCTTGGGAAACTGGCGCATCGCCAAAATGATCGGGTGATAGCGCCTGCGCATCATCTCTTCCACGTCGGCACCGGTGCGCATCGAGTTGGTCGATAAATCCGCCCCGGCGCAAAAGCCGCGACCGGCCCCGGTCAACAGCACCGCGCGAATCGCATCGTCTTTCTTCGCATCGGCCAGTGCCTGGCCCAGTTGCTCCAGCAGTTCCGCATTCATCGCGTTGAGCCGCTCGGGCCGATTCAGCGTGATGCGCATCACGCCATCCTGAGTGTCAGTGAGAACGGCTGGGGTCGTCATGATCTGTGCCTCGAGTGATCGGTGTAAGGGCTAAGGGCTGAGGGCTGAGGGGAAGGGAAAGGGGAAGGGAAAGGGGAAGGGGAGTGGGGCGTGTGCGAACGTTTCAGCGCTGTCGCGGCAAGATGCCCATGCCCTTGGCGATGATGCCCATCATGACTTCATCGGCCCCGCCACCGATCGAGCCCAATCGGGTATCGCGCCAAAAGCGATTGACCCGAGTTTCTTCGATGTAGCCCATGCCGCCCCAGAACTGCACGCACCAGTCGGCCACTTCGCGCGCCACGCGTGCCCCTTTGAGCTTGACCATGGAGGCGAGCTGGGTGACGTCTTCGCCGCCCACATAAAGCGCCACGGCCTTGTGAAACAACGCGCCCACCGCTTCCACTTCGGTCTGCAGCTCGGCCAGTTTGTAGTGGATGTACTGATTATCCAGAAGCGGCTTGCCGAACGCCTGGCGCTCGCGCAGATAGTCGATCGTCTCGCGAATGATCTGCGAGCTGGTCTGCCAGCCTGCGCCCGCCCACAGGCGTTCTTCCTGGAACTGCTGCATCTGGTACAGGAAGCCCATGCCTTCTTCGCCGATGCGCCAGCGCTGTGGCACACGCACCCCATCGAAGTGCAGTTGCGCCGTATCCGAGGCATTCATCCCGGCTTTCTTGAGCTTTTTTGCCACCGACACGCCAGGTGTGTTCATCGGCACGCAGATCAGCGTCTTGTTGCGATGACCGCCGCCTTCGGACGTATTGGCCAACAGACAGATCCAGTCGGACTGCGTGCCATTGGTGGTCCACATCTTGCCGCCGTCGATGACATAGTCGGCACCGTCCTTGCGTGCCGTGGTGCGGATCGAGGCGACATCCGAGCCAGCGCCGACCTCAGACACGCCCAGACACGCCACGTACTCACCACGGATGGACGGCTCCAGAAACGCACGCTTGACTTCGTCTGAGCCATGCTTGGCCAGGGCCGGCGTAGCCATGTCGGTCTGCACGCCAATGGCCATGGGCACGGCACCGCAGCGGATGTGCGAGAGCGTCTCGGCGAAGGCGGCGGCGTAGGAGTAATCCAGCCCCAGGCCACCGTTTTCCACCGGCTTATTCACACCCAGAAACCCCAGCTTGCCCATCTTGGCGAAGAGTTCGTGAGCAGGAAAGATTTCGGCGCGCTCCCATTCGTCGAGATGCGGATTGATCTCTGCGTCGATGAATTTTCGTAGCGAGTCCTGAAGCGCGATGTGCTCCGGACCATAGAGCTGCGCGGCCGTGGTGGTCATGGCGTCTCCGGTGTGCGGGTCGTTGGAGGCGCCGCGGTCTGGCGCAGCGCCTGAGTACCATGACTATACTGAGTTGCTCGATGGGGGCCTGACGTCGGCTTGTCAGAGCATGCGCTATTCTTCAGGAAGAATGGCCTTCGTCGGCTAGAATGGCCTTGAATACCGGCGCAAGACAGGCTTGCAGCCGGCTCGCAGACAATCAGGAGAGGAGGAGACATCCATGGCAATGCTGAAAGACAGAGTGGTCATCGTCACGGGCGCAGGCCGTGGCATCGGGCGCGACTTTGCGCTGTGCATGGCGGCGCAGGGCGCCAAGGTCGTGGTGAATGACCCGGGTGTCGGCGCAGACGGCCTGGGCCATGATGACGGCCCTGCGGCGCAGGTGGTCGAAGAGATTCGCAAGGCAGGCGGCACCGCGGTGGCCAACACCGACAGCGTGGCCGAATGGGAATCCGCCAACCGCATCGTCAAGACGGCGGTCGACGCCTTCGGTACGGTGCACGCAGTGGTCAACAATGCCGGCATCCTGCGCGATCGCATTTTTCACAATATGTCGATCGACGAATGGCATGCGGTCATCAATGTGCACCTGCATGGCTCGTTTTACATGGCCAAGGCTGTGGCATCGATCTTCAAGAGCGAAGAGCGCGGTGCCTTCGTGCACATGACCTCGACCTCGGGCTTGATCGGCAACTTCGGTCAGGCCAACTATGCGGCGGCCAAGCTCGGTATCGTGGGGCTGTCCAAGTCCATCGCCCTGGACATGGCTCGCTACAACGTGCGATCCAACTGCATCTCGCCCTTCGCCTGGAGCCGCCTGATCGGCACCATTCCGTCGGACACCCCCGAGCAGCAGGAACGCCTGTCGCGCATCAAGACCATGGAAACCTCGAAGATTGCGCCGATCGCAGCCTATCTGTGCAGCGACGAAAGCAAGGTCAGTGGTCAGATCTTCGGTGTACGGGCCAACGAGATCTTCCTGATGGGTCAGAGCCGTCCGATCCGCTCGGTGCATCGCTCCGAGGGCTGGACCCCGGAAACCATCGCCTCGCATGCCATCCCCACCCTCAAGCATCACTTCTATCCGCTCGAGCGTTCGGGCGATGTCTTTGATTGGGACCCAGTCTGAGCCAGGCAACCGCCTGATGTCCAAGCGGGTTGAATGCGCCGGTGCGGCTCGTTCGACCTGCACGGGTTGATCTGCTGAGTTTTGCATGTTCAACAGGGACTCTCGCGTGACCGATCGATCGGCCGGTGAATCGTTGGTGTCATCGGCCGATCACCTGGCGGTGTTGTGGCGTGGCGCCGGGTTGCCCGAGGATGCACTCGGGCAATTGGACCTGCCGGGCAGCGATCCGGTGCTGCCCTCGTCGTTCAAGGTGGGTACGGCTGCGCAGGTGAGTCTTGCAGCTGCAGCGCTGGCCGCAGCACAGCTTCGCCGCCAGCGCATCGGTCACATGGCACGGGTGACCGTGCCGATGCGAGAAGCGGCACTCGAGAGCTGCGGCTGGTTTTCCTTGAACGGCACCACGCCGCAGGCCTGGGACCCGATCGCAGGCCTGTACCCCTGCGCCAAGGGCGGCTGGGTGCGTCTGCATACCAATTTTGCCCATCATCGCGATGGCGTGCTGCGGCTGCTCGCGTTGCCGCAAGGCCCAGATACCCGCCGCGAGCAGGTTGCGCGGGCCCTGCTCGATTGGGATGCGCTCGCCTTTGAAGACGCGGCGTCTCAGGCGGGTCTGGTGGTGGCGGCGCTGCGCAGTGTTGCCGATTGGGATGCGCATCCGCAGGGACAGGCCTTGGCGGGTGTGCCACCTGTGCTGATCGAGCGGATCGGCGACGCGCCTCCCATTCCATTGTCGCCAGCGCGTGCCGGGACGGCACCCCTGGCGGGCGAGCGAGTAATCGAATTGACTCGCATTCTGGCGGGGCCGGTGGCAGGCCGCACCCTGGCCGCCTATGGCGCCGACGTCATGCTGCTCAATGCCCCGCATCTGCCGAATATCGCGGCCATTGCCGATACCAGCCGGGGCAAGCTGTCGGCGCATGTCGATCTGCGTAAGCAGCCTGGTGTGCAGACGCTCTGCGCGTTGCTGCGTGAGGCGCGCATCTTCCTGCAGGGCTATCGGCCTGGCGGCCTGGCGGCGCTGGGATTCGGGCCGCACGACGTGGCGCGTATCGCGCCCGGGATCGTGTACGTGTCACTGAGCGCCTATGGCCACACCGGGCCCTGGTCGCAGCGCCGCGGTTTTGATTCGCTGGTGCAGACCGCCACCGGCTTCAATCTGGCCGAGGCTCAGGCTGCCGCAAGCGCGCAGCCGCAGGCGTTGCCCATGCAGATCCTGGATTACGCCTCGGGTTATCTGATGGCGTTTGGTGCGCTGGCGGCTCGATGGCGACAGTCGAGCGAAGGCGGAAGCTGGCTCGTGCGGGTGAGTCTGGCCGCCACTGGGCGCTGGCTGCGAGGCCTGGGTCGGGTGGAGCAGGGCTTCGAGGCCCGCAGGCCGGACCTTTCGACACTGGCTGTGCCCTATGACAGTGGTTTCGGTGCGCTGCGGGCCCTGCCGCACCCGGTGCGTTTCGATGAGGGACCGATTACCTGGGCGCGTCCCTCGATGCCGCCGGGCTCGCATGCACCGGAATGGCCTGCGGGCACTCAATCCGATCAGACTTGAAGCGCCTACACTGCACGGTTCGAGCCTTCTTGAGACTTCAATGACCGTGATGCCTGTGACCCGATGGATGCGCCTGCTCGCCTGGTTGTATGTTGTGGCACTGGGACTGTTTGTGAGTTCTGCTGCCATGGCCATTGAAGAGCCCGCCTACAGTGTGGTGCGCACAGACGGGGCGATCGAGCTGCGTCAGTACCGGACGTTCATCGTGGCCGAGACCATCGTCGATGGCGACCTCGATGCCGCCTCCAGCACCGGTTTTCGGCGTATCGCTGCGTATATCTTCGGCGCGAACACCGCGGTGCGTACCAGTGCGCCCGCCTCGAGCGAGAAGATCGACATGACCGCACCAGTGACCGTGTCACCGGCCAACGCGCCATCCGAAAAAATTGCGATGACTGCGCCGGTCACCACCGCACCGCAGGGTGTCGAGGCCGGGACGTTGAGCGAATCGGGGCGCTGGCGCGTGCATTTCGTGATGCCGTCCGCCTACACGATGGCCACGCTGCCCCGTCCCAATGATCCGAGCGTCAGTCTGCGCGAAGTCCCCGGAAAGCGGGCTGCAGTCGTGCGGTTCTCAGGCTTTGCCGGCACGCAGAAAGTTCAGCGCGAGGCGGCGGCACTGCTGCAGTGGGTGCGGGCCCAGGGACTCAAACCAACCGGCTCGGCCCAGCTCGCCCGCTACGATCCGCCGTGGACGCTGCCCTTTATGCGGCGTAACGAAGTCATGATCGAGTTGAGCGAATAGCCGGGCCACTCAGTGTGGTGACTGAGTTTGGTCACTCAGCGCCTGGGCTTGCCGGGTGAGCCCGCCTTCAGCGAACGTGAAAAGCTGTCAAGCACCCGATTGAAGCGCTCGGGTTCGTCGACGAACAAGGCATGGCCAGCCTCTTCGAAGAGTTCGACGCGCGTTTTCGGTCGGGCCTCGCTGTGCAATCTCGCTTGCTCGCGATACTGGGGAATGCAGGTCACCATCAGCGGTTTGCCGAAGCGGCGCGCCGTGTCACGGAGTCCTTCACGCGGCAGGCGGTAGTCCAGCATCGACTGGCTGGCTTCAAGCGGCGCGCGCGACATCGCTGCCACCAGATGCGCGATGTATTCGGGCGGCTGTTGGGTGCGGAAGATCGCTCGAGCAAAGCCCTCGAGCGTTGCGGCGCGATCGTTGCTCAGCGCGGCACGAAACGCTGCAACTCCTTCTCCATTGCCCGCCGGGCCTTCGCCCAATGAGCTGTCGACCAGCACCAGCGCCTTGAGGCGCGCGTCGCCGAAGCGTCGCAGTCCATGGAGCATCTCGATGCCTGCCAAAGACCAGGCCACCACAATCGGTGCCCGGCGCATCTTGCCCAGGAATTCGAAGAGATCGCGGGCGCGACGATCGGCGTCATAGCCTCGCTGCGGAATCTCGGACTCGCCTTGTCCGCGTGGATCGAGCGCCCAGACAGTGCGACTGGAGGCGAAGGCCTGGAGCTGCGGCATGAAAATGTCCGCGGGCATGCACCAGCCTGGCAGGAAGAGCAGCGGGTCCAGCCTGGAGGCGGTGCCACCTGCCAGCCAGGAGAGTCTGACGCCATCGGAAGTCCGAAAGCTGCGTCGGGTCAGGGCCGCCGGTGCTTTCACCGTCTTGCTGCCGGGTGTCTGCGTATCACTTGATGCCGAGGGCGGGCGGCTCCAGGCGGGTGCAGGCATGAGGGTACATGCGCTCGCCGTCCCCAGGAGCAGGGCCCGTCGGGCGGGCCTGATCGATGCAGTCGGACGGCCATCCTTCTGTGTCAGCGGGCGAACCATACATCTGGGATCGGTATGGTTGGCAGCGGCATGCGCGCTCAGGGCTTGCGTCGTGCCAGGATCAAACCTGACTTGCCGCTCTTGCCGTGGTAGCCGAACGGAAAATCGATGGGCTTGACCTTGCTGCCTGCCTCGCGATAAGCCACCTCGAGGTCAGGCTGGGTGGCATAGGTCATGGGCTTGATCGGGATCATGTACATGCCGTAGAGATCAACCGTATAGCCCGCTGACTTCAAAAATCGCAGCGGAACGCCCGTATCGTCCTGCACGATGATATCGCCCGCTTTCAGGAGGGCTGAGCGCGTGCCGGCGAACTGCTGGTCATGCAGCAGATATGAGGCCGACTTGATCAGCACCGTGGAAGGCTGGCCGCCACCTAGTGCCATCTCGAGGAATTGCGGATACCAGCGCAGTTCCTTGTCGGTGGCATCGAGCCCGTAGTAGTCCAGGGTGCGGTTGGGTCCA
>JBIKKG010000036.1:0-20461 GCA_044360485.1 Burkholderiaceae bacterium | reverse complement strand
TGGGTGTGTTTCTGAAGCGCCAGGTGGCGCTCGACGCCATGTTTGGCCCGCCGGAATGGCATTTGCGCCGCCACGCTGCTTTGCGGCCGGTTGGTGCCGCGCTCAAGGAGATCTCGCAATGAACGTCACGCTCACTTCTGACGACCTGGCTTTTCGTACCGAGCTGCGGACCTTTCTCAAGAGCAAGCTCACCCCCGACCTGGTGCGGGCCAGCCGGCTCAACACCTCGGTGTTCTCGGAACCGGAGCCCTGCCGGCGCTGGCACAAGCTGCTGCACGAACGTGGCTGGGTGGCGCCCTTGTGGCCAGTCGAATTCGGCGGGACGGGCTGGAGCCTGACCCAGCGCTGGATCTACGAAACCGAGACCGCGCGTGCCGGCGCACCTGCCCTCTCGCCCCTGGGGTTACGCATGGCTGGCCCGGTCATCATGCGGTTCGGCACGTCCGAGCAAAAAGCACATTACCTGCCGCGCATTCTGGCCGGCACCGATTACTGGTGCCAGGGCTATTCAGAACCCGGCTCGGGTTCTGACCTGGCCTCGCTCAAGACCCGTGCCCGCCGTGTGCGGGAAGCCGATGGCACCGAGGTCTATCGTGTGGACGGCAGCAAGATCTGGACGACCCATGCGCATCATGCCAACCGCATGTTTGCCCTGGTGCGCACCGGCGATGAGACCGTGAAAAAGCATGAGGGCATCAGCTTCCTGCTGATCGATATGCAGACACCCGGCATCACGATTCGGCCGATCCGCAGCGTCAGCGGCGATCATGAGGTCAATCAGGTGTTCTTCGACGATGTGCGGGTGCCGCTGGATGCTCGCGTGGGTGAGGAAGGGCAGGGCTGGACCATTGCCAAGTACCTGCTCGAGTTTGAGCGTGGCGGTGCCATGTCTTCGGGCCGCCTGCGCGGTGCTTACGAGCGTCTGACACGCCTGGCCGATACGGAAGCGATTGCAGCTGACCCCGACGCCTCGCTTGCGCTGTCCCAGATTGAACTGGACATTGATGCGCTGGAAGCGACCGAGCTGCGCATTCTGGCCACCATGACCCTGGGCCAGAACCCTGGCTCCACGGTGTCGTCCATCCTCAAGCTGCGCTGGAGCGAAATCCATCAGTCCATCACCAGACTGGGCATGCGTCTGTTGGGTGCCGATGCGCTGGCCTGGGAGTCGATGCGACCCATGGATGTGCACGATTCCGAGGCCGGCCTGGATGATGCGGCGCGCCCAATCGTGGCGCAGTATCTGAATGCCCGGGCGTACACCATTTTTGGTGGCACATCCGAAATCCAGCGCGAAATCATTGCGCGCGAACTGCTCAGCTGATTGGCTGCGCGACACTGCACGATCCCGACGACATGACACGCTTCCATCGGCATTTCACCTTCTGCGCACCCGTGATGGCGCTGGTGGTGTGCGTGCTGGTGGCAGGGTGCGGCACACGCAGCATCCTGCCCAAGTCTGTGCCGGTCTATGAGCGTGAGTCCTTTGATGTGCGCTCGCGCTTTTCCCGCGAGTTCGTGGCCTCGCCTGCCGACACCTGCAATGCTGCGCGGCGTGCCCTGCTCAGCCAGGGCTATGCCGCACCGCAGGCGACCGCTGGCGCGAACGATCAGGTCCAGGGGCACAAGCGCTTCCAGCCCGAGGGCGACACGCATGTGCAGATCGACTTCACGGTCGTGTGTGCGCCGTCTTCTCGCAATGCACCCACCACGGTGGCGTTCGTCAGCGCCGTGCAGGACCGGTATGCCCTCAAGAAGTCGAGCACCTCGGCCAGTGTCGGGGTGGCGCCCTTCGGCTCCATCTCGGTGCCGGTCTCGCAAAGCAGCGAGGCCCTGATCAAGGTGGCGAGCGAAACCATCCCCGATGGTGCGTTCTACGAGCGCTTTTTCGATCTGGTCGAAAGCATTCTTGCCACCCAGAAAGGCCTCGACTGACCGGCAGTCATGATTCAATGCGTGCAGGGAGAACACACTGCATATGACTGTCCAACGCACACCGCTTCATTCACGCACCATTCAGCTCGACGGCTTTGCCCGCGATGACGGCCTCTTCGATGTCGATGCCCGCCTGACCGACGTCAAGCATTACCGCATGACCAATTGGCCGGGTGGCTCGCTCAATGCCGGCGAACCGATGCACGATATGCACGTGACCATGACAGTCGACGCCGACGGCATCATCCACGGGCTCCAGGCGCGCGCTGCCGCCCATCCGCATCAGGTCTGCCAGAAGGGCGCCGCCAATTTTTCCCGACTCGTCGGTCTGTCCATCCGCAAGGGATTCTCCAAAGCGGTCGCAGAGCGACTGGGGCCGGACGAGACCTGCACGCACATCCGCGAGATGCTGCAGCAGATGGCCACGGTAGCCTTTCAGTCGATGCGCGAAGCGCGCCACCAGACCTACAGCAGCGCGCCGCAGAAAAAGCCGGTGCTGCTGAACAGCTGCATTGCGTGGTCGTCGCAGGGCGACTGGGTCAAGGTGCGGTTCCCGAGCTTCTACGACGGTCCGAACAAACCCGCGCCCGACCAGATGGATCGCGCCACCTTCGAGGCACGGCTGCAGCGCGAGGGCTACCTCGACACCGAGATCAAGCGCATCGCACCCAATGTGGTGGTGCCCGAGCACACGCATGACTTTGACGTGCTCGCGCAGGTGTCGGCCGGCGAGGTGACCATCACATGCAACGGGCAAGCCCGCACCTATCGTCCGGGCGATATCGTGGACGTGCCTGCGGGTGTGCCGCACAGCGAGGTGTATGGGCCCGAGGGGTATACCTTCCTGGTCGGGCGTCGCCACAAGGTGAGTCAGCCCGCGCAGTGAGGTTTGCGGCCGCGCCATCCGCAGCGCCATGCGCGTCGCACGGCAACCCGCGGGTTTCAACACACAGTGAGGCTGCGGTGCCCGTGTCCTGTGTCATGACTGCAGCACCAGGATCACCCCGATGATCAGCAACCCCATGCCCACCCATTCGCGCCGACTGTTCTGCTGACTGAACAGACGGCGCGAGATCAGCTGCGCAAAGAAGATTTCGACCAGCGCCAGCGTGCGCACACGCGCTGCGCTTTCCACCGCAAACGCCAGAAACCAGCCCTGTGATGCGGCCGCACCCAGGCCGCCCGCGACCATCGAGGTACGCCAATTGCGCGCAAGATTGGCCAGCAGCGGGCGGTCACGCCACAGCATGTAACCCACCAGCACCGCACTCTGGATGCACAGCCCAAGCGCCAGCACTGAACTGGCGGCCACCACGAAGGAGGGGGCATCCAGCGTACGAATCGCACCCCGAAAGCCAATCGCGGCAACGCCGAAGCCGGCGCCGGACGCCAGACCGAGGATGACCGGACGTGGCGACCACCGCACCCCTTGTACCGGCCACGACATGACCACCACGCCGGCCGTGGCTGCAGCAATGGCCATCAGCAATGCCGGGCCGATCGCATCGGCCAGAAACACGAGGCCGAAGACTGCGACCCACACCGGCTCGAATTTGGTCAGTGCGGTGGCCACCACGAACGATTTCTCGCGCATGGCGGCCAGCATGAGAAAGGTGGCTGCGATTTGAGCCAGGCCCGCCGCCGTGGCCCATGCCCAGGTGCCCGCATTGAAGCGCGGCAGATCCGCCTGGCTGACCGCGAGCACGACCGCCAGAAAGAAGAGTCCGAAGGGCAGCCCGAACACGAAGCGCACCATGGTTGCGCCGAGCGTGCCGAGGTTGCCGGTGAGGCCACGCTGGGTGGCATTGCGGCCGGTCTGCAGGACCGCAGCCACCAGCGTGAAGGCGATCCAGTACCAGGGTTCGATGGTCATGCGCGGGTCATGGCCGCTGCTGGGTCATGGAGGCTGCAGCCTGGTCGCGAATGGCATTCCACTCATCCATCCCGAATCGCTGGAACCCGCCCTTGACGTTGTCGGCACCTGGAATACTGCCCATGCGTCGATTCGCTTTGACTTCGCCCAGCACCCGATCGAAGGTCGCAATCGCATTGCGAAATAGCAGGCCCGGCAGGATCGTGAGTCGATAGCCCATCTCCTGCGCTTCGTCGAAGCCCACCGAGGGAGTTTTGCCGCCCACCACCAGGTTGAGCAGACAGGGGCCATTCACCAGGCGCGGGATGGCGGCCACTTCTTCGAGTGATTGCGCGGCCTCCACGAAGGCCATGTCGGCGCCGGCAGCCAGGGCGGCGCGGGCACGGGCCACCGCCTCGTCCAGCCCTGCCACGGCGCGTGAGTCGGTGCGCGCGATGATGAGGAACTCGGGTGTGCGTCGCGCCTGAACGGCGGCACGGATCTTGGTCACAAACTCTTCGCGCGAAACGATTTCCTTGCCGTCCAGATGCCCGCACCGCTTGGGGGCCACCTGGTCTTCGATATGCAGCCCGGCCACATTGCGCGATTCATACTCGCGCACGGTGCGGGTCACGTTCAACTCGTTGCCATAGCCCGTGTCCGCATCGGCAATCAGCGGAATGTCCACTGTGCGGGCGATGCGCGCTGCGTTCTCGACCATCTCCGTCATGGTGACCAGCCCCAGATCAGGAAAGCCCAACGCGGCGGCCGTACCCGAGCCAGTCATGTAGGCCAGCTCGAAGCCCGCCTGCTGGATGGTCAGCGCCGAAATCGCGTCATAGGCACCCGGCGCCACAAGCATGCGGGGACCTTGCAACAATTGTCTGAGCCGGGCGGCGGGGGTCATGAGGGTCTCCTCGGATGCATGCGGATCGCTGTAGGCATGATGGCGGGGTTGCCGCCTGCCCGGCAACTCAGCGGATCACTTCTTTGGTGCCGGGGCCTGACCACCGAACGCAGCAAACACGGCGCTGACGTCCTGTGTGCCTAGCCCCGCCAGGCGTGCCGTCTGCATCTGGTGCCTGGCAGCGCTGGCCATCGGCACCGGCCGATCCAGTTCCCGGGCCATGTCCAGGAAGTAGCGCAAATCCTTGTCCATCAGTCCGAGCTGAAACTGCGGCGAGAAATCACGCGCTGCGATTTTCGGGATCTTGGTCTTCATCAGCCGACAGCCGGCCGCGCCTTCCGCCAGCAGTTCGCCCACCTGCATCACGTCCAGTCCGGCGGCCTCCGCCACCGAGACCGCTTCCGCGATCGCCGCATTCACCGTGCCCGACATCATGTTGTTGATGAGCTTGACGGTGGCCCCGCTGCCTGAGTCGCCCATGTGCCGGACCATGCGACCCATGGCCTCAAAGAGCGGCATGGCAGCCGTCACGGCCAGTGCAGCGCCGCCCACCATGAACACCAACTCGCGCCCGCGGGCCTGGGCCAGGCTGCCCGAGACTGGCGCATCCAGGTAGGCGGTGTGGTGCGCTGAGGCGGCCTGCGCCACGCGGCGGGCCATCACCGGGCTGTTGGTGCTGCAATCGATGATCGCCTGTCCGCGAAAGGTGTCGAGTACGCCGCCCGTGCCCAGCATCACCTCGGCCGTGGCGGCATCATCAGCCACCATCGAGACCACGAAGTCCGCCCCCTGCGCGGTCTGTGCCGGACTGCTGCAGGCCTGTGCGCCGCGCTCGACCAGGGGCGTGCAGCGTGCGGGCGTGCGGTTCCAGACGCGCAGCGTGTGGCCTGCCTGCAGCAGGTTGTCGGCCATGAGACTGCCCATGGCGCCCAGGCCGATGAAACCGATGGTGAATGACATGCCGATCTCCGTTCAGTGACGCCATGCCGTGGAGCATGGCGGTGGCGCAGCCTAGAGCATTGGCCGCAGCCGTGTAAAACTGGCTGATGACCCCAAGCGCTCCTCCGTGGCTCGATCGTCTCAACCCGCAGCAACGTGCGGCCGTCACCTGGGGCACGCCGCAGGGCGATGGCCGCGTGCAGGCTGCGCCCTTGCTGGTGATTGCCGGGGCCGGAACGGGCAAGACCGCCACCCTGGCGCATCGGGTGGCCTGGCTGGTGGAGCAGGGCGTTGATCCGGCGCGTATTCTGCTCGTCACTTTCTCCAGGCGCGCGGCACAGGAAATGGTCCGCCGTGCCGGCCAGGCGGTTGCGCAGACCCTGGACACCGAGGGCCAGGGTCCTCGCGCACAGGCTGCACTGCATCTGCCCTGGGCAGGCACTTTCCACGCCGTGGCCGCGCGATTGCTGCGCCTGCATGCCCAGGCCCTCGGCCTGGACCCGGGGTTCGGCGTACTGGACCGTTCGGACGCCGCCGACCTGATCGACCTGATTCGTCATGAGCAAGGCTGGTCGGCCACACGCAGCCGGTTTCCACGAAAGGACACCTGTCTGGCCATTGCTTCGTTTGCGCTCAATACCGGACGCCCCTTGCGCGAGGTGCTGGCGCATGGGTGGCCCTGGTGCCTGGACTGGCATGACGCCCTGCGCAACCTCTTTGCGGCTTATGCCGAGCGCAAGCAGGCCCACCATGTTCTGGACTTCGATGATCTGCTGTTGGCCTGGGAGGCCGCGCTGTCCGATCCGCAGATCGCTGCGCAGATGGCTGCGCGCTTTGACCACATCCTTGTGGACGAATACCAGGACACCAACACCCTGCAGGCGGGCATCCTGCGTGCGCTGCGCCCACAGGGTGAAGGCCTGATGGCAGTAGGCGATGATGCACAGGCCATCTATGCCTTTCGCGGTGCCTGCATCGACCACATCCTCACGTTTGGCGAGCAGTTCGATCCGCCGGCACAGCGCATCACACTGCAGCGCAACTACCGTTCCGTGCAACCGGTGCTGGACTGCGCCAATGCGCTGATGGCCGGGTCGACCCAGGCTTACCCCAAGTCACTTGAGGCTGCGCGCGGGCCGGGTGCACGGCCAGTCCTGGCCACCGTGGCCGATGAGCGCGCCCAGGCCGATCGTGTGATCGACGGTGTGCTCGCGCAGCGCGAGACCGGCGTCCCACTGAAGGCGCAGGCGGTGCTGTTTCGCAATGCGCAGCACAGCGAATGGCTCGAGGTTGAACTCACGCGTCGCAAGATTCCCTTCGTCAAGCATGGTGGCTTGCGCTTCATGGATGCTGCACATGTGAAGGATGTGCTGGCCGTGCTGCGATGGATGCACCAGCCGCGCGATGCCCTGGCCGGGTTTCGCGTTCTCCAATGCCTGCCAGGGATGGGCCCCGCATTGGCCGAGCGGGCACTGGCTGTGTGTGCGGCGCACGACAGCCTGTCTGCCGGCCTGAGTCAGTGCGCTCCGCCCGCACCCGCTGCGGTGCACTGGGAGGCGCTCATCACCCTGACGCGTGACATCGGGCCGCGCGAGGCGCGCTGGCGCGGACAGTTCGATGCGGTCTGTACCTGGTATCAGCCGCTGCTGGAGCGTCGCTATCGCGATGGCGCAGCGGTGAGGGCCGCCGACCTCCAGGTCCTCGGCGCCATGGCCGCGCACTTTGGCAGTCGCGAACAGTTCCTGACCGAACTCGCACTCGATCCGCCCTCGGCTTCAGGTGACCTGGCAGGCGCGCCGTATCGCGACGAGGATTACCTGATCCTGTCCACCGTGCATTCAGCGAAGGGGCAGGAATGGGACGCCGTGTGGGTGCTCAACGTGACCGACGGCAATTTCCCGAACGAATACGCCACTGGCGCTGCACACAGCATCGAAGAGGAGCGCAGGCTGCTCTATGTGGCCATGACCCGTGCGCGTGACACGCTGGAACTCATTGAGCCGCGGGCGTTTGCGGTGACGCACCAGCCTCGCCTGGGCGATCGCCATGTGACCGGTGCACGCAGTCGGTTCTTGAATGAGGCCGTGCTGGCCACTCTGGAAGGCGGACCCATTCAAGGGGCGCCACGTCAGGGTGAGCCTGGATCCGTGCCACTCGTCGAGTCAGGTGGGGCCGCTGCGACCGTGGCTGACAGCGGGCCCGCCCGCGCGGCCACCGACCACTGTCACAGCGCCGCACCCCGGGTTGATGTCGCGGCCCGGTTGCGATCCCGCTGGTAGGCGTTCAGTCGATGGCCACCAGCACTTTGCCCACCTGTTTCATCGACTCGGTGGCTTCATGGGCCAGTGCGATCTCATCCAGGGCAAAGGTCTTGTAGTACTGGTGCACCAGTGCGCGGCGATCGAGCGCAGCGGTGATCCAACGCGCGGCCTCATCGTGTGCTTCGCGTGACATGGCGTACACCAGCACGAAGCGGGTGGTCAGGTCCTTGGAGAGCATCGGCCAGAACGGCAGGGCAGGCTCGGGCACGGCATCCGAGGCGTAGCTGGCGATCACGCCGTTGGGCTTGAGCACGGCCACGCTCGTGGCCAGGTTGGCACCGAAGGCCACCTCCACGATGCGGTCGACACCGCTGGCCGCACCGGTCAAGTCCTGCAGCCTGCGCCCTACATCTTCGGTGCGGTAATTAATGACGGCGTCGGCGCCGGCCTGGCGCGCACGCTCGGCCTGCTCATCGCGGCTGACCGTGGCGATCACCCGGGCGCCCTCAAGTTTGGCGATCTGCACGGCGTAGTAGCCCACAGCCCCCGCGCCGCCGGTGACCAGAACAGTCTTTCCCGTGACCGGGCCATCGGCCATGACGCAGCGGTGCGCCGTCATGGCCGGGATGCCCATGCAGGCACCAGCATCGAAGTCGGTGTGATCGGGCAGCTTCACCGCTTTGTGCGCAGGCACCACGCTGTACTGTGCGGCAGTGCCCCAGAACCGGCCGAGAGTGGCCTCATAGACCCAGACCCGTTCGCCCACCCGGGCGGCGTCCACACCGGCACCTACGGCATCGATCACTCCCGCGCCGTCCTGATGCGGAATCACGAATGGAAAAGGCATGGTCACATTGCCCCGTGCGCCGCCGCGCTGCTTGGTATCAGAGGGGTTCACTGCCGAGCGGTGCATACGGACCCGCACCTCGCCAGCTGCGGGCTGCGGTGTCTCGCGTTCGCCGATCGTCAGCACCTCGCGTGCCGGCCCCTTTCGCTCATACCAGACTGCCTTCATTGCACGGTCCTTTCGGGTCTGCGACCCATTTAAGATGGCCGCGATCCTACAATGGCACCCCATGGCCCTGCGTTCCACTGTCTATAAAGCCGAACTGGCGATCTCCGACATCGATCGGGGGCGCTATGCCACCCACGCGCTCACGATCGCGTTGCACCCGTCCGAGACACTCGAGCGGCTCATGCTGCGCCTGCTGGCATTCAGCCTCCTGGCCGAAGATGGGTTGCAGTTCGGGCCCGGCCTGTCCTCGGAGGGCGAGCCCGATCTGGTGCTCGCCGATGACACCGGCCGCCTGCGCCTGTGGGTGGAGGTGGGATTGCCCGACGAAAAGTGGGTGCGCAAAGCCTGTGGTCGCGCCGACCGCGTGGTGATCCTGGCCTATGGCGGTCACAAGGCGGAAGTCTGGTGGCGCCAGCAACAGGGCGCGCTGGCGCGCCACCGCAACTTGTCGGTGTGTGCGATCGATCCTCAGGCCAGCGAGGCGTTGGCCAAGCTGGGCGAGCGTTCGATGCGAGTCGATTGCACAGTGCAGGACGCGCAGGTCTGGATGGGTATCGGCGAGCGCTCTGTCAGCATCGAACCGGTCTGGTGGGCGGGGTCGATCGAGTCTGCCCGGGGCGGCTGACGAGCCGCTTCATGCCTTAGCCAGGCGACTCCCGGAGATTGCCCGGGACGCTAGTTCTGACTGTTGCGGCTGCCTGTCAGGGTCTGGATGGATCAGGCCGGTGCCAGCGGATAGTGTCGCGCCAACTCTCGCACCAGTTGGCTCAGCGAGGCTGCCGAAGCCGCCGCGGGTGCTGCCAGCAGGAGCAGGTATTCGCCCGGGTCCAGGCGAACGAGCGTGGCACGCAGCGCGTTCGCCAGTCCGCCGCCTCGGTGCGCTCCCCCTTCCAGTTCAATGAGCCGACGTGCATCGCGTTCACGCTCTGCGCGTGACTCAGCGCACGACTCGACGCAGGACACTTCAATGCGTGCGGCGCGTCGCCCGCTGGTCCCGAACGACTGCCACAGGCGGTGCAGATCTGCGCCCAGCGCATCCAGATCGATGCCCGACTCCGACTCCGACTCCCACGCCGATCGGCCGGGATGTCGATCCCCCAGAAGCCGCAGCACCATGTTCGCGCAACCGCCAGGCTGCAGACCGAACCCATCGGCGTTGTCCTTGTGGTTCAAATCCGTGTCCGATGGGCGCTCGAAAGCATAAGCCGCACCACTGGGTGACACAGACCGATGAGCGGGGGATACATGTCTGTCCATAGAGAGAGGCTCGCATGAGCCGGCGATCGGCGAAATGACGGAATTGGCGTTTTGCGTATCGGACGACCGGCCGTGCTGTCGCCCCCGCGCGGTACGATCGGGGGATGAATGCACCGAATGCGGGCTCTCCGCTCACCGACCAGGACATCGAAACGCTCGATGCCCGCCTGGCGGACATCGATCCCGACCACTCCATGGTGGTGGAGGAACTCGACGGATTTTTTGCTGCGCTCGCCTGTTGTCCGCAGCCTGTGCCACGCGAGGAATGGCTCGCCCTGGTGTTGGGCGAATCCCCACGTGCAGCCGTCGCAGCGCGCGGCGAAGGCGCCGATGCATCACTGCTCAAGCTGATCGAGCGGCATCGCGCGGCGGTAGCCGGCATGCTTTACGACGCGCAGGGGTTTGCACCGGTGCTGTCGCATGATGAACAGGGCCGACCCTGGGGCCATGCCTGGGCGATCGGTTTTGCCCGGGGCATGGCGCTTCGCCCGGACGCATGGGGGCCGCTCGAGGACGATGATGAACTGGCCGATGCGCTCGAACCGGTCATGCGACTGGTGGCCGATGCGCATCGGGATGCCGAGGACGACGAGGCATCGCCTGAGGGCGCATTCGAGGATCGAGAGGCTGCCCGCGACACATCGACTGCAGAAGATGACGAGGACTATGAGCCAATTGCCGAGGATGAGCGCGAGTCGGTCATCCACGACATGCTCGATGGCGTGCAAGACGCCTACGACTTTTTCCGCGAGGCACGTGCGCGTGCGCTGGCACCTGCCACGCAGCGGCGTGGCCTGCCTAAGATCGGTCGCAACGACCCCTGCACCTGCGGCAGCGGGCGCAAGTTCAAGAATTGCTGCGGCGTGCAGGCCAGCCATTGAACGCTGACCCGCGCTACGGACCAGACTCGCGCTACGCCTGGTTGCGTCTGATCGTGGCGCTTGTGCTGATGACGATCGGCGCAAGCGGTATGTATGTCATCAGCGTGGCCTTGCCTGCGGTGCAGGCCGGTTTCGGTATTGACCGTTCAGCGGCCTCCACGCCTTACACCATGATGATGATTGGTTTCGGGGTGGGCGGCGTGCTGATGGGCAAGCTCGCCGACCGCTTTGGCATCAATGTGCCGGTGGGGATCGGCGCGGTGGGCCTGGGGTTGGGTTTCGTCGCAGCGGGACTGGCGCCGAACCCGTTTTGGCTCACGCTCGCACACGGACTGCTCATCGGCATGCTCGGCACGGCGTCCACCTTTTCGCCGCTGGTGGCCGACACCACCTTGTGGTTCGAAAAGCGCCGCGGTCTGGCGGTTGCCATTTGCGCGAGCGGCAACTATCTGGGCGGCGCCATCTGGCCGCCCGTCGCCCAGTATTTCATCGACGCAGTGGGTTGGCGCCAGACCTTCATCGGTATTGGCATCTTCTGTGCGGCCACGATGCTGCCGCTTTCATTTCTGTTGCGTCGCCGTGCGCCGGTGCTGGCGCTTGGCATGGTGTCAGACGGCTCGCCGGCCTCCGCTGCGGCGGCACAAGCCTCGCAGGCCTCAGCCCGCGCACGGTTTGCCCGGCCCCTGGGCCTGACCCCGGGCCTGCTGCATGCGCTGTTGTGCATTGCGGGCGTGGCCTGCTGCGTGGCCATGGCCATGCCTCAGGTGCATATCGTGGCCTACTGCACCGACCTCGGTTTTGGCGCGGCCCGTGGCGCGCAGATGCTGGCGGTCATGCTCGGGTTTGGCATCGTCAGCCGACTGGTGTCCGGAGTGATTTCCGATCGGATCGGTGGCCTGCGCACCCTGCTGCTGGGCTCGGTCCTGCAGTGCGTGGCGCTGCTGCTGTTCTTGCCCTTTGACGGGATGGTCTCGCTCTTTGTGGTGTCGGCACTCTTCGGGCTGTTTCAGGGCGGCATCGTGCCGTCCTACGCCCTGATCGTGCGCGAGTATTTCCCGCCGGCGCAAACCGGTACCCGCGTCGCCATGGTGGTGTCCTGCACCTTGCTGGGCATGGCCTTGGGCGGCTGGATGTCGGGCGCCATCTTTGACCTCACTGGCTCCTATCACGCAGCCTTCCTCAACGGCATCGCCTGGAACCTGTTGAACGGAGCGATCGCGCTGTATCTGCTGTGGCGCGCCGGGCGTGGCTTGCGCGGCCCGGTTGCGCATTCAATGCCGACCAAGGTTCCAGCCTGACTCACGCCCTCTTTCCCATCGGAGCGCCTTCGTGGCCTACATAGACGATCTGCCTGAACCGACCCGCACCGTCGTGCGGGATCTGCCCTGTACGCCCTCCCCCTCCACACCGTTCGTTTCGGGTCCTGCGCTGTCCGGGCGTCGGGTCGCCCTGGTGAGCAGTGCTGCGCTGGTGCAGCCAGGCGAAGCGCCGTTCGCCGTCGGTGCAGGCGAGGCCCGTGAAGTGCCATCCGATGCGTCGGCGCATGGGCTGCTCAGCAGTCATGTCTCGATCAACTTTGATCGCACCGGGTTTCAGGTTGACCCTGACGTCGTCTTTCCATTGCGCCGACTGCAGGAATTGGCAGCAGAAGGCGTGATCGGCAGTGTTGCGTCACGCCACTTCACGGTCATGGGCTCGACCGACCCGGCTGAAATGGGCTCGGCCATCGACACGATGACCCAGACCCTGTTGGCTGACCGCTGCGACGCGGTCGTTTTCGCGCCGGTTTGACCGTTGTGCACGCGCGCCGTGAGCGCGCTGGCCCATGCGGTGGAGTCGCGCGGACTGCCCACGACCGTCGTGGCGCTGATCAAAGAGCATGCCGTGGCGGTGCGGCCTCCCAGGGCGCTTGCCGTGCCGTTCATGCTGGGCCGCCCGTTCGGTGCGCCCGATGCGCCTGCACTGCAGCGCGAGGTGTTGATCGCCGCACTGGGCTTGCTCGAGCGCACCGACGGCCCAGTCATCCTCGAGACCTTTCCGGGCGGCGATCCTGGCAGTGTCGAGCGCGCGGGCTGGCAACCTGCCGTGGCGTTACCCGCGCCTGTGGAGCCTGATTCTCCCCAGCAGTGGGCGTCTGCATTACAGGCTGAACTCAACCGGATTCTGCCGGTCTGGGCTCAAGCCCGGGCGCGAACGGGACGCACAACGGTCGGTCTGGCGGGTCAGGCACCTGATGAGTTCCCCGCGTTTGCGGCCCAGCTGCTGATGGGGCAGCGACCGACCGTGCCCGCGCATCACTCGGCGGCGCTGGCCATGCGCTTCATGGCCGATGACCTGAAGGCGCTGTACGGCGAGGCTGCGCAAGCCGATGGCAACGCGGTGTCAGCGCAGCAGGTCGACGCCTGGTTCTGGCGCCACACGCAGGCAGGCCGATTGCTGATGGCGCTGCGTGCGGCCTCTCAGCGTAGCGAGGACACCGCGATCAAGACCGTCGGTGGCCGGTTCCTCGTACCGATGAAGTGGCTGCCCACGACCTGACTGCGCTCGCATCGCAGGGCACACGGGCTCTGGCGCAATCGGCAGGGGCCGATGCGTCAGGCCAGGGCGCCGGCAATGCGAGCAAAGAGCGCGTTAGTGTCTTCGGGTGTGACCCAGCGCGAGGCCACCACCAGATCACGCTCAGGGTCCATCCAGGTGACTTGTCCTCCCGCGCCGATCATGAAGCTGCTCGAGCGGCTCGCAGCCGGATAGACCTGCTTGGGTCCATCGTTGAGCCAGGTGAGCAGACCGTAGAACGGCGCGATGGCGCACGGTGTGCGCATGCGTTGAATCCATTGCGCCGACACCATCGCGCGCCCCTGCCATTGACCGTCCGCCTGCATCATGCGTCCGATGAGTGCCTGGTCTCGCGCGGAGATGGACACGCCGCCGCCCCAATGGGTGCCACCCGGGACTGACTGCACGCGGCGCAGGCTGCCGGTGGCCGCATCGCGCAGGTCGATCCACGTATCGTCATAGCCCACCCACCGCCAGGCCGACGTGCACCCCAGCGGCTTCATGACCGCTTCATCGAACACTTCGGGCAAGGGGCGGCCAAACAGGTGCAGCAAGGCCAGCGACAGCTGATTGATGCGCACGTCGTTATATTCCCAGAAGGTGCCTGGAGTACGCAGGGGTCGCGCCTCGCCCTTCTTGCCAGTGGCGGGTTCGCCTCCATAGATGACCGTGCGAAAGCGGTCGACCTGCTCCGGCAAACCAAAGCAGCTGCCTTCCCACTCGCTGGTCTGCTGCAGCAACTGCATCCAGGTGATCGGCGCATTGTGGGCAGAGTCGAATCCAATTCCAGGCACGCGCAACCGCACCGGCTCATCGGGATTCGGCAGCAGGCCGCGATCATGGGCAATGCCCGCCAGCAGGGCCAGGTAGGTCTTGGCAATGCTGAAGGTGAGATCGGCCCGGTCGGGTTCGCCCCATTCGGCCACCGTCTGGCCCTTGTGCACGATCACGCCCGAGGTGGGGCCGCGCGCATGCACCGGCCCACGCAGCACATTCCACGGGGGTGGATCATTCAGATGAATGCCCCAGTGTGCGGCGTCGGTGGCGGGGTCGCGCGCCCAGTTGATCTCATGGGCGATGGCGAAATCGATGGCGGTCTGGAATCGGTTCATGCGCTGATCCTATACGATCGACCGCCTTCAAGATCCGCCATCCCGCCCAGGCCCTGTTGCCTGCGTGCGCCACTCCGGAGAACCCTGATGCACTCTGCCACCCGCCGTCACACCTTGGGCGACCTGCTTCGCCGAACCGCGGCCCGCCTGCCCAACAAGCCGGCCATTCTGTGTGGCAGCACGGCCTGGACGTATCGTGAATTCGATGCCGTGGTCAACCGACTGGCCAACGGTCTGGCGCAGGGACGAGCAGGCGCGCCGGTGGCCGCAGGTGACAAGGTGGCAGTGCTGTCGCGCAACTCGCATGCGTTTGCAGCGCTGCGCTTTGCGCTTGCACGCCTGGGCGCGGTCATCGTGCCCATCAACTTCATGCTCAATGCCGATGAGGTGGCTTACATCCTGAAGCACTCTCAGGCCAAGCTGTTGGCCGCGGGGCCGGACATGGTCACGCTGGGACAGGCCGCAGCGGCCAAGGACACCGCCGTGACGCACATGGTGTGGCTGGAAGGCGAAGACCCGGCGACTGCGCCTGCGGGCATGGTGCAATTTGATCAGCTGTTGTCCGACGACACGACCGAGCCTGCCCTGGCGCTGGATGCCCGCATGCTCGCGCAGATCATCTACACCAGTGGGACCGAGTCCTTGCCCAAGGGCGCCATGCTCACCCACGAGGCCGTGTGCTGGGAGTACGTGAGCTGCGTCATCGAGGGCGAGATCACCGAATCTGACGTCATGCTGCACGCCCTGCCGCTGTATCACTGCGCCCAACTCGACGTCTTCCTCGGGCCCGCCGTGTATGTCGGCGCCAGCAACATCATCACGGGCAAACCGGTGGCGGACAACCTGCTGGCACTGCTGGCTGCACACCGCATCCATTCCTTCTTCGCACCCCCCTCGATCTGGATTGCGCTGATGCGCGCGCCCGCCTTCGACACCACCGACCTGTCTGCGCTGCGCAAGGGTTACTACGGTGCTTCGATCATGCCGGTGGAGGTGCTCAAAGAAATGTCGCGCCGCCTGCCGCAGGTGCGGCTGTGGAATTTCTACGGGCAGACCGAGATTGCGCCGCTGGCCACCGTTTTGCGCCCGCACGAGCAGCTCACCAAGCTGGGCTCGGCGGGGCGGCCTGTGCTGAATGTGGAGACCCGTGTGGTCGACGATGCCATGAACGATGTGAAGCCGGGTGAAATCGGCGAGATCGTGCATCGCTCACCGCAGTTGCTGAGCGGTTATTTCAACGACCCCGAGCGCACGGCTGCCGCATTCGAGGGCGGGTGGTTTCACAGCGGGGACCTGGCAGTGGTCGATGCCGACGGCTACATCAGCGTGGTCGACCGCAAGAAGGACATGATCAAGACTGGCGGCGAGAACGTGGCCTCGCGCGAGGTGGAAGAAACCATCTACCGCCTGGAGGGCGTCTCGGAAGTGGCGGTGGTGGGATTGCCGCATCCGTACTGGATCGAGGCGGTCACGGCGTGTGTGGTGCCCAAGGCCGGTGTGGTGCTGACTGAGGCGCAGGTCATCGCCCACTGCAAGGCGCAGATGGCGCACTTCAAGGTGCCCAAGAAAGTGGTGATGGTGGAGGCGCTGCCCAAAAACCCCAGCGGCAAGGTGCTCAAGCGCGAGCTGCGCACGGCCTATGAAGGCACGATGAAGGATCTGCCGGCGGCGGGCGCGTGATCAGACCCGAGCCGCCGGATTCGCCCGGTCAGGATTGAAGAGGTAGTTAGACTGGTCTAAACTGGTCTGAATTACACCGGTGAGGAGTGGCGAATGGCAGAGATCGGAGCCTACGAGGCCAAGACGCATTTGCCGCAGTTGCTCGAGCGCGTGCAGAAGGGTGAGCGTTTCATCATCACGCGCCATGGCCGACCCGTTGCAGAGCTGGTGCCGGTCAGCGGGCGTGATGAATCAGCCATCCGCGAGACCCTCGCTCTGATGCGCAAACGGCGCCAGGCCCTTGAGCATGCGGGGGTCCGACTGCGCGATGCGTTACAGCCCGATGAGTCGTTGCGCGATCTCGCGCATGCCGGGCATCGACGCTGAATGGCTTTCGTACTCGACTGTTCGGTTGCGTTGGCGTGGTTGCTCCCCGATGAGCAATCAGCGCAGGCCGATGCCTGGGCGGATCGTCTCCAGCACGAGACCGCGCTGGTTCCAGCCATTTGGGGGCTGGAGGTGGGTAACGCCCTGTTGACGGCCATGCGTCGCAAGCGCATCCGTCGCTCTGATATGGATCAGGCCATTGAATTTCTCGGGGCCTTGCCGATTGAAATCGACGCCCTCGCAGCGCTGCACGATGTGCTGCTGTTGGCGCACCAGAGCGGTCTCACGACCTATGACGCGTCTTATCTCGAGTTGGCACGCAGGCGTGGCGCGCCACTGGCAACGCTCGACGCGCAGCTTCACAAAGCCAGCCTGAAGCTCGGCCTGCCGCAGCAGTGATGCAGCCTCGGGCGACCGCAGCCCCTTCTGAGCGCCTTGATGCTCATCCCGCTGGTGCGCCGGCTCAGCGCTCCACTGAGCCCTCAGGCGAGTTCGTAGCGCTCGTTGCGCTGCTCACCTCGCTGGTGGCGCTATCCATCGACGCCATGCTGCCCGCCTTGGGACGCATCGCCAGCGAATTGCAGGCGGCGCATCCCAATAGCCGTCAGTTCGTGGTGCTGTGCTTTTTCGCAGGCCTGGGCGCAGGCCAGTTGTTCGCGGGGCCGCTGTCTGATCGCATCGGGCGCAAGCCCGCCATCCTGATCGGTTTACTCGTCTATGCCGCAGGCTCGGTGATGTGCTGGTTGGCGACCGACTTCACCCTGTTTTTGGCTGGCCGCGTCATTCAGGGCATGGGCGCCGCGGGTCCGCGGGTGGTGTCGATCGCCATGGTGCGCGACCGGCAAGCAGGCGCCGCCATGGCGCGCACGATGTCACTGGTGATGACCACCTTCATCATGGTGCCGGTGCTCGCGCCTGTTCTGGGGCAAGCGGTGCTCGCCGTCACCGGCTGGCGCAGCATCTTTCTGGGCTTCTTTGCCATCGCGGTGTGGGCGGCCCTGTGGCTGACCGTGCGACAGCCCGAGACGCTGCCGCCCGAACGCAGACGCCCGGTCACGCCCAGCGCCTTGCTCGATGCAGCGCGTCAGGTGCTCACGCACCGGGTGTCCATGGCATACACGCTGACCGCGGGCCTGGTGCTGGGCCTGCTGGTGAGTTATCTGGGCGTATGCCAGCAGGTGTTCGGCGAGTTCTACGGGCAGGGGGATCTGTTCGTTGCCTATTTCGCCGTGCTGGCATCCGGCGTCGGCCTGGCCTCGGCCGTGAACGCGCGGCTGGTGATGCGACTGGGCATGCGCAGGCTCTCACGGCTCGCGCTGCAGACCATTGCAGCATTGACCCTGGCCATGCTGGCTGGCTGCCTCATCACGGATGCACTACCGCCGTTGGCCCTGTTCGTGGTCTGGCTTTTTCCGATTTTCTTTTGCATGGGCATGCTGTTCGGCAACTGTAACGCGCTGGCCATGGAGCCCATGGGGCACATTGCCGGCATGGCCGCCTCCATCATTGGCTCGCTCACGTCACTGCTCTCGGTAATCGCCGGCGGTCTGGTCAGTCAGCAGTACGATGGCACGGTGCTGCCGCTGGTGATCGGGTATGCGGTGCTTGGCGTGATGGCGCTGCTGATCGCAAGCACCATGGGCCATCCTGCGAGCCCGACTGTCCACTAGGAGACTGACATGGGTTGGCTGACTGACGACGAACGCAATCAACTGGCCCCGGCCGAACGCGCGCTGCCGCGTCTGCCGATTCCGGTGCAAGCCGTGTCCAGCGACGAGTTCATGCCCATGCCGCAATCACCGCGGCAGCGGGCACTTGAACAACGCCTCAAGGCGCTGGGCAGCGAACTGGCGCGCCACCAGGGCCTGACAAGGCGGCAGTTTTTTCGCACCGCTTCCGGGATGGCCGCTGCGTTTGTGGCGATGAACGACACCTTCGGCCCGGTGTTCGGCGTGTCGCATGCCGAGGCGGCCACGCCTGAGCTGGCGCAGGCACGCGCGCAGGGTTTGTCGGGCCAGTTCATCATGGACATGCACACCCATTTCCTGCGCGACGATACCCGCCTGCAAGGCTTTGTGCGGGCGCGTGAGGCCGTGGGCAAGGCGGGGTGGAACCCCATGCTGGTGAACAAGCCTCAGAACATCGAGGACCTGAAATTTGCCAACTACATGAAGGAAGTCTTTCTCGACAGCGACACCAAGGTGGCCTGCATCAGCGGTGCACCTTCGGAGATCACCGAAGACTGGTTTCTCACCAATGAGATGAAGGCGGCTGCGCGCACGCGCATCAACGACGCATCGGGCAGTCGCCGCGCGTTTTCGCACGCTATCTTCACCCCGGGTTATCCGGGCTGGATGGAGCAGATCGACCGTGCGATCGAGGTGCTCAAGCCCGATTCGTTCAAGGGCTACACCATCGGCGACAACACGCACAAGAATCTGTCCAAGCATCCCTGGCGGCTGGACGATGAAAAGCTCGCTTATCCGGCCTACGAAAAGTTTGCCAAGGCTGGCCTGGTGAATGTGTGCATCCACAAGGGCCTGTTCCCGCCATCCATGGCGCAGCGCTTTCCGCATCTGCTGCCGTATTGCGATGTGTCGGATGTGGCGCGCGCGGCCAAAGACTGGCCGCAGCTGAACTTCATCATCTATCACGGCGGCTATCGCTACGCCGGCGCAGGCCGGCCTGAAGATGCCTGGCAGCAGTTCGAGCAGTCGGGGCGCATCGACTGGGTCACCGATCTGGCTGAGATTCCTGCGCGCGCGGGGGTCTCGAATGTCTATGCCGACGTGGGGCAACTGTTTGCGCAAACCACGATCGCCGAGCCCAAGCTTGCCGCAGTGATGATGGGCCAGCTGATTGCCGGCCTGGGCGCCGACCATGTGTGCTGGGGCACAGATGCCATCTGGACGGGCGCGCCGCAATGGCAGATCGAGGCCCTGCGCCGGCTGGAAATCCCCGAGGCGCTGCGCCGCAAACACGGCTTTGCAGCCCTCGGCGACGCCGACGGACCGGTCAAGCGCGCGATCTTTGGTGAGAACAATGCGCGCCTCTATCAATTCGATGCGCGACAGCGCCTGGCGCTGGCTGACGATCGGCTCTCGCAGGCCAAGCTGGCGTACGAGCGAGACGGCAGTTTGCGGACCAACCTGGCATATGGATTTGTGGCCGGGCGGGGACCGGCCTGATTCAGTGTTTGAACGTCGATGCCACGCGCGATGAAGCCTTGCTTGCTGCAACGATGGCCGCCGGAGTGGGTAGGCTGAAGTTGAAGTAAGCCTTTAATGAGCGGCTCGCGCCTCTGACCGATTTTTTTCCCTACAGGACCTTTCAACATGACGATTCATTCAGTGGGCATCATCGGCGCCGGCACCATGGGCAATGGCATTGCGCAGGTGTGCGCCGTCAACGGCATCCCGGTGGTGCTGGTCGACGTGGCCCAACCGGCGCTTGAACGTGGCCTGGGCGCCGTGCGCAACAACCTCGAGCGCCTGGTGCAAAAAGAAAAGATGTCGGTGGCTGATCGCGATGCGGCGCTCGCCCGCATCCGCTGCACCACGCAATACGACGATCTCAAGGGGCTGCCCCTGGTCATCGAGGCGGCCACCGAAAACCCCGAGATCAAGGTGAAGATCCTCAAGCAGCTCGATGCTTTGCTGGCGCCCGAGGCCATCATTGCCACCAACACCTCGTCCATCTC
>JBIKKG010000035.1:0-20512 GCA_044360485.1 Burkholderiaceae bacterium | reverse complement strand
AGATGCGATACGGATCGCGAGTGCCCTGCCAGGGCAGATCGTGCCGACCGTGCCGGCGTTGCCAATCGATCACGGTCTGGGCGAAACCTGCGTCAGCAGGCGCGTCGCCCACGGGCAGTGCAGCCTGCGGCTGGCGAGGTGCGCGCACCCGGTGCGCCTCAGGCCGACAGCGGCTGACGTTCCTGGGGTGCAGGGGCCGTCAACGCGGCCGCCAGCTCAGCGCCCAGACGCCCCAGTTCGGTTGCCTGCGCATCGAGCCGACTGCGCTCGTCTTCGAGTTGATCGATGCGGACCTGCAATGCGCCGCCTGCGTCCAGGACGCGCTGGATCGAATCAAGCCGCTGGCGCAACTGGCCTTGTTGCTCGCGGATCTGCGACTCGATCGGCGTGAGCAGCGCCGCCAGCCAGTGCTGGGCCGAGCGGTCTGCCACCTCGTACACAGCCCTCACACGTACAGCCACCGTCTCGAAATACCGGCGCGTGAGCGCCCATTTCTCGGTGGTGACCAGGCTCATCGCACCGAAGTGGCGTTGCTGATAGGCGCTGATGCGATCGATCTCGGCCACGAAGCGCTGCAGCGAAAAGGTCGCAGGCGCGCCGAGCGTCAAGCCATGCTCGCGACCGAACTGCTGGTACATCGCACCCATCAGCGCCTGCATGTCATTGACAAGCCGCTCGAGCTCGATGAAATCCAAGCGCGCTGACCGCATGAGTGCATCCATGGCCTCGCGCAGGCCCGACGACAGGCGGCTTGCGCGCATGCGCCGACGTGCTTCGCGCACATGCGTCTTGAGCTGACTGAGATGGACGCGCTGACGGATTGCTGTGTCGTGCCGTCGAAACACCACGCGAAGTGCTTTCAGGCGCTGCAGGCTACGGTCAAAGTCGGCCCGCTCATGACGAATGCGCCGCGCGGTCTGCTCGATCGCGAGGCGGTTGCGTCCGCGCAGCGACTGCAGCTCGAAGATCTGTTCGACCACGCCGCGGCGACGGGCATCCAACATAGCCTGCTGGGCACCGAACACGGCGTCGCATTCCAGGCGCACCTGCTCACTCAACAGTGACTGGCGCTGCGGGACAATCTCGTGCCACAGGGCACGCTCAAACGCCGCCAGCCGGCTGTGCGCAAGTAACTCAGGGTCACGGGTGATGCGCGCCACCAGGCCTTTTTGTGCCGACAGCGCAAACACCCGTGTTGTCGGCAGCTTGAGCGTCTGAGCCACGGTTGCCACTTGTGCATCAATCTCGGCATCGATCTGCTCGGGCGTGCGCAGCGGATCCCACAGTCCGTCGATCTTGTTCAGCACAACGAATCGCCCACTGGCATGCGTCGGGCTGATACGCTCGCGCCAGACCTCGACATCGGTGCGACTCACTCCGGCATCGGCCGCCAGAATGAAGACCACCGCATGGGCCGAGGGCAGCAGATTGAGTGTGAGTTCGGGCTCTGCACCCAGGGCATTGAGCCCGGGCGTGTCGACCACCACCAGCCCCATGCGCAGCAGCGGGTGCGGCAGATTCGCCACCGCATGTCGCCAGCGCGACACTTCGACACGATCGTCTGCATCGCGACCCAAGGGCGTGCCGGGCTGGGCGTCGTCAAAGAGCCCCATCAGCACGGCATCGGCCAGCGACACCTTGCGCGTTTCGCGCACACACTCGAAGGCCGATCGCACGCTTGCGACATCATCGGGATCAAACGGCACGGTGATCCATTCCTGATGCTGAGCGCGCAGCACCGACAAAGGCGTGTCGCGCAGTCGGGTCTCGATCGGCAGCAGTCGGATCCCCGGCGGCTGATCGGGGTCGTACATCAGCTCGGTAGGGCACATGGTGGTGCGTCCTGCCGCTGAAGGCAGCACCCGCTGGCCATAATCAGCCAGGAACAGGGCATTGATGAGCTCGGACTTGCCCCTTGAAAACTCGGCCACGAACGCCACGGTCATGCGCTCGTCAGCCAGTCGTTGACGCAGCGCACTCAGTCGCTCCCGCTGCGCCGGGTCGGACGTCGATCCGGTCTCGGACCAATGGGCGTGACGGCGCAGCACCTCGTCGATGCGCGCGCGCCAGGCACCGTACGCTTGGATCCGCTCGTTCAAGCCGTTCATTCAGACAGACTGGGGATCGAAAAGCCTAGCACAGCGCGGGCACGCCGTCGGTCACCTGCTCATCGAACCATCTGACCCGCGTGGGTCAGGTCTGGCAGTGCGCACACCAGTAGGTGGCGCGTTGCTGCTGACGCAGCAGACGGATCGGCTGGGTACACACTCGGCACGGGGCTCCTGCACGGTCGTACACGAAGCAGTCCAGTTGAAAATAGCCGGTTTGCCCCTCACTGGACACGAAATCACGCAGGGTGCTGCCGCCCGCAGCGATCGCCTCGGACAAGGTGGCCCGGATCGCGTTGGCGAGGCGGTCGTAACGGGCGCGGCTGATCCGCCCGGCTGCTGTCGTGGGACGGATGCCTGCGCGAAACAGGCTTTCGGACGCATAGATGTTGCCCACGCCCACCACCACGCTGCCTGACAGCAGCAAGGACTTGATGGCCAGCTTGCGGCCACGCGTGGCATCAAACAGCAGTGGTCCATCGAATGCGCTCGAAAACGGCTCGACGCCCAGCGAGGCCAGCAGCGGATGCGCCTCGGGTGTGCCCGCCGACGCCGGGTGCCACAGCAGAGCGCCGAACCGGCGCGGGTCGTTGAGCCTCAGCAGCCCGCGATCGAACACCAGATCGAAGTGATCATGTGCGCGCAACGGGGCATCCACCGCTTTCCAGGCGAACGTGCCGGACATGCCCAGATGGACGATCAGCCAGCCATGCTCAAAAGCCAGCAGCAGGTATTTGCCGCGGCGCTCGACCCGCAGCAGCACACGGTGGCTGAGTAGGGCGGGTAAATCCGCAGGGATCGGCCAGCGCAGCGCTGGCACCCGAACCGCGACGCTCTGCACCCGTCTGCCCGCCGCGCTGCCCGAAAGACCGGCGCGCACCACTTCGACCTCAGGTAATTCAGGCATGAATGCAATGCACGCAGGGCATAGGTCGCAAGCTCAATTGCCGCGCAGTGTAATCCAGCCTAAGATCGCCGGATGAACTCCTCCAGCAGGCTTGCCGCAGCCATCATTGCTGTGGCTTTGACCGGCTGCGCGACCCGTCCGGTCGTTGCGCCCTCGCCTTCCGCCGCACCTTCCGCCCTGCCTGCCGCCCGATCCGAGGCGCCGCTTGCAGACATCCCCGCCGCCTCAGCCGAGGTCGCGCCACCGGCGGTACCGGCGCCCGCATCAGCCACCGAGCCGCTCAAGTCCCCCGCTGCCACCGCACCTGCGGCCACAGACGACGGCCCGCTGCCGCAGGTCGAACTCTCGCCACAAATCCTCTTTCAGCTGGTCGCGGCTGATCTGGCCATGCAGCGCGGCGAGGCCGGCGCGGCCTGGTCGACCTACCACGCCGTCGCGCGCCAGACCCGCGACCCACGTCTGGCAGCGCGTGCCACCGAAATCGCGCTCAGTAACCGCGCCCTGTCCGAGGCCACGCGCTCGGCACAGTTGTGGACCGAGCTCGCGCCCAATTCGGTCAATGCCACGCAGACCCTGCAAACGCTGCTGGTCGCCGGCGGCAAGTGGGCTGAACTGGAGCCGCTCTATGCACAACGCCTCGCACAGGCCCGCACAGACGGCACGCTGAACGACACCTATGCAGGGCTGCAACGCGCACTCTTGCGCAGCGCCGATCGAACAGGTGCTTGGCAGATGCTTCAACGGCTCAGTGAGCCCGATCTGTCTGTAGCTCAGGCGCGCCTGGTGCGGGCTGCCATCGCATCGGCCGCCAATGACACGGCCGCTGCCCTGGTCGAATCGCGCGAAGCCATGCGCCTGGCGCCCGACAACGAAGACGCCGTGGTCAGCACTGCGCGGCTGCTGGCCCAGTCCCAGGACATGCCTCAGGCCATCAGCCTGGTCGAGACCTATCTTTCACGCCAACCCACGTCGCTTGAAGGCCGTTCGCTCTATGCGCGCCTGCTGCTGGCCTCGGGGCAGTCGGGCCCGGCGCGTGCGCAGTTCGAGCGCGCGCTCACAGACCATCCCTCCAATCCCTCGCTGCTGCTGGCACTGGCCCAGGTCTCCTTGCAGGACAAGCAGCCTGGCGCTGCACGCACGTATCTGCAACGCCTGCTCGATCTGCCCAAGCTCGCGCCGCGTGAGCGCAACCAGGGTCTGATGCTCATGGCCCAGGCCGCGGCCGATGCCGGTCAAGCAGACGAAGCGCAACAGTGGCTGGCGCAGGTGCCACGCGGCGAAGACTACGTGCTGGCCACTGCGCGCCGCGCGCTGTTGCTTGGCAAGTCGGGGCAACTGGACGCAGCGCGCGAGCTGTTGCGCAACACCGAGGTCGGCAGCACGCGCGAGCGCCTGCAGCTGGTCTCGGCCGAAGCGCAATTGCTGCGTGAAGCAGGGCAATCGCAAGAAGCCTACGAACTGCTCGATCGCAACGTGCAGATTTACCCCGATCAGCCCGATCTGCTGTACGACCACGGCATGGCCGCTGAGCGCATCGACCGCATGCCCGAGATGGAGCGCTCGATGCGCCGGATCATCGAGCTGCGGCCTGACAGCGCCCATGCCTACAATGCGCTCGGCTACTCGCTGGCCGATCGCAATCAGCGGCTCGACGAAGCCCGCACGCTGATCGAAAAAGCCCTCTCGCTGTTGCCTGACGATGCCCACATCCTCGACAGCATGGGCTGGGTACTGTTCCGTCAAAAGGATCTGGAAGGTGCGCTCAAGTACCTGAACCGGGCCTGGTCCCTCAGCCAGGAAGCGGACATCGGCGCACATCTGGGTGAAGTTCTGTGGGTGAGCGGACGTCAGGAAGAAGCCCGCCGTCTGTGGCGCGAGGTGAACAAGCGCGACCCTGCCAACACCACACTGCGCGAGACCCTCACCCGGCTGAATGTGGCGCTCTAAGACGACATCGAACGGCGCAACACGGGGGGGCTGGCTGTCCGCTTTGCGCACGACCAGACGCGCAACGCTCTGCGCACTACTGGGTGCCGTCGTGCTGGTCGGCTGCGCCTCACCCACGCGCCCGGCGGACCCTGTCGGCCCCACAGATCTGCGCGAGTGGTCAGGCCGATTCGCGGTCTCGCTCAAGCCCGACGGCACCGATGGCCGCGAAGAGGGCGGCGGCGGACGGTTTCTGCTCATTCGCATGGCCTCCGAACCCCAAGCCTCACTGGAGCTCCAACTGCTCTCGCCCTTCGGGCAGGTCATGGCCAGCGGGCGGCGTCGCCCTGATGGCAGGGCCACATTGACCTTGGCTAACGGCGGCATGCTGCAAGCGGCCTCGCTCGACGCCGTGATCGAACAGGCACTCGGCTGGTCGCTCCCGGTGGAGCGGCTCACCGACTGGCTCGACGACCGCTTTGAAGACGTCGTGTCCCGAGATGCCCAGGGGCAGGTGCTGTCGGCACGCGACAGTGGCTGGTCCATCCGTCGCGAACCCCGTCGCTGGGAGCTCGAGCGCAACCAGCCCACCGGACGGCTGCGGGTCATCCTGATTCTGGATCGGTAAGCCCATGACACCCGCAGAGATCCGCAACGCACCGGCACCGGCCAAGCTCAATCTCTTTTTGCATGTCACCGGGCGGCGGGCCGACGGCTATCACGAGCTCGAGACCGCCTTTCAGCTGATCGACCTGCAAGATCTCGTGCACCTGCGCCGTCGCGACGACGGACAGATCACCCGCCTCAACCCGCTGCCCGACGTGCCCCCCGAACAGGACCTCACCGTCCGGGCGGCCAGGCTGCTGCAACACCATGGCGCCACCACGTTCGGCGTGGACATCGGGTTGGACAAGCACATTCCCATGGGCGGAGGCCTGGGCGGTGGCAGTTCGGATGCCGCCACCGTCCTGATGGCACTCAATCGGCTCTGGGGCCTGGAGCGACCCCAGGCCGAGCTGGCCCAACTGGGCCTGGCGCTTGGGGCCGATGTGCCGTTTTTCATCTTCGGACGCACGGCACTGGCGCGGGGCGTAGGCGATCTGCTTGAACCGATTGAGCTGCCGGAGCGGTCATTCGTGGTCATTGCACCCCCGGTCGCCGTCCCGACGGCTCATGTCTTTGGCGCAGCCGATTTGACACGGAACACGCCGCCCCTCAAAATCGGCGGTTCTCTGGATGAGCGGATCTGGCAGGGTCACAATGATCTGCAGCCGGTTGTCCTGAGACGGTATCCGGCGGTGGCGTCGGCGCTCGCGGTGCTTTCAGACGCGGCGCGCTCGGCGGGGGTCAACCCCACGCATGCCCGGATGTCGGGGTCGGGTGCTTGTGTGTTCTGCCCGGCTCCTTCACATGCCATCGCAGACCGTATCGCGCAGCATGTCGCCAGGTTCGAGGTTGGGTCGGTTCGTGTGTGTCACGGGCTGGCCAGACATCCGTTGGGGAGTCGCCAAGTTGGTTAAGGCACCGGATTTTGATTCCGGCATGCGAGGGTTCGAGTCCTTCCTCCCCAGCCCCCTTCTTCACGCAAGCACCCATGCCTCCGTCCAATACCATGCAGCGTGATGCACTCCACCCGGAAGGCCTCATGGTCTTCACCGGCAACGCTATTCCGCTGCTGGCCAGCGCCGTGGCCGAGCATCTGGGTATCGGGTTGGGCAAGGCCACCGTCGGTCGCTTCTCCGACGGCGAAGTCATGGTCGAGATCCTCGAGAACGTTCGTGGCAAGGACGTGTTCGTCCTGCAGTCCACCTGCGCGCCGACCAACGACAATCTGATGGAACTCATGGTGATGGTCGATGCGCTCAAGCGCGCCTCGGCCGGCCGGATCACCGCTGCCTTGCCTTATTTCGGCTATGCCCGCCAGGACCGCCGGGTGCGCTCCTCGCGCGTCGCCATCAGCGCCAAGGTCGTGGCCAACATGCTCGAAGTGGCGGGCGTCGATCGCGTGCTGACGATGGATCTGCATGCCGATCAGATACAAGGCTTCTTCGACATCCCCGTCGACAACATCTACGCCGCGCCCGTGCTGCTGGCGGACGTGGCCAGTCGCAAGCTCCAGGACCCGATCGTGGTCTCGCCCGACGTGGGCGGCGTAGTGCGCGCGCGGGCTTTGGCCAAGCGTCTGGACACCGACCTCGCCATCATCGACAAGCGCCGGCCCAAGGCGAATGTCTCCGAGGTCATGAACATCATCGGTGAAGTCCGTGGACGCACCTGCGTGATCATGGATGACATGGTCGATACCGCCGGCACGCTGACCAAGGCTGCCGATGCCCTGAAAGAGCAAGGCGCCACGCGGGTGCTGGCGTATTGCACGCATCCGGTCCTCTCAGGCAACGCCGTCGAACGCGTTGACCGCTCCGCCCTCGACGAACTCGTTGTCACCGACTCCATTCCGTTGACGCTGGCGGGCCAGGCCAGCGACAAGATCCGTGTCATCAGTTGCGCGCAGATGCTCTCCGAAACCATCCTGCGTATCAATCGCGCCGACTCGGTGTCGTCTCTGTTCGTCGACGATTAGTCCGCCGCCGAACGACCCCATGCCCTGCAGTGTGCGGGGTGCAATCGCCGCGATCGTGCGGCACAGATCTCTGCCTGCGGGCAGGGTTGAAATACCCGGCGCTCTGGTCGCGGAGCCCGGGAACTTTAAAAAGGAACTGCGATGAAAGTAATCGCTACAACACGTACAGCGCAAGGATCGGGTGCGAGCCGCCGACTGCGCCGAGCCGCCAAGGTCCCGGGCATCATCTACGGTGGAAGCACCCAGCCCACAGCCATCGAGCTCGACCACAACCCGCTCTACCATTCGCTGCGCGTCGAGGCTTTCCACTCGTCCCTGCTCGAAATGGAGCTGGACGGCAAGCACGAGCAGGTGCTGCTGCGCGATGTGCAATGGCATGCCTACAAGCCACAGGTGCTTCACATCGACTTCCAGCGTGTCGAGGCCGACACCCGCATTCACATGAAGGTGCCTCTGCACTTCACGAATCAGGACATTTCGCCTGCGGTGAAGGTCTCGAGCGCCATCGTGAGCCATGTGCTCACCGAAATCGACATCACCTGCCTCGCGTCCCAGCTGCCCAAGTACATCGAGGTCGATTTGTCGGGACTGACCGCCGGCCATCCGCTGCACTTGTCGTCGGTCAAGCTGCCTGAGGGCGTCAAGCCCGTGGTGCATGGCCGCGACACCGATCCGGTGCTGGTGGTGGCCACGGTCAAGGGCGGCGGTGACGCCGAAGAGCCGGCCGCCGCTGCTGCAAAGGCTGCGCCTGCTGCCAAAGCTGCACCCGCAGCCAAACCCGCTGGCAAGAAGTAATCGCCTGCACAGACGCGCTTTCAATTAAGCGGCTGCAATCAATCGGCTGCACTAGGCGCGCCTTTGCTGTGTCCGGGGACTCCCCTCCCCTGGCACAGCACCTCGCCCGATTCGATCCATGACCACGATCCGGCTGATCGCAGGCCTGGGCAACCCGGGCTCCGAACACGACACCGACCGGCATAACGCCGGCTTCTGGTTTGTCGACCTCATCGCGCGGGCACACGGCGCCACCTGGCGCAGTGAGTCACGGTTTCACGGCGATGTGGCGCGTGCCCAGATCGGCAGCGCCGATGTCTGGCTGCTCAAACCCACCACCTACATGAACCGCTCGGGTCAGTCGGTGTCATCGCTTGCGCGTTTTTATCGCATCAGCCCGGCCGAGATACTCGTCGCCCACGACGAACTCGACCTCCCCCCTGGCACGATCCGCCTGAAACTGGGTGGCGGCAGCGGCGGGCACAACGGGCTCAAGGACATTTCCGCTGCGATGGGCGGGCCTCAGTACTGGCGGTTGCGCATCGGCATCGGGCATCCGCGCGATCTGTACCCGGGTCGTGAAGTCATCGACTTCGTACTGGCCAGACCCTCGCGAGTTGAGCAGGAAGCGATCGACACCCGCATGGCGCTTGCGCTCGATCAGGTGCCCGCGTTGACCCAGGGTCACTTCGAACGCGCAGGTCAGCGCCTGCATACCCAAGCGCGCACGCCATGACAACCACCATGGGGCACGCACGCATCGCCCTGGCTGCGTGATGCGCGTCGCCCGCGCGCTGCGGCTGCTCGCGGGGCCTGCTGCGCGCACCCACATTGCCCGGCACGGACTGCAGCCGCAGGATGTGGCGGGTGTGGCGGCTGCTGCAGGGGGACCGAAAGGCTTGGCGTTCCTGCACCTGGACACCTGGCTGTTCAGCGAATGGTTGGCGCAAGCCGAACGCCCGCGCCTGCTGGCCGGCGCATCCATCGGCGCCTGGCGGATGGCCGCCGCAGTGCATCCCGACGGTCCTGCGGCGACGCGCCGGCTGGGCGAAGCCTATCTCGAATGCCAACGCTATCGCCTGAAACCTCCGGCGCACGAGGTCTCGCAGGCCTGCGCGCAGGTGGTCGATGCCATGCTCGGCCCGGTGCCCGCATACCTCGACGCAGCGTCGCGGGGCCATACCCTTGCGGTCATCACCGCCCGGGCGCGTGGTGCGCTCGCGCATCATGCGCGCAAGCGCGACTTCATCCGCCCTGCGCTCGCCAACCTGGTCGCACGGCATCGGCTCGGGGCGCATCTGCAGCGGGTCGTGTTCGAGCATCCAGGCGGTGCCGGCACGCCTTACAGCCATTCAGGGGCGGGGCTGCAAGCGCTCATCGAGCCCGCAGATCCATTCGACACCCTGCACGTGCCCCTGCATGCACGCAATGCCGCCCAGGCACTCCTCGCCTCCGGGAGCATTCCGATCGTGGCGCAGGCCGTGATCAATCCTGCCGATGCACCCTCAGGGCAGTACTGGGATGGCGGGCTGATCGACTATCACCTGCTGTTCAACTGGAGCCGTCTGGGCGGGCTGGTGCTGTATCCGCACTTTGCCCCGTACCTCACCGCGGGCTGGCTCGACAAATCCCTGCCCTGGCGGCGCGCGGCGCATCGCGGCGCTCCAGCCGCGCTCAGTCACATGGTGCTCGCGGTGCCCTCGCCCGAGTTGCTCGCCAGGCTGCCTGGCGGGAAGCTGCCTGATCGTCACGATTTTCATGTGCATGGCCTGGACCACGACCGCCGCATTCGCCTGTGGCGCCAGGCCATGGCCGAATGCGAAGCGATGGTCGATGACCTCGCCGGGTTCATCCGGCACCCCGACCCCTCCAGGCTGGAGCCACTCGAGGCATGAGGCGCGCGCACGGCAAGCACACAGGTCGATGGCATCGCATCGACCTCGCCATCGTCGTGATCGCGGCAGGCATCGTCTATGCGAGCCTGGCGCGCCCTGGACGGATCGACTGCAGTCAGGCTCTGTCCGGGCTGCTGCGCGAGTCCGTGCGAGTGTCTGGCTCAGACCTGATCGGCAATGTGTTCGCCTACCTGCTGCTGGGCGGGGCGCTCGGATTAGCCTGGGGCAAGCGTTCAGGAAGCGCACGACTGAGCGCGCAACTGCGGGCAGGTGTGAACGCCGTGGCCCTGTGCGCCCTGCTGTCCTTTTCGATGGAGGCTGCGCAGGCCTGCATGGGTGGCCGGGTGTCATCGGGGATGGACCTGATCAACAACACGCTAGGGGCTGCAACCGGCTGGCTGTGTGCCCTCTACCTTGCGCCGCTGTGGCCGCGCGTGGCGGGCACGCTCGCGCCTACTGCGCGCCAGCAGCGCATGCTCGCTGTGGTGGCACTGGCCGCACTCGCCTGGCTGGCTGCGCGCAGCGCGCCCTGGCTGCCACGGCTGGATCTGCATGCTGCACGGGCGCGAGCCGTCGAAATGGCGTCCATGATGGGAGCCTTCACGGTGCCGCAGCCCGCTTCACTCGCCCGTGACGCGACACAGTTCCTGGCCCTTGCGCTTGGGCTCACGCTCCCCTGGCAGGCGCGATGGCCGGCGGCCATGGCTATCACCCTGGCCACGGGCGGTGCGCTCGTGGCCAGTCTGGTGGTCGCACGGCCTGCGCTGGGCTATACCGCCTGGTGGGCCTTGCCGTTTGCCGGCCTGCTGGCAATCGGCTTGTCGGGCCTGGGGGTCCGCTTGCGCGGCGTGCTCATCCTGATCGCCGCATTGGCTGCCGTGCTGATGTTCGAGCTGCGTCCGGGCACAGGGCCTGCGCGCGAGTTCAGCTGGCGTTTGCTGGTGCTGCACGGCAACGCCATCCTGGGCATGCAGACAGCGGCTTTTTTCGTGTGGTTCGGGATGACCTTTGCTGCGGCAGGTCGGGTCGTGGGTGGCCCGATGTGGCTGTGGGTCGCCCTGTCGCCGGTGCTGCTGGGCACACTCGAATGGTTGCAGACATTCACGCCCGGACGCACACCCGATCTGTCTCCCCCGGTGCTCGGGTGCGCCGGTGCGGCGCTTGCAGCCGGGCTCTTGAGCTCGAGCAAGGACCGATAGGTGCAAGCGACTGCAACGGCACACTCGCCACCGCTGCCTGACCACCGATGGCTCACCACGCACACCGCAACGGGGCGCGAGCACAACGCTCTCGTCGTACACTCACCGGCCTCAAACCCTCATTTCCGATATGCAACGCGTCCATCGCCCCCTGATGCTGCGGACAGCATGTGTGCTGTCCGCCCTGCTCACCGCTGGCCTGCCCTGGTCCGAGGGCCATGCCCAGACGGCCGCCGCGCCGCCCGCAGCCTCGGTGACCAAAGCCGCAGCCAGCACCGACAACAAGCTCGCGGTCGCACGCGTCGTCACGGTCGCGGCCGTGGTGGAATCCAAGGACGATGCCACGCGGACCCTCGTGCTGCGCGGCCCGCGTGGTCGCACGCTCACGGTCATCGCGAAAGACAGCGTCAGCAATCTTGATGCGATCCAGGTGGGCGACAAGGTCAGCGCCAAAGTCAGCGAAGCTGCCACGGTATCGCTGCGCAAGGGCGGCGATGGCATTCGCGAAAGTGCTGTGCGCGAAGGCGTGGCCAGCACCGGTGGCGAAGCTGGCGCAAGTGCCGCCGCTGCCCGCATGACCACGGTCGTCGCCAACGTCTGGGCCATCGATCGCAAGAAGCAGGTGCTGTCCCTGCGCGGCCCGAAGGGCAATGTCACCGACATCCAGGTCCACGATCCCGCGAGCCTGAAGGGGGTGGCCATCGGCGATCAACTCGAAGTGAAATACGTCGAGGCGGTCGCGCTGGGCCTCACCCGTTTGCCGAAGTAAACCTGGAGTTCACATGTCTTTGCAATGCGGCATCGTCGGTCTGCCCAACGTCGGCAAGTCCACGCTCTTCAACGCACTCACCAAGGCCGGCATCGCAGCCGAAAACTACCCCTTCTGCACCATCGAGCCGAATGTGGGCATCGTCGAGGTGCCCGACCCGCGCCTGGCGCAGCTTGCAGCCATCGCCAAGCCCGAGCGGGTCCTGCCGGCCGCGGTCGAATTTGTCGACATTGCCGGCCTGGTGGCCGGTGCCTCCAAAGGCGAAGGTCTGGGCAACCAGTTCCTGGCCAATATCCGCGAGACCGATGCGATCGTGCATGTGGTGCGCTGTTTCGTCGACGAGAACGTGGTCCATGTCTCGGGCAAGGTCGACCCGCTCTCCGACATCGAAATCATCAACACCGAACTGGCGTTGGCCGACATGGCCAGCGTCGAGAAGGCGCATTCGAAGTACACCAAGCAGGCGCGCTCAGGCGGCGACAAGGAAGCCGCGCGCATGCTGCCCCTGCTCGAGAAGTGCCTCGCGGTACTCAATGAAGCACGGCCGGTGCGTTCGATCGATTTCGATGCGGACGATCGCGCCCTGATCAAGCCGCTGTGCCTGATCACCGCCAAGCCGACCATGTATGTCGCCAACGTGCGCGACGACGGCTTCGAGAACAATCCGCATCTCGATGCAGTGCGCAACATGGCGCTGGCTGAAAAATCAGTGGTCGTGCCGGTGTGTGCTGCGATCGAGGCCGAGATGGGCGACATGGAAGACGAGGACAAGGCGGTCTTTCTGGCCGACATGGGCATGACCGAACCGGGCCTCAACCGCGTGATCCGCGCGGCCTACACCCTGCTCGGTCTGCAGACCTACTTCACCTGCGGCCCCAAGGAAGTCCGCGCCTGGACGGTTCGCGTCGGCGCCACCGCACCGCAGGCGGCTGCCGTCATCCACACCGACTTCGAGAAGGGCTTCATCCGCGCTGAGACCATCGCCTACAACGACTTCATCGCCTGCAAGGGCGAGTCGGGCGCGAAAGAGAAAGGCAAGATGCGACTGGAAGGCAAGGACTATGTGGTGCACGACGGGGATGTGCTGCACTTCAGGTTCAACGTCTGACGGTTCAGAAATCGCTTCAGCCAAGCAACTCCACCTTCGGCGTCAGCGCGAAGGCTTTTGCCCGCCTCGATAGTCTTTGGTCAAATGTCGCGAATCCTGAAGCTCGGGAGCTACGCGCAAGGTGCAGCGCGTCAGCGAAATTGAGCCCCTTGTCGAATGCGTCGAGCGCCACCAGAACCGCGTCGCGATCGTCGAGTGTGATGTGTTCAATGCTGGTCAGTGCACGCAGTACACGAGAAACATCCTTGGCTGGAAGTTCGTAGAACCCCCGCATGACCCACTCCAGTTCAAGCAACACGGTCACAGAGACAAACGATCGTTCGGCGAGCGCTGCGACGGCCGCCGGCCTTTGTTTGACAGCCTGTGCATCGTCGGCATCATCGACAAAGAATCGCACCAAAACATTCGTATCCAGGGCCCTCATGATCTACCCCGCCGCGAACGAGTCAGCAGCGATGCGGGATCGAAATCCGCCAGGCTACGAGGAACACCACGAGATGGCGCCTTGACCATACCCGCCATGTTGGTCATGTCGGCCGTCGCGACCGAACGGACGACGCGCAGCTTCAGCCCGTCCGACTCTTCGCGCACCTCGATCCTCGCGCCCGCGCCCATACCGAGTCGACGCCGCATTTCGGCTGGGAGCACGATCTGGCCTTTCGAGGAGACGAGTAGTGTCGACATGTTGATTTCCAGACTAAAGATTGGTCGGTCACCATAAGTTGACTTACGCAGTAAGTCAAAGATCGACTGCGGGAGACCAAGCTCGAGCAGTTGCGCAGCGATGTGCGCCAGGGGTTGGCCAGCGGGTCGAGCCCACCCTGGGGGGTGCTCCCTGCGTTGCGGGAAGTCCCTTGCAATCGCAGTGCGTTGCTTTCAATCGGCTCGAAGATCCGATGGGTGCCATCGGGTACGGTCGCAACCCTTCGTGCTGCCCATGCTCACCAGGACCCAGTGCTGCACGGCCCATTCGCGCCAGACAGCCTACAAGCTCACTCTTTGTGCACCCAACGAATCAAGCTTGACGAACTGCCAGCACCTCAAGAAGCCGGCCGTGACCGATGCAAAAAAAATTCGCAGTGGGGGGCGCGCCTTACAGGCCGCGCCCGTCCAGGGGCTCGGCCCCCAAACCCCCGAAAGGGTCCAAGGGCTCGAAGCGCCGAAGCCTCAACGTGACTGCCTTTTGCGCGCCACCACCGTCGCGCCCAGCGCCAACAGTGCCAACGCCAGCGTCGGCGGCTCCGGCACATCACCGTCGCGCACAGCCACGGCAAAGAACCGCGTGGTCACAGGATCCGATCCCGTGTAGGCGGCTCCGCTGACGTCCCACGCGCGACCCGGATCCCAGGAGGCTGCCGTACCGGTCCAGTAGGCGCTGTTTAACTGCACGTTGCTGAACAGCGCGTAATTGGCAATCTGGGTTGGGGTGTCGGGGGGGGTGTTAGGGTTAGGCAGGCCCAGGTCGGTAATGAACAAGCCATTCAACTCGCCGCCCACGCAGTTATTGCCATAGTTAACAGTACCAGTTGGGGCTCCCACAGAAGCACTTTCGGAGCAAGTGCCGTCCGTTTGGATCACGGTGGGCAGTCGCCAGTCGGTGTAGCCGCCAAACGACAGCTGGTCGGCCCAGTCCTTGGCAGCTTGCCAGGTCATCTTGCCGTCAGAGCTCACGCCACCACCTGAGGGGGTGGGTATGATGGCGACGTAGCCACTCGTGAAGGCGTAGTTCATGTTGGCCAGCCACGTGATGTTCCGCGTGCTGTCGTAGATGGCACCGCCGCCACGATCGATCAGCGCTGCCTGCGCAGCGCCGCTCAGCGCCACGAGGGCGGCCGCAGCCGCACATTTCTGATAAAACTTCATGTTGCTACTCCTGTCGAAAAGATGCTTCGAACGTTTAGGTAGTGAAGAAAATTGCAGGTTCTTGAAGGAATTTGTAGGTTCCTGCTACAGACAAAGCACGACCTGGGCCAGCTCAGCCTGAAGTCGAGACCTGTGATATGGCTCACAATGCATTCGTGACTTCTGACACACATCAACAAGCTGCCGCTGAAGCGGCGTTTCAGAGGACGGCTTGGATGTAAAGGAATCCGACACTTTTTGTGCGCGGCCACCCTCGCATCCCACACCCGCGCGCCCTTGCCCAGCGTCGATCACTTCGATGCTCAGACCTGCCGCCCCAGCTTGAGGAATTCGTCGGCTCGAAGGTCGCATCGGGTCTCGACACGTCGGCGAGCGAGGTGGTTCGCGAGGCGCTTCGCCTGATGGACAAACAGGATCAACTGCGGGAGGCCTGCCTCGCGCAGTTGCGCAGCGATGTGCGCCAGGGGTTGGCCAGCGGGTCGAGCCCACCCTGGGAGGCCGAGGCGATCAAAAGTAAGGCCCGTGCTCGGCGGACGAACGGACCGGCGAGGGCTGAATGTCACGGGTGACGCGTCGGCCATTCGCGCAGACCAACACGTGAGAGATCGAGGACTTCATCGCTGACGACGGGATCGATGTCGTGCGCCTGCTGCATGACACGCGCAATATCGATGCGATGGTCAATCCGCAGCCCTAAGCGGATAGAAGGTCTGAGTCCGCATCGATGCGGACTCATGAATGAATCAGTCTCGCTTGCGAAACACCACAACATGTTGCCAGGGCAGGGTGCTCACCGTGCGCTCCCAGTCCAGGGGAAAGACCGCGGCCTCGCGCTTGATCTGCGCCTCGCTCATCTTGTGCAGCGGCTTGATGGGCACGGCCGGGTCCTCGGCCTTGTACTCGACGAAAACAATACGGCCGCCCGGCTTGAGGGCCTTCATGATGCTGGCCATGATCTCGTACGGGTAGGACAGCTCGTGGTAGACGTCGACCATGATCGCCAGATCGACCGACGACGCAGGCAGCCTGACGTCGTCAACGGTGCTGAGCCGCGCCTCGATCTGCGTCAGCCCGCTGCGCGCAGCACCCGCCTGCAGCAGACGGATCATCTCCGGCTGCAGATCAACAGCCCACACTTTGCCGCCCGGCATCACTGCTTGCGCCATTCGCCGCGCCAGGTAACCCGTGCCGGCGCCGATGTCGGCCACCACCATGCCAGCCTGCAGTGGGAGTGCGGCCAGCAACAGGTCGGTGCGCTCTTCGCGCTCACGCTCTGCGCGCTCGAGCCAGGCGGCACCCTGCCAGCCCATCACTGCCGAGATCTCGCGCCCCATGTAGCGCTTACCGATGCCGTCAGCGCTGGCAGTGATGGGGGTGTAGCGCTCTGAGGAAACAGCAGGCTGAGCCAGCGCAGTGCTGTTTGCCAGCAGGCACGCGACCCAAATGGTCCGCCGAAAAAACGGGTGCATCATCGCGTTACTAGCGCCACGCCACCGGCCTTCGCTGATGACGGCAACGCTCGCCTTTCATGGAAGTCAACGGGTGTGTGCATCAGGCACGGATTGGACGTGAACCTCATCAGCAGGCTCCACTGCAACTTGATGGTTCAACGGGGTCTGGCACATCTTTTCGCCATCCCATTGTTGGCCACACCAGCAGCGGCCCTCCAGATCGATGATGCAGGTGCCACTGCCACAGCAGCGCGGGTCGTCATTCATATTGAGGGGTCCTTGTATTCAGAAGGGCACAGAAGATTCGGCTAAGCATATCAAGCCCGCTTTGCCAGAGCGACGCACTTCGGCAGGCACTATGCTGGTATGGTCTGAGCCAAAGACTCAAGGAGACCCACATGCCCATGCCCAGCCATCTGCTGCCCACCACGGTCGTAGGCAGTTACCCGCAGCCCGATTGGCTCATCAACCGCGAGATGCTCTCGAAGATGGTGCCGCGCACGCGGGTCAGGGAACTGTGGCGCGTGGCGCCCGAGTTTCTCGAACAGGCCCAGGACGATGCAACCCTGCTGGCCATTCGCGACATGGAGCGCGCCGGCATCGACATCATCACCGACGGTGAAATGCGCCGCGAGAGCTACTCCAACCGCTTTGCCACCGCGCTCGAAGGCATGGACAACGACAAGCCCGGCGTAATCCGCTCGCGCGCCGGCTCCGAGACCCTGGTGCCACGCGTGGTGGCGCGGTTGCGCCGCACCGAGCCGGTGGAGCGGCGCGATATGGAGTTCCTGCGTCGCAATACCGCCTTCGCCGCCAAGATCACGCTGCCCGGCCCCTTCACGATGGCGCAGCAGGCCAAGAACGAGTTCTACAAAGACGATGAGGAGATGGCGATGGACTTCGCCGTCGCCGTCAATGCCGAAGCACTCGATCTGCAGGCCGCCGGCGCCGATGTCATTCAACTCGATGAGCCCTGGTTGCGCAACGACCCGGAAGCTGCCAAGCGCTATGCCGTGCGCGTCATCAATCGTGCGCTCGAAGGCATCACCGTGCCCACCGTGGTGCACCTGTGCTTCGGCTATGCCGCCGTGGTCCCTGGGCAAAAGCCCACCGGCTATTCCTTCTTGCCGGGTCTGGCCGACAGCCGTGCCCGACAGATCTCGATCGAAGCGGCGCAGCCCAGACTGGACCTGGGCGTGCTCAGCGACCTCGCCGGCAAGAAGATCATGCTGGGTGTGCTCGATCTGGGCGACCACTCGATCGAGACACCCGAGACGGTGGCGGCACGCATTCGCGCGGGCCTGAAATACGTGCCCGCCGAAAATCTCATCCCTGCACCCGATTGCGGCATGAAGTACCTGCCGCGCGAGGTGGCCTTCGGCAAGCTCAAGGCGCTGGCCGACGGGGCGCGCATCGTGCGGGCCGAGTTGTCCTGAGTGGCGCGCTGCAAACGCAACGACCCATCAGGCACTGCCCCGCGATACGACCAGCAAGCCCTCAAATGATCAGACCGCGATCGCCTCGATCCCTTTCTTCTCGATGATCTGCAGCAACTTGGCCGCGGCGCCACCGGGATGTTTTCCGGACGCGGGAGACTCCCACTTCTGCACGGTCGACGTGGTCACATTGAGGAAACCGGCGAAGACCGATTGGCTCATTTTCGCTTTCTTGATCCGGATCTGAGCCACACGCTCGGGCGTGTAGGCCGGGGGCGGTGAGGACAGCGCCCTGATACGGCCCAGATCATGAGCACAAAGCAACTCGTGCTTGTTCAGCAGGAGGGCCATCTCGACCATCTCTGCAGAGATACGATCAGTTTTCCTGGTGGCCATGGCAGATCTCCTTCAGAACACTCTCTTCGATTAATGCATTCAGCTTCTTGGCACTGGCCTTTTGCAAGGCCTCGCCAATGAGCTGCGCCTGGGCAACGTTGGCATCCGAGAAGTCGGTGCCTGGATCGCTCTTCTGTCGCCCTGCAATGAAGAAGACGCCATGAACGCTTTCCTTGGCCACCAACGTGCGTGTCGCACCGCTCTTGCCTTGTCCGTGAACAGCAATGCGCTTTTTACACAATCCGGCGCCAAGATCGACCTCATACTGGCCGCTCAGGATCTCCTGAGCGGAGTCGCACAGTTGCTCGTCAGACAAAATTTTTTTCGCCCAGCGAGCAAAGGTTTTGAGCTTGAATACGCGCTTCTTCACTGTGCACAAGCATAGCACATAGTGCTATACATTGAGAACACTCGACCATAACCGAAGTGGAGGCCGACTGAGTCAATCCGTCTCATCAGTCGATTCCTCATGCCCACGACAAGTTGACTGGGCGGGACCATCGCTGTGCACTGAGTTCCTCGGAAGACAGGTTTGCCCGACGTCCCTCAATCACCCAGGTCAATGACCCCGGACAACAACTCGGGCATCAGCCCCTCGGGCAACTCATAGTCGGCGATCACCCAGGCCTGCCCCGACTGCGCAGCCCGATGCGCCATCTCACCCAAGCGCCCCACCAGCGCCTCACACGATCGTGTATCCAGCGCCGCACACGGCATATCGAGCAACACCAGATGAGCGCCGCTGGCAAACGCAGCAGCGAGCCCCAGTTTTCGACGCGTGCCACTCGACAGCATGAACAGCGACTTGTGCAGATGCTCGGCCAATGCAAAATCTTCGATGCACCCGCGCTCTGCCTGCGCATCCCAGTCATCAAACTCGGCGCGCCGAGCCTGCAACCAGTGCTCGGCAATCACGTTCTCATCGCGATCATCAGTCGGGTCCACCCACAGCACCGACTGAGCCATCCGATGCAGCACCCCCGCAGCCGGCGTGCGCACACCCGCCAGGATCTGCAGCAGTCCGGTCTTGCCACGCCCATCGCCGCCACGGATCAGGGTCAGGCCAGGCCGCAGCTCAAACGACAGATCCTTGAAAACCGCCACTCCGGGATAAGACAGCGCGAGTTTTTCGGCGCGAACCAGCGCCTGAGCTTCAGTGTCTGGCCTCATGCTGCCCTTGCCACCGGGCGGGCACTTGCTGCATCGCGAGCCTCCTCACGCAGGCGCTTGGACTCTTCCAGCAGATAGGTCTGGTAATCGTCCAGATCGCCCTCGAAGGGCGCAAGCGCTCCGCGCCCGATCAGCCAGAACTCATCGCACACGCTTCGCAACAAGGCCCTGTCGTGGCTCACCAGCATCAGCGTGCCTTCAAACTGATTGAGCGCCATCGCCAGCGCCTCGCGCGTGACCAGGTCCAGGTGGTTGGTAGGCTCATCGAGCAGCAGCAGGTTTGGCCGTTGCCAGACCATCATGGCCAATACCAAGCGCGCCTTCTCGCCGCCACTCATCGTGCCCACCGCCTGACGGATCATGTCGGTGCCGAAATTGAAGCTGCCCAGAAAGCCGCGCAGCGCCTGCTCGCCGGAAGGCTCGCGTGATGCACCACCCGCCTCGCGTGCCAGGCGGACCATGTGCTCAAGCGGCGTGTCCTGCGGGCGCAGCACATCGAGCTCCTGCTGCGCGAAATACCCGATCGTCAGGCCCTTGCCTTCGGTAATGGTGCCGCTCAGCGCATTCAGATCACGAGCAATCGTCTTGACCACCGTCGACTTGCCCTGCCCGTTGGCGCCCAGAATGCCGATGCGCTGGCCCGCCAGCACCGAGCGGCTGACCTTGCGCACGATCACACGCGGCGCGCCGTCCACCACATAGCCGAAGTCGGCACCCGTGATCGAGAGCATCGGGTTGGGCAGCCGATCGGGCTCCTTGAACGCAAATTCAAAGTCGGCCGTGGCCAGCATCGGCGCCACTTTTTCCATGCGCTCGATCGCCTTGACGCGGCTTTGTGCCTGCTTGGCCTTACTGGCCTTGGCCTTGAATCGATCGATGAACTTCTGCAGATGCGCGATCCTGTCCTGCTGCTTGGCGAAAGCCGCCTG
>JBIKKG010000214.1:0-6304 GCA_044360485.1 Burkholderiaceae bacterium | reverse complement strand
GCCACCCCCGATGACCTGACCCGTCTGGGCGAGGCCGACTTCAATGTCGTGCTCTATCCGGAAACCGCGATGCAAGCCGCGCAATGGCTGTCGCGCAGTCTGCGCCAGCCCATGACGCGCACGATCCCGATCGGCACTGGCGCCACGATTGAATTCATCCGTGAGCTGGCCGCGCTCGCCGGCGTGGACCCCGAGCCCGTGCTGGCCGTCAGCAAGCGCGCACAGTGGTACGCCAAATCGGTGGATTCAACCTACCTCACGGGCAAGCGCGTCTTCGTATTCGGCGATGCCACCCATGCGATTGCCGCAGCGCGCGTGGCGTCGCGTGAACTCGGCTTCACCGTTGTGGGCCTGGGCACGTATAGCCGCGAGTTCGCACGCGAAGTGCGCGAGGCGGCCAAGTTGTATGACGTCGAGGCACTGATCACCGACGATTACCTTGACGTGGAAGAGCGCGTTGCGGCCCTGCAGCCCGAGCTCGTATTGGGCACGCAGATGGAGCGCCATATGGCCAAGCGCCTGGGCATTCCGTGCGCCGTGATTTCAGCGCCGGTGCATGTCCAGGATTTCCCGGCCCGTTATTCGCCGCAAATGGGTTTTGAAGGCGCGAGCGTGCTCTTCGACACCTGGGTGCATCCGCTGATGATGGGCCTCGAAGAGCATCTGCTGACCATGTTTCGGGGTGACTTCGAGTTCCATGACGGCGCAGCCGCGTCCCATCTGGGTCATGGAGCGGCTCCGGCACGTGCTTCGCATGCAGCCGAATCGGCAGCGTCAGCGCAAACCCAGCCTGCCAACGACGCTGGCCAGGCAGTCGTCGCACAGTCGGCTGCTCCACAACACCTCACAGAGTTGCCCGCCGATGCGCGCATGAGTGATCTGTTGAGCAGCGAACACCAGACCATTGCTGCGCCCTCGATGTCGGCTGCGACGCTCGCGGCAACATCGCCCGACCAGGGCATCGTTGTGGCGGCTTGGGCCGATGATGCGCGGGCGGAACTGCAGAAGATCCCGTTTTTTGTGCGAGGCAAGGCCCGCCGCAATACCGAGCGTTTTGCGCTCGAACGTGGTGTGGCGTTGATCACCGTGGAGACGCTCTACGATGCGAAGTCGCACTTCGGCCGCTGAGCACGCCCCGGTGAACGTCGTCATCGTGACGATGGACACCCACCTGGCGAGCGCCACGGATCGCGCGCGGGCAGCGCTCAAGCGCGTGCTGCCCAGCCTGACGCTGACCTTGCATGCGGCCTCGGAGTGGTCTTCGAACCCGGCAGCGCTCGAGCGCTGCCTCGCAGACATCGCGGCCGGCGACATCGTCATCGCCACCATGCTCTTCCTCGAGGATCATTTCCTGCCGATCCTGCCAGCGCTTCAGGCGCGTCGCGAACAGTGCGACGCCATGGTCTGCGCGATGTCGGCCGCCGAAGTGGTCAAGTTGACCCGGCTGGGTCGATTCGACATGGCCAAGCCGGCATCGGGTCCGCTTGCGCTGTTGAAGAAGTTGCGCGGCGAAAAAGACAAGGCGGCCACCGGTGGCGCGGCCCAGATGAAGATGCTGCGCCGCATCCCGCAGCTGCTGCGATTCATTCCAGGCACTGCGCAGGACGTTCGCGCCTACTTTATGACGCTGCAGTACTGGCTCGGCGGCTCGCAGGAAAACGTCTTCAACATGGTGCGCTTCCTGGTCGATCGCTACGCCGATGGACCGCGGCGCACGCTGCGCAGCGCGGCCAAGGTAGGCGAACCAGTCGAATATCCGGAAGTGGGCGTGTATCACCCGCGCATGGAAGGACGGCTGTCCGACCGTGCCGAACAGCTGCCGGGCCTGCCTCCCGGCGTCGAGCCGCGCGGTACCGTGGGCCTGCTGCTGTTGCGCTCCTATCTGCTGGCCGGCAACGCCGGCCATTACGACGGTGTGATCGCTGCGCTTGAAGCGCGCGGTCTGCGCGTCATCCCCGCATTTTCCGCCGGGCTCGATGCCCGCCCGGCGATCACTCGCTTCTTCACCCGAGAAGGCGCGGCCACCATCGACGCGCTGGTTTCACTCTCGGGCTTTTCTCTAGTGGGCGGTCCCGCGTACAACGACGCGAAGGCGGCCGAGGAGGTGCTGGCTGGCCTCGATGTGCCCTACATCGCAGCGCACCCAGTCGAGTTTCAGACGCTGGACCAATGGGGCGGTTCGGGCCGTGGACTGTCGCCGGTCGAGAGCACCATCATGGTGGCCATTCCTGAGCTGGATGGCGCCACCAGTCCGATCGTCTTTGGCGGCCGACCAGGTGCGCCTGGTGTGCAGTGCACCGGTTGTCACCATGGCTGCACCTTCAGTGCTGCCGACACGACTCAGGACATGGCGTCTTGCCCAGAGCGCGCCACGACGCTGGCTGCGCGAGTGGCTCGTCTGGTGGACTTGCGCCGTGCCGAGTGCGCGCAGCGCAAAGTGGCCGTCGTGTTGTTCAACTTCCCGCCCAATGCCGGCAACATCGGCTCGGCAGCGTTTCTGGCCGTATTTCCCTCGCTCTACAACACGCTGGTCGCCATGCAGGCGCGCGGCTATGACGTTGAGGTCCCCGAGTCGGTCGACGCCTTGCGCGAATCGATTCTGACCGGCAACGCCGCGATGCACGGGGCGGATGCCAATGTGCATACCCTGATTTCGGCTGAAGACCATGTGCGCCGCGAACCCTGGCTGCACGAAATCGAAGCGCAATGGGGTCCGGCTCCCGGGCGGCAACTGAGCAACGGTCAGTCGATCTTCGTGCTGGGACGCCGCTTCGGCAATGTGCTGGTGGCCGTGCAGCCGGCCTTTGGCTACGAAGGCGACCCGATGCGCCTGCTCTTCGAGAAAGGTCTCGCACCGACGCATGCATTCTCGGCGTTCTATCGCTATGTGCGCGAAGACTTCGCTGCCCACGCCGTGTTGCACTTCGGTACGCATGGCGCGCTGGAATTCATGCCGGGCAAGCAGTCGGGCATGTCGGGCGCCTGCTGGCCCGAGCGGCTGATCGCCGACTTGCCGAACCTGTACTTCTACGCGTCGAACAATCCTTCAGAAGGCGCCATCGCCAAGCGCCGCTCAGGCGCGACCCTGATCAGTTATCTCACGCCCCCCATTGCGCAGGCCGGCTTGTACAGTGGCCTGGCTGACCTCAAGGCCAGCATCGACCAATGGCGCGCCGTTGCCCCGCACGCGCATGAGCGGCTCACGGAGCTTGCTGCGCTGATTCATGCTCAGGCCGTTGAGCTCAATCTCGCTGAGCCTGGGGTGGCCTGGTTGCCGCATCCGCAGGGCGATGCCCAGGCACACATCCTCGCGCTGTCGCAGCGTGTGCTCGAGATCGAATACAGTCTCGTGCCCTTCGGACTGCATATTGCGGGTCAGGCGGCCAGCCCGCAGCAGCGCATTGAAATGCTTTGCGCGATGTCCGATTGTGGCGATGGCCAGCCGGCCGACCGGGCCGCCATCGAAGCGCTGGTGCAGGGTGAAACACCCGAGCGGGTCCTGGCGCTGTCAGGTTGGCCTGTGGATGAAACCAACCGTGAGCGGCTGCGTGAACTGATCAACACCGATCGGCTGCTGGCACGCGATACCGAGGTCGATGCCCTGCTGCATGCATTGGATGGCGGATTCATTCGGCCGGCCCCAGGCGGCGACCTGCTGCGCAATCCCGCAGTACTGCCCACGGGTCGCAACCTGCACGGCTTTGACCCCTTCCGCATCCCCAGCACCTTTGCCATGCGCGATGGTGCGCGCCAGGCGCAGCGCCTGATCGAGCGTTGCACGATTGAAGGCACGCCCTTGCCCGAGTCCATCGCGATGGTGCTGTGGGGGAGTGACAACCTCAAAACTGAGGGTGGCCCGCTCGCCCAAGCATTGGCACTGATCGGCGCCAAACCGCGTTTCGACAGCTATGGGCGCATGGCCGGCGCCACGCTGATTCCGCTGCAGGAACTGGGTCGCCCCCGCATCGATGTGGTGGTCACCATCTCGGGCATCTTTCGCGATCTCATGCCGCTTCAGATTCGACTGCTGGCCGAAGCCGCGTGGCTCGCTGCCAGTGCAGAAGAACCCGAAGCACACAATTTCATCCGCAAGCATGCGCTGGCATATCAGCGTGAGCACGGCTGCACGCTCGAGACCGCAGCCTTGCGCGTTTATGGCAATGCCGAAGGCGCGTATGGCTCGAACGTGAACAATCTGGTCGAGAGCAGCCGCTGGAGCGAAGAAGACGAGCTGGCCGAGACCTACTCGCGTCGCAAGGGCTTTGCGTATGGACGCAGCGGGGTAGCCGTTCAGCAGTCCGCCTTGCTGCAAAGTGTGCTGGCCGATGTCCAACTCACCTATCAGAACCTGGACTCCGTAGAGCTGGGTGTGACCACAGTCGACAATTACTTCGATACGCTCGGTGGCATCACAGGGGCGGTCAAGCGTGCGCGTGGCGGAGCCACCCCGACGGTCTACATTGGTGACCAGACCCGCGGCGAGGGCGCTGTGCGCACCCTCGATGAGCAGGTCGCACTCGAAACCCGTACCCGCATGCTCAATCCGCGCTGGTACGAAGTCATGCTCGAGCATGGCTACGAAGGCGTGCGCCAGATCGAGCAGCATGTCACCAACACCATGGGCTGGTCGGCCACGACAGGCCAGGTTCAGCCCTGGGTCTATCAGCAGCTCACACAGACCTTCATGCTTGATCCAGGCATGCGCGAGCGTCTTGCCAAATTGAATCCCACGGCTTCGGCTCGGGTAGCCAACCGGCTGCTCGAAGCGTCCGATCGCCAGTACTGGACGCCCGACTCCGACATGCTCGATGCGCTTCGCCGCGCCAGCGAGGAACTCGAAGATCGTATCGAGGGCGTCTATGAAGGAGCCTCAGCATGAATACAGCGACCGTCCCATTCACTGAAATCCGCCGCCCGTCCCGCGGCAAAGACGGTGAGGGCAGCGTGCAAGTGCAGCTCGATCCGAACGTCAAGATCGGCAACGCCAAGGTCTTCGCGGTTTACGGCAAAGGGGGCATTGGCAAGAGCACCACGTCATCAAACTTGTCAGTCGCGTTCTCCAAGCTCGGCAAGCGGGTGCTGCAGATCGGGTGCGACCCCAAGCACGACTCGACCTTCACGCTCACCAAGAAGCTCATGCCCACGGTGATCGATGTGCTGGAGTCGGTCGACTTCCACCCCGAGGAATTGCGCCTGGAAGACTTCGTGTTCGAAGGCTACAACGGCGTGATGTGTGTGGAAGCAGGCGGGCCGCCGGCCGGTACTGGCTGTGGCGGGTATGTGGTGGGCCAGACGGTGAAGCTGCTCAAGGAGCACCACCTGCTCGAGGACACCGATGTGGTGATCTTCGATGTGCTCGGTGATGTGGTGTGCGGCGGTTTCGCTGCGCCCCTGCAGCATGCCGACCGTGCGCTCATCGTGACGGCCAACGACTTCGATTCGATCTTCGCCATGAACCGCATCGTTCAGGCGATCAATGCGAAGGCGAAAAACTACAACGTGCGCCTGGGCGGGGTGATTGCCAACCGCAGCCGCGATACCGATCAGATCGATCGTTTCAACGACCGCGTGGGATTGAAGCGCATGGCGCACTTCCCCGACCTGGATGTGATCCGCCGCAGCCGACTCAAGAAGTCCACGCTGTTCGAGATGGAGCCGTCGCCCGAACTCGAGGCCGTGCAGCAGGAATACATGCGACTGGCGGCGTCGCTGTGGGCAGGCACCGACCCGCTGGCCCCCGAGGCCCTGAAAGACCGGGACATTTTCGATCTGCTGGGTTTCGATTGAGGCGCATGTCATGAGCCACGTTCCCTATCAGGATCGACGCAGCCAGATCGAGGACTACTTCGATCGCACGGCGGCAGACGCTTGGGCCAAGCTGACTTCGTCGGCGCCGGTCAGCGGCATTCGCGCCACCGTGCGCGCAGGTCGCGATCGCATGCGTGCCACCATGCTCTCGTGGCTGCCGCCCAGCCTCGAAGGGCGCCGTATTCTCGATGCCGGATGCGGCACCGGTCTGATGGCGGTCGAGCTGGCCCGACGCGGTGCGGAGGTGCTGGCCATTGACCTGTCGCCACGCATGATCGAGCTGGCGCGCGAGCGCTTGCCTGCAGACATCGACCCCTCGCGCATCGACTTCCGATCAGGCGACATGCTCGATGAGGAGCTGGGCTACTTCGATCACGTGGTGGCCATGGACTCCCTGATCCATTACGAGCCTAGCGATGTCGTCCGTGCCTTGGGTGCTCTGTCCGCCCGTACCGTGGACAGCATGGTGATCACGTTTGCGCCACGCACGCCGCTG
>JBIKKG010000034.1:0-20601 GCA_044360485.1 Burkholderiaceae bacterium | reverse complement strand
CGCATCTACGACGGCGAAAATCTCAAGGACGTCGACCCCAAGGCCAAGTCTCTGCAGGAATACCGTGATTTCTCAGGGGTGGACGAAGGCATGAGCGGCCTGTCGACGCGGTTCGCATACAAAGTGCTCTCCAAGGTCTTCAACTTCGACCACGGGGAAGTCGCCGCCAACCCGGTACATCTGCTCTACATGCTGGAGCAGCAAATCGAACGCGAACAGTTTGCTCCCGAGACCGAAAAGAAATACCTCGCCTTCATCAAGGAGCATCTTGCCCATCCGTATGCCGAGTTCATCGGCAAGGAGATCCAGACAGCGTATCTGGAGTCGTACTCCGAGTACGGGCAAAACATCTTCGATCGCTACGTCAGCTTCGCCGACCTCTGGATTCAGGATCAGGAGTTCAGGGACCCCAACACTGGCGAGATCTTCGATCGGAACCAGCTCAACGATGAGCTGGAAAAAATCGAGAAGCCTGCGGGCATCGCGAACCCGAAGGACTTCCGCCACGAGATCGTGAACTTCGTGCTGCGCGCGCGGGCCAATCATGCCGGCAGCAACCCGTCCTGGACCAGTTACGAAAAACTGCGGGCAGTGATCGAGAAGAAGATGTTTTCGACGACCGAAGACCTGTTGCCGGTGGTGTCCTTCAATGCCAAGGCGTCGGCAGATGAGCAGCGCAAACACCAGAACTTCGTCGATCGCATGGTCGAAAAGGGCTACACACCCAAGCAGGTGCGGCTGCTGGTCGAGTGGTACCTGCGTGTACGCAAGTCGTCCTGAGTCGCGTACCCAGCCGGCCCGGAGAGTCACCATGTCCGAAATCATCGACCGCCGAATCAACGGGCGCAGGAAAAGCGCAGGCAATCAGCAGCGCTTTTTGAAGCGCTACAAGAACCAGGTCCGCGAAGCCGTGGCGCGTGCAATCGCCCAGCGCACGATTGCCGACACCGATCGGGGCGAGCAGATCACCATTCCCGCCCGCGGACTGAAAGAGCCCAGCTTCGGCCTGGGCGCCGGTGGTCGTCAGGAACGAGTCTTGCCGGGCAACGAGCAGTTTGGGACGGGCGATCGGATTGCGCGTGAGCGCGCAGGGTCAGCAGGCGGGGGCAGCGGCAGCGCCGGTGACTCGGGTGAAAGCGAAGACGCGTTCACGTTTGCACTGAGCCGGGAAGCATTTTTGGAGTTCTTTTTCGAGGAAATGGCCCTGCCTGATCTGATTAAGACCCAGCTTGCCCAGATCCCGCAGTCTCGCCTGCGCCGCGGCGGATATCGCAGCGACGGCACGCCTGTCAACCTGTCGATGACGCGCACGATGCGCGAATCGCTGGCGCGTCGCATTGCGCTGGGCGCACCCTACCGGCAGCAGCTGGCACAGATCGACGAACAGATTGCGCGTGTCCGTCACCACGCCAGTGCGTCGATGCCTGTAGGCAACCCTGCGCGCGATACCCGCGCCGAACACACCGCCTCACTGCCGGACGACTCGCCGGAACTGGCGCCACTCATGGCCGAGCGCACACGCATCCTGGCGCGCATGAGCCGCGTGCCCTTCATCGATGAATTCGATTTGCGCTACAACAATCGGGTGCCCCAGCCTCAACCCATTTCGCAGGCCGTGATGTTTTGCCTGATGGATGTATCGGGCTCCATGGATGAGCACCGAAAGGACCTGGCCAAGCGATTTTTCATCCTCTTGCATCTCTTTCTGACTCGCCATTACGAGCGCATCGAGCTGGTTTTCATCCGCCACCACAGCGTGGCGGCTGAGGTGGATGAGGAGGGGTTTTTTCATTCGCGTGAATCAGGGGGCACCGTGGTCTCCAGTGCGTTGGAGCTCACGCTGAACATCATGAAGGAGCGCTATCCGAGCGAGCTGTGGAACAGCTACGTGGCGCAGGCATCGGATGGCGACAACTGGGACAGCGATTGCCCACGCTGCCATGCATTGCTGCTGCAAGAGCTGCTGCCAAGAGTCCAGTACTACTGCTATGTGGAAGTCGATGCCAAACATCCGCAGGCCTTATGGGAGCACTTCGAATCAGCTCGTGCCGTCTCCCGCAATCTGGCCATGGGGCGGATTCTGAATCAGGCCGACGTATACCCCGTATTGCGCGAGCTGTTCCTGCGCAAGGAGCTGAAGGCTGCATGAACACACTGCCGGATCAACCGTCATCGAATGCACTTCCCGATGCATCGGCTCGATCGGGAAAGCGGGCGTTACCCGCAGGTTCTGAATGGACCTTCGATCTGCTGACCCAATACGACCGCGAGATCGGTCGGATCGCTGCCAACTTCGGCCTCGACACCTACCCCAATCAGATCGAGGTGATCAGCGCCGAGCAAATGATGGATGCCTATGCCTCACATGGCATGCCTGTGGGCTATACGCACTGGTCCTATGGCAAGCACTATCTCGCAACCGAGCAAACATACAAGCGCGGCCACATGGGCCTGGCCTACGAGATCGTCATCAACTCGAATCCGTGCATCGCGTACCTCATGGAGGAAAACACGCTGCCGATGCAGGCACTGGTGATTGCTCATGCGTGCTACGGACACAACTCGTTCTTCAAAGGCAACTATCTCTTTCGAACCTGGACCCACGCCGATTCGATCATTGATTACCTGGTCTTTGCCAAGCGCTATGTCGCCGAGTGTGAGCAGCGCCACGGTGAGGCCGCAGTCGAGCGCATCCTAGATGCCTGCCATGCGCTCGCCAATCTGGGGGTCGACCGCTATAAGCGGCCCAGTCGTCGATCACTGGCACAGGAGCAGGCACGCCTGAAGGAGCGCGAGATCTATCAGCAGCAACAGGTCAACGATCTGTGGCGTACGCTGCCGCGTTCGATGCGCGCCAAAGGCGATGATTCACCGCTCACCTTTCCGCGCGAGCCACAGGAGAACATCCTTTACTTCATCGAGAAGCATGCGCCACTGCTTGAGCCCTGGCAGCGAGAACTGGTGCGCATCGTCAGAAAAACCGCCCAGTACTTTTATCCGCAGCGTCAGACGCAGGTGATGAATGAAGGCTGGGCCACCTTCTGGCACTACACCATACTGCAAACGATGTATGACGAAGGACTGGTTGGCGATGCCTTGATGCTGGAGGTGTTGTCATCCCATGCCAACGTGCTGACGCAACCAGCGTTCAACAGCGAACGTTTCGCAGGCATCAATCCCTATGCGCTGGGGTTTGCCATGTTCCGGGATATTCGACGCATCTGCGAGTCGCCCACCGACGAGGACCGTCGCTGGTTTCCGGACATTGCAGGCACTGACTGGCGCAGCACCCTGGATTTCGCGATGCGCCACTTCAAGGACGAGAGCTTCGTCGCCCAATACTTGTCACCCAAGCTGATCCGGGACTTTCGCTTGTTCTGCCTGATCGACGATGACACCGACATGAGCCGGCGCATCGGTGCGATTCATGATGATGCCGGCTATCGCACCGTCCGCGAGACGCTGTCCAGGCAGTATTCGCTGGCCGAGCGCGAACCGAACATTCAAGTCGTGAGCGTGGATCTGGAAGGTGATCGCTCCCTGGCGCTGCATCATTTCCAGCACAAGCGCCGGCCGCTGTCAGGCGATAGCGAAACTGTCGTTCGACACCTGGCACAGCTGTGGGGCTTTACGGTGACCTTGCAAACGCTCACCGAAGAGGGCGAGATCGTGCCGGTGTGTGCCTGCCAAGTTGAGCGGGGCCCGCGCGGGACAGGTCGGCGAGGGGATCCGAGCGTCTGACGAAGCACCCGGCATGGACGGGTGAGTGCGCGATCAGACGTCTTCGATCAGGGCGCTTGAAGACGCTGTGGCCAACAGCACGCCCGACACCGCATCGAACAAACTGGCATCGAGAAAGGCCACGCGGCGACCCATGCGGGTCACCCGGCCTTCTGCGACCACCTTGCCCGGACCCACGCGGCGAAGAAAACTGACTTTCACCTCCAGGCTGGCGACCCCCACTGGCCGCCCCGCGTGTAAGCGGGCAGCCTGCGCCATGCTCGAATCCAGCCACGCGGTCACGAAACCGCCCTGCACAATCTGCCCATTCGAATGGCAGAACCTGGGCAGCGCATCGAATTCCAGTCGGACGACGCCCGCCTTGCGATCGGCGTCGAGCAGTCGGCTGAACCCCATCGAGGCGAACATGTCGCTCGCAGCGTTCAGCGATGCGGCCAGCTCGGCCGCATCCGGGTTCAAGGCATCAGCCATTCACCGCTTCACGGGTGCACTTCTTGACGTGGCTGTTGCGTGCAGCGCCGTTCAATTTTTTCTCATCCGCGGACAGCTTGCAGGCCGACGAAGCGTCGCGCTCGCACTTCTTCATGAAGCTGTTCTTGGCTGCGCCAGACAGCTTTTTGTCTTTGGCGTGCTCTGCGCAGCTGCCGTGGTCAGCATGAGCCGAGGCGGCAAAAAGAGCCAGCGCAGCTGCGATCAATACATTTTTCATCGGGACACTCCTGGTCAGGGTCACTTGGAATGGGAGCGAACGGGCTGAAGCGCCCGCGTTCGCGGTGCAACACAGCAGTCAAGCGGAGCGATATTACCCGCCCGATCGGGTGATGCCCAGCCCATCAGCGGCCCGTGTCGGCATTGGAACGACAGCGTGCGGGTCAGCGGAACAAACGGCGCGGACGCAGTGTCAGACGATGCAACGCAGCCAGTGCAGCGAGGGCGCACAGCACGAACCACACACCACTCCAGGCCTCGAAGGGTAGCCCCAGCAAAGTGGACTGTGCGGCATCGGCGCAGGTTGCCCCCACACGAAAGAGCGCCGGCCAGATTGCATCAAGTTGCAGGGTCATCAGGGTTCGGTCGGCCCAGGTGAATGCACAGGACAGCTGTTTGGCCGCAACGGTGTGCTGGTGCCAGGCGGCCACGCCACCGCCGACTGACAGCGCAGCCACGAGCACAGCGCTCACCGCCGGGGCAGCGCGCGGCAGCACACGCGCCAGCAACACGGCAGCGATCGACACCAAGGCGATCAGGATGACGGCTATCCGCTGGACCACGCACCAGGCACAGGGCTCCACGCCAAACGCATGCTGAGCGATCAGGGCGACAGCGAGCGCAAGCAGGCTGCCCAGGCCTGTCAGCATCAGCATGCGAACAGCCCAGTGGGCATGCTGCGCGGACTGAATGGAAGGGGAATAGGCAGGGGACATGGGGCGGATCATAACGGTGCGCCACCGATTTCGACCTGCTCGCACGGTCAGTCGGCCGATTGAGCCGGATCAATGTCGACTAGCCGACGCCGTTCACGATGCAGTATGAAACGTGAGCCCATTGAGGACCGGCTGGCAGGCGGGTTGCCATTGGAAGCCTTGCTGCCACAGCCAGGCTGTCGTCTCGTGCTGGCTGAAAAATACCTGCGGCCCGGGGAATCCACCGCCCATCAAGTTTTCGAGCGCATCGCCCACGCCCTGGCCCGGAACCCGATCCAGGCCGAGCAGTTTCAATCGGCCATGCAGTCGGGCCTGCTGCCCGCAGGACGCATTGCCGCCGCGGCAGGTACGAACCTGAATGCAACCCTCGTGAATTGCTTCGTTCAGCCCATCGGCGATGCCCTGAGTGGCTTTCATCGGGGCTTGCCGGGCATCATGCCCGCCTTAGGGCAGGCTGCGACGAGCTTGCAACAGGGAGGAGGCGTAGGTTACGACTTTTCCGCTATTCGGCCGCAAGGAGCTCGCATCACGAACAGTGAAGTGCGCTCCGCGGGGCCAGTCGCAATCCTGCGAGTCTTCGACGCCATGTGCGGATCGATCGCATCACAGGGCGGCAGACGCGGCGCACAAATGGGTGTGCTGCGCTGCGACCATCCCGATATCGAATCGTTTATTCAGGCCAAGCGTGTCCCCGGCACGCTCTCGCGGTTCACCCTGAGCGTGGCAGTGTCCGACGAGTTGATGCGGGCCGTCATCAGCGACGCCATGTTTGATCTCGTCCACCATGCTGCCCCGGGTAACGCGCCGAGCACGGCACGGCAGCGCGCCGATGGGCAATGGATCTGGCGAACGATGCGAGCGCGCACGCTCTGGGACAGCATGGCACGAGCCGCTCACGCCGTCGGGGAACCCGGAGTGCTCTTTATCGACACCATCAACCGGCTCGATAACCTGTCGTACAGCGAGACCATTGCTGCCACCAATCCCTGTGGCGAGCAGCCCCTGCCTCCATGGGGGGCCTGCGCGCTGGGCTCTGTCGACTTGGGTAGGCTGGTGGACAACCCCTTCACGTCTCGAGCGGATGTCAACTGGTCTGCGTTACGTCGGCTGGTGCGCACCGGCGTTGAGATGCTCGATCGGGTGATTGATGTGACCCGCTGGCCGCTGCCCGAGCAAGCCGCGGTCGCGCGGCAGACCCGGCGCATCGGCTTGGGTTTCCTGGGGCTGGCCGATGCCCTGACGATGCTGGGCCAACGCTATGACAGCGCAGCTGCGCGCGCCACAGCCCACCGCATGACCCGATTCATGTGCCACACGGCGTATGAGCGCTCCGCGGAACTCGCCCAAACGCTGGGATCCTTTCCCGCGTTTGACGCCGTACGTTATCTCACGCCGCCGCGCTTTGCCTCGACACTACCCGAAGCATTGAAAGCACAGATTGCACAGACCGGATTGCGCAACTCGCATCTGATGTCCGTTGCGCCGACCGCATCGATCGCCCTGGCCTTTGCCGACAATGCTTCAAGCGGTATCGAGCCTGCCTTTGCGGCAGATTTCACGCGGATGCGCGCTCACCGCGATCGTGCGCCGGAATCCATCCGTCTCAGCAATCGGGCCGTGCGTCTGTGGCGTGCTCGTCCCTGCGCAAGGCGCAGTTCCGAACTGCCTCCCGCCTTCATCGGCGCGGCCGCGGTGTCTCCCCAGGCACAGCTGGCGATGGTGCAGGCGGTAGCTCCCTGGGTGGATGCGAGCATCTCCAAGACGATCCATCTGCCGGAACGGGCCACCGTGAGCGAGACCGGTGCGCTGCTGATGCAGGCCTGGAACACCGGCTTGAAGGGACTGAGCGTCTTTCGCTCCAGCGCAGCGCGCTCAGCGGTGCTGCTCGAGCTCGAAACAAGCCCGGGTGGGCAGGGCTGTACGCAATCGGGCCAACCTGGCCACGTGTAGACTCTTCAGCCTTGCTCCTTGTCTGCTTAGCTTGCCTGCCTGTTCCATGGCGTCTGCCGTTTACCACTCTGTGCCTGTCTCAGGCTTGGCCGCATCCGCGCCGGATTTGCGCACTGTCAAACTGGCAAACGGGCTGACCGTGGCGAGCGTACGCTTGAGCGGATTTCGGACCGCGGCGGTCGGTGCGTTTGTGCGGGTTGGTTCGCGTGATGAGGCCTCGTCGCTCAACGGGATCTCGCACTTTTTTGAGCACATGGCGTTCAAGGGAACGCACCGGCGCGACGCGCGCCGTCTCTCGCTCGACATTGAGCGGGTGGGCGCCTCGATGAACGCGTATACGGCCAAAGATCACACCGCCTATCACACCGTGCTGCTGCCCGAGCATATGCCGGTTGCATTGGATGTTCTGGCCGATGTGATTCGGCACTCGACCTTTCCGGCAGACGAGATTGAACGCGAGCGACAGGTGATCCTGCAGGAGCTGGGCGATTCGAGCGACGACCCCGATGCCGTGACCCAGGACGAGTTCGACCTGAAAGCCTATCCGAAACAGGCGTTCGGCCGACCCATCCTGGGCACCTCTCGCTTCGTTCGCAGCGTGGGGCGCGACGACCTGCTCGAACACATGCGCGCGCACTACACCGCGGACCGCATGGTTGTTGTCGGTGTGGGTCACCTGGAGCATGAGGCCTTCGCTGAGCAGGTCGCCCGCCAATTCGGCGATCTGCCGCGAGGCGTTGGACTAGTGCGCGAACCGGCCCGCTATGTGGGCGGTTTCCGCCATATCGACGATGACTACGAACAGACCTCGGTCGCACTCGGTTGGCCGGTGCCTGGACGGGCAGACCCGTCATGGCCAGTGTTTGAATTGCTCGGAGAGTTGCTCGGAGGCGGCATGTCCTCGCCGCTCTTTCAGGCGGTGCGAGAAGCCCGTGGGCTGGCCTATCAGGTCGATGCCTGGACCGAAGGGCATGACGATTGCGGGATCCTGCAGGTCAATGCCGGGGTGGCGCCCAAGAATTTGCGGGTGTTTTTCGAGGTCGTGTGCGATGAACTGCTGGCCCTCAGCCGCAGTGTGCAGGCCGACGATCTGGAGCGCACCCGCAATCAGCAGACGACACACCTGGCGCGCAGCCTCGAACGGCCGATGGACCTGGCCGAATCAGTCGCCCGCGACCTGCTGCTGCATGAGCGCGTGCTCACACCCGATGAACGCATCGCCACGACCCAAGCCATCAGCGCACACGACTTAAGCGCTGCAGCACGCACGCTGCTGGCCAGCCCACCCACCCTTGTGTTGGTCGGCCGTGGCGGCCGCGGCGATCACCACGCCGCCATCCGCCGCCGCCTCAATTCTTAATTGGGGTCAGATCACTATTTCAGAGCGTCATCGCGACAGCGTAGACCTTCTGAACGATCTGCCAGCGCCCGTCGAGATGAATCAGGCTCAGGTAATCGGTGAAATGACGCGGCGGGATCTGGCACTTGACCTTGACGAAGGCCGTCGTGGGGCTCGAGTGATCCAGCAGCAAAATGCCGTCATCTCGCACTAGTTTTTGCGACTTCGGCGAGGGGCGTTCGCGTACAACCTTGAGCCATGCGTCGCGCGACAGCACCTGCAGCGTGCCATCCTGCTCCCAGGTCAGCGCGCTCGTGGGATGAAACACGTGAGCCAGCTTGTCGGCGTCCCCCTCGTACAAGCCGTCGAAATAGGTCTGCATCGTTTGCTCGACGCCAGCACGATCAAAGTGCGATTTTTTGTTCATGGTGAAATCCTCCTGCCTGCCGGAAATGAACGCCATGGTGCCACGAGCGCCAGGCAGGGCGGCCATTGACACGCACGATCCGGTTAGACTCAAACCGGTTCCGTGTGTCTTGGCTGCACGGCACGCACTCAGCCCGGCATAGCGTCAGCAGCACCATGGTGCGCAACCGTCGCAGCACTCATTCCCTTCAACGATGATCATCGCCACTGCAGGACATGTCGACCATGGCAAGACCAGCCTGGTGCGCGCACTGACGGGCGTCGATACCGATCGGCTGGATGAGGAGAAGCGTCGCGGTCTGACCATCGACATCGGCTTCGCCTATGCCGATCTTGGCGGCCCTGTCCCCACAGGTTTCGTCGATGTGCCAGGGCATGAGCGCTTCGTGCGCAACATGCTGGCCGGCATCAATGCCATTGAACTCGCCCTGCTGGTCGTTGCGGCCGACGATGGCCCCATGCCGCAAACCCGCGAGCATCTGGCCATCCTCGACGTGCTGGGCGCGGCATCGCTCGTTGTCGTGCTGACCAAGATCGACCGCACGTCCCCTGCACAACGCGAACTGGCCCGCGCGGCCATCACTTCTTTGCTGGAGCCCACCCGGTTTGCCGATGCGCCTGTGTTCGAGGTCGATACCCCGGCCGGGATCGGGCTGGAAGCCCTGCGCGCGCACCTCGCCGAGCGATCCACCCGATGGGTCGAACGCGAGACAACCGGTGGGTTTCGCATGGCGATCGACCGTGCCTTCACGGTGCCCGGCGCAGGTCTGGTCGTCACGGGTGCGGTGCTCAGCGGCGTAGCCTGCACCGGCGATCCACTGGTCGTCTCACCCCTGGGCAATGTCGCGCGGGTGCGCCAGATTCATGCGCAGGGCCAGCCCGCCGATCATGCCCGGGCGGGACAACGATGCGCCATCAATCTGTCTGGCCCTCACCTCGATCGCTCCTTGATCGGTCGCGGTCAATGGCTGGTGACGCCCTTTACACACGCGCCTGCGCAGCGCATCGATGTCACGATGACTGCGCTGGCAAATGTCGACAAGCCTATCCGAACTGGCAGTACCGTCCAGGTCCATGCGGGCGCAGCGCATGTGTCGGCACACTTGCATCTCATGAACCAGCGCGAGCTTGCTGCCGGCGCAGGCGCGTTCGGGCAATTGGTCCTTGAGCATGCCCTGCCTTTGCTGTGGGGCGATCGCCTGGTCATCAGAGATCCGGCAGCGCGGGCTACACTGGGCGGCGCGATCGTGCTCGATCCGCAGGCCTCTGCGCGTGGTCGCAGCAGTGCACAGCGCCAAACTCGCTTGCAGCACCTGAGACTTCCGGATCCCGCGCAGGCGCTGCGTGCGCTGCTCGAGGCGTCGCCATTGGGCATTGACCTCGATGCCTTTGAACGCAGTCGAAACCTCACCGCCGCCGCCGCAGTGCAGCTGCGTGAAGCCTCGCAGGCGCACCTTGCCATGCCGATTGGCAGCGCCGCCCGTGAGGACATCGGTCGGCCAGCCCCCGGCATCGGACTGTCTGCCACGCATTGGGCGCAATGGCAGGCCACTCTGATCGACGTGCTGAGCCAGTCGCACCTGGACCATCCCGAGCACATCGGACTCAAACCGGCGGAACTGGCCCGATCAAGCGGGCAGACCTATCTCGTTCGATTCGAAACAGAGCGGGATGCAGGCGTGCGCCGTGCGGATGCCATCGCTCAAGCAGCCCTGCGGGCCGTGATGGCGAAGGGGCAGATCGTGCGCGACGGTATCCATGTACGACGCCCGGAGCATCGCCCTGTATTGTTGCCCGAGCATCAGGCGCTGCTTGAACGCGTTCAGGCGGCACTGGCTCAAGCGGGCCTGCGCGCTCCGATTGTGGGAGAGCTCGCAACCGCACTGGGCATGGACCGCGCAACCCTGCTGAGTTTTTTGCGCGAGATGGCGACCCTCGGGCACCTGCTGCCGGTTGCCCCGAATCGGTTTTACCTGCCGGGCACTCTGGATGAACTCGCTGCCATTGCTCAAAAGCTGGCAGGCACTTCGACAGATGGCAGCTTCGATGCTGCGGCCTACCGTGACGCCTCGGGCATCGGCAGAAATCTGACGATCGAGGTACTGGAATTTTTGGACCGGGCCGGGATCACCCGGTTCGCAGGCAACCGACGCATGATGCGGACCTGAGCCCGCATCGCGTCCGTTAGACCGTCAGTTGGTCTTCATGCCGATCGCTTCAAAGTTCTTTTTCTCATCGACCCACAGCCGCGCGGCAAGTTTCTGATAGTCCTCGCCGCTCATGTAGGCATCTTCCAGGTCGTGGAGTTCCAGAAGCTTCTTGTAGGCCGGATCGGCCAGGGCGGCTTTCATCGCGTCGTGCCAGGCACGCACCGCTTTAGGATCCATGCCCTTGGGGCCGACCAGACCAATGGGGCTGATCGACACGATGTCATAGCCCGACTCACGCGCCGTGGGCACATTGGGCAACCGTGGGATGCGTTTGTCCTGGAAGGTCATGACCACACGACCTTTGCCCTGTTTTTCAATCTGCGCCCAGCCCCCGTCGATCACTGCATTGATATGCCCACCTACAAAGGCGCTCAGTACCTCAGCGCCGCCCTTGAAGGGCACAAAGGTGAGGTCGGTCCCTGACTTTTGACCGAGCATGTGAGTGGCAATGTGGCCGGTACTGCCCGAGCCGCTGGCCCCGATGCTGACCTTGCCGGGATTGGCCTTAGCCCAATTGATGAATTCCGGCACGGTCTTGATGCCCAGGCTCTCCGCGAGCACTAGCGAGAACGTATAACCCGAAAAATTCATGATGAAGGTCAGGTCCTTCATCGTGTCGTAGGGCACTTTCTGCAGATGCGGTATCCGAAAGATCGTTGCAGGCGCAATCGCCACGGTGTGACCGTCAGTGGCCGACGATTGCGCCATGGCTGCAGTCGCCAGCGTGCCGGCTGCACCTGCGCGGTTCTCGACCACCACCTGCTGCCCCAGTTGTTTGGCCAGCGGCACGGCCAGTGCACGCGCCACCGCGTCGGTGGCCGCACCGGGGGGGAAGGGCACCAGCAGCGTGACGGGCTTGGACGGGAAAGGCTGCCCCTGCGCCAGGGTCGTGGCAGGCAGCATGGCGGCTGACGCGGCCAGGAGTGCACCGGCACCAAGGAGCGCGCGACGCGCGCGTGGCAGCACCAGGTCGGACAAGCAAACAGTCGATGAAAGCAAGGACATGAACGGTCTCCAGCGTATGGTTTGACAACAGCCTGCGGGCGAGTCACACGACTTGATCGCGCAACACTTGCGCCGAAGGCACTGTCTTAATGAAGGACTCGCGTTGCGAGTGACGCTCATAGTAGCGCGCCAGGTCCGGGTGTCTGGCCGACCAGTCGATATCGGGTGCCCGGACCTTCAGCCAACCCAGAGGGGCGGCCACCGAAATATCGGCCAGCGTGAAGCTGTCACCCACCGCAAATGGGCGAGTGCCGATGTCACGCGCGAGCGCTTCCAGACCTCGATCCACCTTGCGTCGTTGCCGGGCCATCCAGGGCTCGCTGCGATGAGCGGGCGCTCGCAAGCGCTCAAAGAACAGCAGCAATGCGGCATCGCAAATGCCGTCGGCGAGCACCATGTATTGCCGCGCCTCGAGGTAGGCATCACGGTCGGACGGCATGAGCGCGGGGTGCGGATGCATCCGCTCAATCCACTCCAGAATGTAGGCCGACTCGTACAGGGCGCGGCCATCGTCCAGGATCAGGACCGGCAGCTTTTCCAGTGGGTTGTAGGCCGGCACCGTGGTGTCATCGTTCCAGGGCACTTCCGTGACGAGCTCAAATGGCAAGCCCTTCTCTAACAGCTGAATACGCACTTTGCGTGCATAGGGGCTGGGTGTGGCACTGATGAGTTTCACTGTTCGACTCCATGGGGCCTGGGGGATCGACAAACGGATCGGCAGAAAATACCCTGAGACGGGCCGCAACCCTGCGGCATGCATTCCGTTCCTCTTCCTCCTGGACCACTCATGAACCGTGATGCCTTTGAAAATGGACTGAAAACCCGCCGCGCCGTCCTGGGTGCCGAGTATGTCGACGCCTCGATTGCGAGCGCCGACGACTTCAACATGCCCATGCAGGAACTGGTCACGGAGTACTGCTGGAACGAAATCTGGAACCGACCGGGCCTGGATCGAAAGACCCGCAGCCTGCTGAACCTGGCCATGCTGACCGCACTCAATCGCCCGCATGAGCTCAAGCTGCATGTCCGCGGAGCCCTCAACAACGGGGTCACCCCTGCGGAAATCCGCGAAGTATTCCTGCAAACAGCGATCTACTGCGGCGTGCCGGCTGCCATCGACAGCTTTCGCAATGCCAAGGAAGTCTTCAAGGAAACGGGCACCAAGCCGTGAGCGAGCACGTTGCCTTCATCGGCCTGGGGAAAATGGGCCAGCCGATGGTCCGTCGACTGCTGGGCGCCGGTCACCGCGTCACGGGCCAGGACCTGAGCGCTGCGGCGGTCGCCGCACTGAATGAGCAGCCAGGCTTTCGGAGTGCCGCCAGCGCCATCGATGCCGCGACAGGTGCTCAGGTCATCATCCTGATGCTGCCCGACAGCCATGCGGTCGACACCCTGCTGTGGGACACCGGCATGGCTGCATCCCTGCAGCCTGGCCAATTGTTGCTGGACATGGGTTCGTCCGACCCGGTGCGCTCTCGCGACAATGCCGCACGCCTGGCGCAATCGGGCATCGCCTTTGTCGATGCGCCGGTCTCGGGCGGCGTCAAGCGAGCGATCGATGGCAGCCTCGCCATCATGATGGGCGGTGAGGCCGACGCCGTCGAGCAGGTACGCCCGTTGTTGCAGGCCATGGGTAAGACCCTGGTGCATGTGGGCGCTGCCGGAGCAGGCCATGCGGTCAAGGCCCTGAACAACTATGTGTCAGCCAGCGGCCTCTTGGCCGTCTGCGAGGCCCTGACTGCTGCGGAAGCGTTCGGGGTCGACCCACACAAGGTCAATCAGGTCTTCAATGCGTCAACCGGCCGCAACAACACCACCGACGTCAAAGTCGAAACCTTCATGTTGTCAGGCGCCTTCAACTCGGGCTTTGCTTTGGCCCTGATGCGCAAGGACCTGCAGACTGCCCAGGCGTTCATCGATCGGATGGGCACCGAGGACGGTTTCGCACAGGCCTGCCTGAACGTCTGGAAGCAGGCCGAAGAAGGGCTTGACCCCGGAGCTGATCACACTGCGATGTACCGCTTCATCCGCGGGCGCTGACCGCACGCGGGCGGTCAGGCAACTCACAGACAAGAGGAGACACGCCATGAAAGGCATGGTTTTCAAAGGCAATCGGCAAATTGAACTGATGGAGTTTCCGGACCCCACGCCCGGGCCAGGCGAGGTCGTCCTTGAAATCAAGGCCTCGGGCATGTGCGGCAGCGATCTCAAGTTTTACCGGGCCGCCGACGCCACGGCCGCACTGGGGCTGGGTGCCATCAGTGGCCCGCTGATCGCAGGCCATGAGCCTTGCGGTGTGGTGGCAGCGGTGGGGCCAGGCGTGTCACCCAAACAGGCCCGTGTCGGACAGCGCGTCATGCAGCACCACTACCGCGGCTGTGGCGCATGCGATCACTGCTCGACAGGCTGGATGCAACTGTGCGTTGAAGGCGTCGCAGAAGTCTATGGCGCCACAGGACACGGCGCACACGCGCGCTACATGAAATGCCCGGCACGCACGCTCGTGCCTTTGCCTGATGAACTGAGCTTTGCCGCCGGCGCCGCCATTTCGTGCGGCACCGGCACCGCATGGGGCGCGCTGCAGCGATTGACGCTCACGGCCGATCAGACCATTGCCGTGTTCGGTCAGGGGCCGGTCGGCCTGTCAGCCACTTTGCTGGCCGCGCAGATGGGCGCACGGGTCATTGCACTGGATGTGAACGATGCCAGGCTCGAACGGGCGCGTGAATTCGGCGCGCAGGCGTTGATCAATCCCACCAAGACTCCCGATGTGGTCCAGGCCATCCGGGACCTCACACATGGTCGTGGCGCGCATGCTTCACTTGATGCCTCCTCATCACCCAATGCCCGCGCTCAGGCGGTACGGTGCGTGCGCACCTGGGGCAAAGCCTGCTTCGTGGGCGAAGGCGATTCCGTGACGCTGGACGTGAGCCCCGACCTGCTGCGCCGACAGGTGACGCTCATCGGTTCCTGGACGTTTTCCACCGTCGGCCAGGCCGCATGCGCGGAGTATTGCGCTGACCGAGGCATCGATCTGGACCGCCTGTTCACGCATCGCTGGACGCTGGACCAGGCCGTGGAAGCCTATACGCTGTTCGACCGCCAGTCCGACGGCAAGGGCGTGATTGTCCCGTCCTGATGGTGATCAACACACCCCTCTGATCGTTGAACGGAGTCTTCAAACCCATGTCTGCCATCGCGCCACCCACTTTCGCTGCCACTCAGTCTTCTGGGGCCAGCGGCCCTGGCGTTGCCGCGGCTTACAGTCGCACGGAAGGTTCGGTGACCGCGCCGTCCTCAACGCCGCCCGTGGGCACGCCTGAAGCTGCAGAGGCGGCCACACGCTGGCTGGCGGCCCTGAATGAGGCGCTCGCGCGCACCGATGCAGCGGGCACTGCGGCGCTGTTCACGGCATCCGGGCATTGGCGTGATCTGGTCGCATTGAGCGGCACCATTTCCACGGTCAGTGGTCGTGAGCCCATTGCACAGGCCCTGAGCGCCTGTCTGGCACGCAGCCGCCCCGCCGGCGTTCGGCTGGCGGCAGGACGGACGCCACCGCGCTGGGTCGCGCGCGCCGGTCAGGATGTCCTGGAAGCCCTGTTCGAATTTCAAACCGCAGCGGGCGTGGCGTCAGGTGTGCTGCGCGGCGTAGCCGACCCCTCAGGACCGGGCGGTATTCGTGCCTGGATCCTGGTCACGGCCTTGCAGGCCCTGCATGGCGACGACCGACGCGGACTGAGCCGCGACCAGGCGCTGGACAGCAGCCGTGAATTTGGCGTCGAGAACTGGCTCGATCGGCGTATGCGGGCACGGCAATACCTCGACCACGATCCGCAGGTGCTGGTGATTGGCGCGGGACAAGCCGGGCTGTCCATCGCAGCACGCCTGAGCGCAGACGGCGTGGACACGCTGGTCATCGACCGGGAAACGCGTGTTGGTGACAACTGGCGCAACCGCTATCACTCGCTCACCCTGCACAACGAAGTGCATGTGAACCACCTGCCCTTCATGCCCTTTCCGCCGACCTGGCCGACCTTCATCCCAAAAGACAAACTGGCCAACTGGTTCGAGTCCTACGCAGAGAGCCTGGAGCTGAACTGCTGGACTCGCACTGAACTGACCTCGGGGAGCTGGGACGAAGGTTCACAACGCTGGACGGTTGAACTGACACGCGAAGATGGCAGTGTGCGCACCATGCAGCCACGCCACCTGGTCTTCGCCTGCGGTGTCAGCGCCATTCCCAAAGCACCTGAAGCGCCTGGCCTGGACACCTTCCAGGGCACCGTGCTGCATTCGGGCGACTACACCGACGGTCGGGATTGGCGCGGCAAGCAGGCCTTAGTGCTCGGCACAGGGAACAGTGCACATGACGTGGCTCAGGATTTGCGCGCACACGGCGTTCAGGTCTCGATGATCCAGCGCAGTCCCACGCATGTGGTGAGTCTGCGCCAGGCGCAGCGTGTGTATGCGCTCTATACCGAGGGCATGCCGATCGAAGACAGTGATCTGCTCGCCACCGCACTGCCTTACCCGGTGCTGATCGATGCGTACAAGATCTTCACAGAGCTATCCCGGCAAGTGGATCAACCGCTGCTGGACCGCCTTGCGGCGCGTGGATTTCGCCTGACGGCTGGAGAGGACAACACCGGCTTTCAAATGATGTATCTGCGTCGAGGCGGCGGCTACTACTTCAACGTCGGTTGCTCCGACCTGATTGCAAACGGCGAGATCGGTCTCATCGACCATGCGCAGATCGACCATTTCGTCGAAGAGGGTGTGCGCATGAAAGACGGCAGTGTTTTACCAGCCGATCTGGTGGTGGCCGCCACCGGATATCACAACCCGCAGGAAGTGGTGCGTCGCGCCCTCGGCGACGCCGTGGCCGAACGGGTCGGCGAAGTCTGGGGCGTTGACCACGACGGTGAGGTGCGCAACATGTGGCGCCCCACCGGGCAGCCTGGCCTGTGGTTTACCGCAGGCAGTCTGGCGCAGTGCCGGATCTACTCGCGCTACCTCGCGCTGCAGATCCGGATGGCAGAACCCGCCAGCTAAGGTTCAGGGCAAGGCCGGGATCAGATCCTTCCGGCCCGACCAGTCCCACGCGAAGCCTGTGCGCGACACGCCCAACAGCATGCCGTGCAGGCTTTTCGGATGCACCCACATGTTGTCGCGCTCGGATGCGATGTCCTCGCCACGAGGAGTCAATGAGGCGCCGGCGGCGAGCATGTGCTGCTTGAGGCCTTCGAAATCGTGGGTCTCCAGGTAGCACATGTAGAGCGCATCGCCGCCGCGCCGCTCGACGAAGCGCCGCATGGCACTTGGCTTTCCGGCAAACGTCTGCGATAGCTCGATGCGATCGAGGCGTGCCGGCGGATCGAAGAGCGTGAGCGTGCCCTCGTAACCGAAGCGCGCACTGTTGATCGGACAGAATCGCGAAGCATCCAGCCCAAACAGGTCGGTGTAACGCGCGCTCACCACTTTCCAGTCGGTGTTCAGCGCATTGGTGGCTTCGTAGAAGAACGACACCCTCCCCAGTCGGGGACGCTGCACAAAGCGCGAGATGACCATTGGAAATCCGAAAGTGCTCGTGCCCGGCAGATGCAGCTGATCGGCCTCTCGGGTGAACACCACGCCACGATTGCGCAGACGCTCATCGAGTGCATCGAGGTGCTCGGTGGCATACCCCGCTGCGAACAAGCCCTCACCCCAGCGATCCAGCTGGGCCTGCACAGGACCTGGCCCACGCGGCTGCAACAGTTCGACCTCACTCTCGCCCAGGCGCATGACGGTGCGGGAGGCATTCAGATGCTCGACGGTCGATTCACGATCAGTCTGCGCACCCAGCACCTTGGCAAACGTTTCGGCGGCGCGGGCGCGGTCCTGCACGACCAGTTGCATACGGTCGACTCGATTGAGCATGGGCGATCTCCTGAGGATGAGTGGAAGGACAGACCGGCAAAGGGTCAGGGCTGCATTGTGCGCGCGAGACCGCCGAGCGCGATTTCAGGTTTCACGTCTGAGCCTCGCCCTGCAGCGCCGAACCGAAAACCCCTGCGGTCCAGGCAGGGGCTTTCAGCCCATTCCATGCCTCAGCCCACCTCCACCATATCGAAGTCCGCCTTGGCCACGCCACAGTCTGGGCATGACCAGTCGTCTGGAATCGCTTCAAAGCGCGTGCCGGGCGCGATGCCATCCTCAGGCCGTCCCTGAGCTTCGTCGTAGATGAATCCGCACACAATGCATTGCCAAGTCTTCATAGTGTCCTCAAGAACGTGAAAGGGTGATTCGCTCGAGCATGACGGCCGTGTTGGCCGTTACTCAGCCCGGATCGCATCCAGGGCCTGTTGATAGTGGTTGGCATGGCGCTCCTCCACTTTGGCCAGGGCCGCGAAACGTTTGGCCGCCTTGTCGAGGACGGCCTTGAACTGTTCGGCATGCGCTCTGGACTCGCCGATTTGCGCATCCAGTTCAGCCGCCGCTGCAGCGTTGCCATCGTCCACTGCAGCCTGTCGAAAGGCGGGATACATCTCGGTGTATTCGTAAGTTTCGCCTTCGATGGCGATTTCAAGGGCTCTGGCGGGGCTGATCTGATCCGCCGGGTAAAGCAGATCGAGATGGCCGAATGCATGCATGACTTCCTGATCGGCCGTCTGCTCAAAAATCCGCGCGGTCGCTTCATCACCCGCCGCTCGTGCGAGCCTGGCGAAGTAGCGATATTTGATGTGTGCCATGGATTCGCCAGCAAATGCTGCTTCCAGGTTTTGATAGGTCTTGATGTCCGGACGTGCCATGTGGTCAGCTCCTGTGCAGTGAGGTGGGTTGCGATGAGAGGCATTGTGGGGATCGACCAATAATCGGTCCAACAACTAAAATCTTTAATCGTGATCTAATTTATCGATCACCATTTTGCACAATGCCATGGCCGCCTTGCCCTCTCTCAGACAACTGCGCTATCTGCTTGCACTGACGGAACATCTGAACTTCACTAGGGCAGCCGAAGCAAGCTTTGTCAGCCAATCCACCCTGAGCGCCGGGCTCAGGGAGCTGGAGTCAACCCTGGGTGTGCAGCTGGTCGAGCGCGATCGGCAATCAGTCGCCCTGACGGCCGTGGGCCAGAGCGTGGCCACGCGTGCACGCCAGGTGCTGGCCGCTGCGCACGACCTGACCGACTTTGCCGCCGCAGCCTCGCGACCCATGCAGGGGCAGCTCCGACTGGGCGTCATACCCACGATCGCCCCTTTCGTCTTGCCGGATGTCATGCCAATCCTGCGCAAAAAATTCCCTGGCCTGCAGCTGTCCTTGCGCGAAGACCTGACCGCGCATCTGATGACGCGTTTGTATCACCGCCAACTCGATTTCATTCTGATTGCGCTGCCCATCGAGACCGGTGAACTCCATGTGCGGCCGCTTTATGCAGACAAATTCTGGCTCGTGGGACGCAAAGACGACTTGGCAGTGTCTGGCCGCGCCATTCGCTTGAACCATGAATGGACCGAACGGCTCCTCCTGCTGGAAGAAGGCCACTGTCTGCGTGATCATGCTCTGCAAGCCTGTCAAGCCGCAGCGGTGGGGCGCGTGGATGGCATTGAGGCCACTAGCTTGCTGACCTTGATCCAGATGGTGGCCTCGGGCATGGGCGTGGCACTGTTGCCCGAGATGGCACTCAGACACGGTCTGATCAGGCACCAGCCGTTACAGGCGCGCCCTCTGGCTGCGCCTGCTCCGCACAGAACGATTGCACTGGTGACGCGCCCGACCTCCGCTCACATGGCGGCTTTCGAGGCGATTGCCCAGGTGATTGCATCACGGCACACACGCCTCACGCGCAATCCTGCATGAGGCCACCATTCCCAGTTTCACTAGAAAAAAAAAGGGCCCGGAAACTATCCGAGCCCTTGTGATTGGTGGTGTGGTCTGGCCCTGCGGCGGACGCTCCTCGCGCAGTACTGCGGCAACCAAGGTGCTAGGTGCGATTGTTTAGGAAGTGGGCGGGGCTGACAAGATCTTCGCTCATGCCCTACCATTTCCCGAAAGTAAGTGATCGACACTCTCTGCGCTAATCAGGTGGCTCGGCTTCGCGTTAGTTTTTAACTCGCTAATCGGATCTTCAACAGGGCACCACTCTCCGGTAGCCCGACTGCTTTCGACCCCACAGGAGACGCCCGCCCCTCTGACTGCGTGGCCGCATACCGGTCGCTCGGACTCGCAAATGCACCTGCAGAACGCTGCGCAGGCCTAGACGAGAAGGATTCGCCCGTCGGCCTCTCCGATACCCTCAGCACTGCTTCACTTGCTCAAGCTGCTCGTGACCCATTGGCCTCGGGTTGGCTGATGTGTTCGAGCGCAGACAGCACCTCATCTTCAGACACGTCTATCGTTACCCCCAATGCCAGCAGGTCGCTGGCCGTCAGGCCGAACATGCGCTTGAAGGTGCTGCTCAGGTGTGCCGAACTCGAGAACCCGGTGGCGTGGGCGGCTTCGGTCAAGGTTCCGCCGGCGGCGACCG
>JBIKKG010000213.1:0-6349 GCA_044360485.1 Burkholderiaceae bacterium | reverse complement strand
CGCACTGGCTGGGGTGGGGCTCATGGCGGCTGGGGCCTACCTGACCGCCGGCGTGGTGATGGAGGTGGTCAACGAGGTTCGGGTGGCCAATGGTCAGGAGCCTATCGACTGGAACCCGATCGGCAAGCTGGCTGCCTGGGTCGCCACTGAAGTATTCGGTGCAGACGAAGAAACCGCCAAACTCGTCAAGGGCATCGCCAATGCAGTCACCGACATCGTGGTGGGCATTGTGGCCGGTGCCGCCATTCCGGGCGTCGGCCTGGCGGTCATGGCCAACCGGTTTGCCAAGGCCGGGAAAGTGGTCAGCGAATCGGTCGAACTGACCGAGAAAGTCATCCAGGCCAAAGCGATGGTCAGCCGCGTCAGAAGCGGCGTGAACATGGTCGAGGCGGGTGCCTCGGTGGGCAAGGCGACAACCGACATCAGCCTTGCGGTGAGTAAGCGCGACGCCACCCTGGCTCAGGCTGAACTCAAAAGCATCCTGTCACTGATGACTCAGATGCAGCAGATGATGGACATGTTCATTGCCTCAGCCAAGGACGATCAGGAGGCGGTCAGCAAGGCGCTCCAGAATGCCTCCGATGCGGTGCAGGAGCAGGCCGGTACGGATTCTCTGATCGCTGCCAATACCGCGGCACCGATGGCCTGACCGCTGTCCCCCAGAAAAATGCCATGACCACGATCGGCAACAGCCCTTTGTTCACCCCGAGAGTCGGGTCCAGCCCGCAGGCCGACGGTGCAGGCGGCGTCGAATCGGCCAAGGGGGCCGGTGGGGCCAAAATCGTCGACGCGCTGCCGCAGGTGGCGACTTTCGTTGCACAGTCGCTTGGGGTGCCCGAACTGCCCGCGGCAGATCTTGTCCTGATGGGGTCTGATGGCCTGGCGCTGCTGGCCAACTTCTTTGCCGGTGAAAGTCGCGAAGAGGTGATCAAGCCGTTGCTGGAGTCCTTGCTCTCCAGAGGCGCTTCGGTCGCGTCGCAGGAAATCGCCCGCAATGCAGGCGGTGCTTTCCAGGGTGACGTGGGCCAGTTCCTCGAGGCCATCTCTGAGGGCGTGGTCAAGGCGATCGCCAATGACCCAGGCGGGACCGCCCAACTGGCCTTCGAGATCGGGCGGGTGGTGGCGACCGCAATCGCCACCGGTGGCGCCTCGCTGGCCTCTGACCTGCCGGCGCTGGCGCCCAAGCTCATGACGGCCGCCGCTGCCGTGCTGAACGAATCGGGCATTGATCTCGACGCCATGATGACTCAGGTGACGGCCAACTTCCTGAGCTTCATCGGGGTTGAAGAGGCGACGGCCCAGACCTTGGCCCGGGTCAGCGTGTCGCTGCTGACGCTGGGCGTCGATGTGGCATTGGCGGTGGCCTCGGAGGGCAAGCACAAGATCCCGCCCGAGCGCCTGGAAAATGCAGTTCGCGACATTGCTGTGGCAACCGGCGTCGAGCCGGACAAGGCGGCTGTGGTGGCTGCAGCTGCTGCGGCGGCCTTCACCTTCGGCCAGAACATGTACGGCTACCTCTCGGGTGGCGGCGACCTGAAAGCCTATGGCGGTCTGGACAAGATCGCTGATGTGGCCACTGATGCTGTCCGAACCTGGATGGAACAGGGCGGCGCGTCGCTCGAAGACATCCAGGCGACGGTGACGCAGCTCAGCCCGCTGATCCAATCTTTTCTCGACACCGTACGCCAGGACATGAGCACGTCCAGCGAGCGGTCGGGCCAGGGCTGGGCCGACTTGAACAAGACGCTGCTGCAGTGGAATCCGGCTTTTGGCAACGTGTTCGACGATATCAACGCTTTGAATCAACTCACCGCCTGATCCCTCGGGGGGTCATGGCACAGTCAACAGGAGTCCGAGCGGCATGGCGATTTCCAGCGATTATTCCAACCGGCCCGTGCCGGGCTTGCCACCGACGGTATCCACGAGCACCGACACGCCGCCTGCCACGACCCCGGCCGGCTTGGGCACGGTGTCTTCGCCACTGCCCACAGGCCATGTCCCGATGGGGGCGCTCTCGCAGATGGTTGGACATGCCGGTGATGCCGGCACGCATACCCCGGAAAATCCCGCGCCATCGCGCTCGGAGCTCCAGTCTGCCTATGATTCCATCGATTGGGACAAGCCCAGCATGGGCGCCCTGATGAAGGCGATTGCGATGTTCTCCTCCGCGATGCGCAAGGCTCAGAACGAGTCCAAATGGGCGCTTCAGGCAAGCGAAATGCAGAACCTGCGCAACGAGGTCGCCAACATGAGAAAGGCGGCTACGACCGAGATGGTGACGACCATCGCCACCTCGGTGGCGAGCATCGGTTTCAGTGCGGTCAACTTCGGGGCCTCCACACGTGCGCTCAAGCAGACCAACAGCATTGCCGGCGACCTCAAGAAGATCGATCTGAATGACGCCAACAGCCAGAAGGTCCTCAAGGGGCTCGATGCCGATTTGAACCTGGTGAGTCTGAAATCGACCCGGATTCAGACCGGAACCCAGATCGGCGAGGGCGTCACCCGGGCGGGCGGCGCGATTGGCACGGCTCAGGCGGGTTACATCAATGCCGATGCCAAGGAGGACGCGGCTGAAGCCCAGCGCGATGCCGCCTACAAGCAGGCCGCCCAGTCTGCCGAGGATGCGACCCGGGAGGAGATCAGAGCCGCTCGCGACATGCTCCTGGAAATCATCCGGACCGTTGCCGCGACAGAAAACAAGATCAACAGCAATTTCTGAGGCTGATCGATGACTGCTCCTGTTTCTCAGTCCGCCCCGACCGATCTGGCCGACGATCTGCTGTCCCTGTTTGAAGAGCCGTCTTTGCAGGCCTCGCGTTCACCGGCTGATCCGGCCGCGATGGAAGCCTTATACGGACTGGCCTGGTCGAGCCTGAACCATCGCCGTTTCGATGAATCGCGCCGCCTCTTCAGCCTGCTGATCAGTCTCGATCCCCGGCAGCCGCGCTTTCTCGCCGGCCTGGGGCACAGTGCGACCGGTCTGGACGATCACGCACAGGCGCTGGCGTTTCACAGTCTCGCCTTGAAGGCGGAGCCGGCGAACATTGCCCTGATGCTGCCGGTCGCCCGAGCCTATCTGGCGCTCGGTCAGCGTGAACTGGCAACCGATGTGCTTGCGCTGGTGCAGGAATGTTGCCGGCTTGACCCATCACAGGCCTCGGTCGCCGAGCCCGCCGAGGTGCTGCTTGAACTGATCCGGAATGGACGCTGAGCCACTGTCATCGGCTGACATTCGCCTGCTCAATGCGCTGGGTTTCGTTGCGACCGGCGCCTCGATGCATCAGCAGGCCGCCCGGCTGTTCGAGTCGCTCGAAGTCATCCGACCTGCACGGGCTTTCCCCTATGTGGGACTGGCCGCAACCTGCCTGAACCGGGCGGATGCCGCCGGTGCGGTGCAGTCCCTTGAGCGGGGCCTGCGCATGACTCCCGAGTCCCTGAATGCCGCACCTGCTGACCCCGACCCAAGGGAAGACCGGGCCCTGCTGATGGCCTGGCTGGGGCTGGCGCTCAGTGCTGCCCGACATGAGGCCGCCAGTCTGCAATCGCTCAAGCAAGCCCGCGCGCTCGATCCGGAGGGTCCCGGAGGGCGGTTGGCGACCAGTCTGCTCGGGCTTGCAGTCAGGCACGAATGAGCCCTATCGCTCGCCGTGGGAAGCACCCACGCTCTCTATACTGTCGAGGTGCGGCCGTCGGGCCGGTCTGACATTCGGGAAATCTCCATGATCGAAGCCGTCAACGCCATCGCCATGTCCGTCAGTGCTCCTGCAGCCCCAGCGGCTGCCACAGGCCTTGATGTCGATCGGTTCCGGGAGGCGTTCTCGGCGGCAACGCCGACGTCGCAGCCGACGTCGCAGCCGCCTTCCAGTGCCCCGGGGCCGCTTCCAGCGCCGGCTCAGGTCAAGCCGGCTGTGCCCACCACCCTGGGCGACGCGATTCTGAGCGGCCTGAAATCGGCTTCGGCCGACATCAGTCGCAACTGGACCGAAACCGCCAGCGCGGTGTCCAACCCCATGCTCACGACCAGCGACATGCTGCGTCTGCAGGTCACCCTCATTCAGACCAGCGTGCAGTACGAACTGCTTGGCAAGGGGATCTCGCGCTCGACCCAGAACCTCGATCAGATCCTGAAGACGCAGTGAGTGTGATGTTCGGTATGGCTGTGGGTTTGTTCGTGCGTGTCGGTGACGGCCTGGGAGGCTGCGTGAGCCGTCTTTGCCGGTGGCTGTCGTGCATGCTCCTGGTCGCTGGCCTCACGGCCTGCAGCAATTCGGTCGATCTGCTGGCCTCGATCCCCGAGCCGGATGCCAACGAGATCATTGCTGCGCTGCTCAATGCCGGCATCCCGGCCAGCAAGGTCGCGGGAAAAGAAGGCAATGTCGGCGTGCGCGTCGATGCCTCCCGCGCGGCCAATGCCATCGATACCCTCAGAACCCTGGGTTTGCCGCGAGAGCATTTCGCAGGAATGGGGCAGGTCTTCAAGAAGGACGGACTGATCTCTTCGCCCACGGAAGAGCGTGCCCGCTACCTGTATGCGCTGTCGCAGGACCTCTCGGCGACGTTGTCCCGCATCGATGGGGTGCTGTATGCCCGGGTGCACCTGGTGCTGCCTGAGAAGGGCCGGGTGACCGAAGATGAAACGCCTTCGACGGCCGCCGTCTTCATCAAGCATCAGCAGGACATCGATCTGCAGATGCTGCAGCCTCAAGTCAGGCGCATGGTCGTCAACAGCATTCCGAACCTGGCCAGCGAGCGGGTCTCGATTGTCCTGGTACCGAGCCGGGCCGAGCCGGTCCGCACACAAATGGCCTGGGGATCGGTCATGGGCATTCCGGTCGAAGCCGACAAGGCCCTGGCATTGAGCATCCTCTTGACCTCACTGGGCATGCTGGCGCTGGTGGGCATAGGTTCGGCCGGATACCTGGCCTGGCGTCACGTCTATCTGCCTCGCAAGGCGGCCGCGACCGAAACGGCGCAGGCGGTCGACGAATGATTCCTGGGCGTCTGCTGGAATTGCCGGCGCGCCTGGTGGGCTGCGTCTTTGATTTCGTCTTTCGCCCTGCCTTGCATCTGCATCCGGATCGGGCGCCGCCTGGCTATCCCTACGAACCCTGCGGCCGCGACGACCCGGTGCTGTCAAGAGCCTTGCTCAAAGCGCACGGGCTCGATCTGACCCCCGATATCGATCCGCGCAATGCGATTCATCGAGCCGCCATGCTGCCGCCCGATGGGATCGCATTCATTGCGCGAAGGCTGGGCATGCTGGGATACGCCCCCCGATTGAAGCAACTGGTTCGACGCGAGGAGCTCCAAGCGATCGAGTCGGTGGTCGATGCGCCCGCCTGGTCCTGGCTGGGTTCAATCGAGCGAAATGACGGGGCCGCCAGCGGACTGCCGATGCTCGATGGGTCCGCTGCGGCAGGCTCTCGAAGATGGTCTGCGATGCCGGGTCAGGCAAATCGGCCCGTCGCCGAGCCAGCCATCGCCGACCTGCCTGCCGCCATCGATCACATGGGATGGGCCGTCCTTGAGTCGGCGGTCCAGTCGATGAGGCCCGGGCTGGCTGAGCGGCTCCTCTTCAAGCTGCCCAAGGTGCCGCCCTCGTCTCCCGCCGTCGATCCAGCCGAGGCGAAGATCCTCCTCTCCTCAGTGTACCTGTCGTGCATCGGCGACTGGGACGCAGACTGGGAGCCGCAATGGCGCCCCCTGATGTACGGCGAGGTGGTGCCCGCATGAATAAGCCTGCGCGTTTCATCCGAGTCGCCGATCTGAGCGCGTACCGGGTGGCATCCGCCGACCCGGGCGACCCGGTCATGACGGCATCGGATGCGGCGCAGTGGCTGGGAGCGGCCGAGATGCTCGACATGGCGCGCCAGGAATCCGAGCGGATCCGCTCCGAAGCCATTGAAGCCTTTGAGGCTGAGAGACAAAAAGGCTTTGCGCAGGGCCTGTCCGAGGCCAAGCAGGAGATGGCCGAGCGGATGGTCGAGAGCGCAGCGCAGGCGGTCGAATACCTCGGTGCCATTGAGGAGCGGATGGTGGTGCTGGTGATGCAGGCCGTCAGGCGCATCATCGCTGACTATGACGAGTCCGATCGGGTGATGGCGGTGGTCAAGAGCGGGCTGTCAGTGATGCGCAATCAGAAGCAGCTCACTCTCAGGTTGCCCCCGGATCGAATCGACATCGTGCGCAATCGGGCGACCGAGCTGCTTGAGCAGTTCCCCGGTGTGGGTGTGGTGGACTTTGCCCCCGACTCGCGCCTCAAGGGTGATGCAGCCATTCTCGAGAGCGACATCGGCGTGGTCGAGTCCAGCATCGAGAGCCAGCTCAGCGCACTCGAGGCGGGCTT
>JBIKKG010000212.1:0-6352 GCA_044360485.1 Burkholderiaceae bacterium | reverse complement strand
CAGTGCGCCTCTTCCAGGGGCGACTCGCTCGCCACATCGTAGACGCGTGCCGTCAGAATTTTCTTGAGGTAGTCGACGGCCATGTGACAGGCACCTGAGAGCAGAACAGAGCAGGCAGAAAAGCAGGCGTCCCTGCCCGAAGGGCTGGGTTTGGCTGCATATTCTACTCTTCGGCATAAAATTCCCCCCGCGATGCAAGCCCTCCTGGACAGCCTGATCGACTGGTTCGCGCTGCCCCGAAACGGGCTCTCCAGCGTGTTCCTGGTGGCATTCGTCTCGGCCACGCTCTTGCCCATGGGTTCGGAGCCGGCCGTATTCGGGTACGTGAAGCTCAACCCCGACGCCTTCTGGCTCACGGTGGCCGTGGCCACGCTGGGCAACACCCTGGGAGGCGCACTGAATTACTGGCTGGGTCGTGGCGCACACTCAGCCGTGGGCCGTCATCGCGATACGCGTTCGCTCGACTGGTTGCGACGCTTCGGGCCGAAGGCCCTGCTGCTGTCCTGGCTGCCGGTGGTGGGCGACCCGCTGTGCGCTGTGGCGGGCTGGTTGCGTCTGTCCTTCTGGCCCTGCGTGGCGTGGATGGCGGTGGGCAAGCTGCTGCGGTACATCACCATGACTGGCGTCTTGCTTTGGGTGCCCGACGACTGGTGGCGGCGTCTGCTCGGCTGGGTCGCAGGCGGCTGAGACCGAACACGCCTATGCCCTTGCTGCGCGATGGGGCAACGGGTGGACAGATACAATACCGCGATGAATGCGCCGATCCCACTGGTCCTGGCCGGCCAGGCCGCTGACGCGCCGACCCGGCTGCGGGAAATTCCCTATAACTACACCTCGTTCTCCGACCGGGAGATCGTGTGTCGTGTGCTCGGCACCGAAGCCTGGGACATCGTCCAGGAATTGCGCACCGAACGGCGCACCGGGCGCTCGGCTCGCATGCTCTACGAGGTGCTGGGCGATATTTGGGTCGTTCAGCGCAATCCGTTCCTGCAGGACGATCTGCTCGACAACCCGCGCCGCCGTGCTGCGCTGATCGAGGCGCTGCAGCACCGACTGCGCGAAATCGAGCGCCGCCGCGATAGCGAGGAGGCCACTCCAAGTGAGGCCACGGCCAGCGAGGCCACGCACGCGCCATTGAACGCCGCGAGCAGTCGTACTGCCCGCGTGGGGCGCCTGCTCGAACTGGCGCATGCCGCCGTCGAGCGCTTCGAGAGCACTTTTGCAGACACCGCCCAGTTGCGTGCTCGCACGCTGCGCAGACTGTCGCGCGTCACCGCCACCGACAACATCCGCTTCGATGGCATGTCGCGGGTCTCGCATGTCACCGATGCCACCGACTGGCGGGTGGAGTACCCGTTCGTGGTGCTCAACCCCGACACCGAAGCCGAAGTCGCTGCGCTCGTGGCCGGCTGCATCGAACTGGGCCTGACCATCATTCCGCGGGGCGGCGGCACCGGTTATACCGGCGGCGCCATCCCGCTCACCCCGCTGTCGGCTGTCATCAACACTGAAAAGCTGATCGGTCTGGGCGCAGTCGTGCGCGAGGCGCTGCCCGACGTGGACGGTGACGTCGCCACGGTCTTTTCTGAAGCCGGCGTCGTGACCAAGCGGGTCACCGAAGCGGCTGATGCTGCGGGTCTGGTGTTTGCCGTCGATCCCACCTCGCTCGAAGCGTCCTGCATTGGCGGCAACATCGCCATGAATGCCGGCGGCAAGAAGGCCGTCCTCTGGGGCACCGCGCTGGACAACCTCGCCTGGTGGCGCATGGTCGATCCGCAGGGCCAGTGGCTCGAAGTGACGCGCCTGGGCCATAACCTGGGCAAGATTCACGATGCGCCGGTCGCACGGTTTCGCCTGGACTGGTTCGAGCCCAACGCGCTCGGCACCGACGGACGCATGCGCGGCGCACCGGTGCGCACTGAAACGCTGGACATCGAAGGCCGACGCTTTCGCAAGCAGGGCCTGGGCAAGGACGTCACAGACAAATTCCTGGCCGGTTTGCCCGGCATCCAGAAAGAAGGCTGCGATGGCCTGATCACCTCGGCGCGCTGGGTCCTGCACCGCATGCCACGCCATGTCCGCACGGTTTGTCTGGAGTTTTTCGGCCAGGCCAAGGACGCCGTGCCCTCCATCGTTGAAATCAAAACCTACCTGGATGCCCGCCCGCACGGCGCAATCCTCGCCGGCCTTGAGCATCTGGACGAGCGCTATCTGCGCGCGGTGGGCTATGCCACCAAGTCGCGGCGCGGTGGCCTGCCCAAGATGGTGCTGGTCGGCGATATCGTGGGCGACGATGACGAAGGGGTCGCACGAGCCACCTCCGAAGTCGTGCGTATGGCCAATGGCCGCTCGGGCGAGGGCTTCGTGGCCGTGTCGCCCGAAGCACGCAAGACCTTCTGGCTCGATCGGGCCCGTACGGCCGCCATTGCCCGGCACACCAACGCCTTCAAGATCAACGAAGACGTGGTTATCCCGCTGCCGCGCATGGCCGAGTACACCGATGGCATTGAGCGCATCAACATCGAGCTGTCCGCACGCAACAAGCTGCGCCTGGTCGATGCGCTGATCGATGCGCTGGGGGTCGATCCATCCACGCTGCCGCTGGGCAAGTCGGATGACACCACGTCGGACGGTCGCATGCCGGTCGAGCTGCTGCAGGACCGCCTGGAGCAGGCCCGTGAGTTGCTGGCGGTGGTTCAGGCACGCTGGTCTTACCTGTTGCGCGGGCTGGATGAGCCGCTTGCGCAGGCGGCCGACAGTCTGCAGCGCCTTGATCTGCCGCAGGCGGCTGCGCAGGCCCGGGAGCGTGCTGTACAGGATCCTTCACAGACCCTGTTTCATCTGCTCCAAGACCGCAGCATCCGGATGTCCTGGAAGATCGAGCTGCTGGCGCCATTGTCGGCGCTGTTCGCCGGGCAGACCTTTCGCCCCGTGCTGGAGCGCTGCATCGAGCTGCATCGCAAAGTGCTGCGTGGCCGTGTGTTCGTCGCACTGCACATGCACGCTGGCGACGGCAATGTGCACACCAACCTGCCGGTCAACTCCGACGACTATGAAATGCTGCAAGAGGCCAATGAGGCCGTTGTGCGCATCATGGCGCTGGCCCGCTCACTGGACGGTGTGATTTCCGGCGAACACGGCATCGGCATCACCAAGCTCGAGTTCCTTGCGCCCGAGGAAATTCAGGCGTTTCGCGACTACAAGCAGCGCATCGACCCTGAGGGCCGCTTCAACAAGGGCAAGCTGCTTGAAGGCGGCGATCTGCGCCACGCCTATACGCCGAGCTTCGGCCTCATGGGGGCGGAGTCGCTGATCCTGCAGCAATCCGACATCGGTTCCATTGCCGAATCGATCAAGGACTGCCTGCGCTGCGGCAAATGCAAGCCGGTATGCGCCACGCATGTGCCGCGCGCCAACCTGCAATACAGTCCGCGCAACAAGATTCTGGCCACCTCGCTGCTCATCGAGGCGTTCCTGTACGAAGAGCAGACCCGCCGCGGCGTGTCCATTCGCCACTGGGACGAATTCGGCGACGTGGCCGATCACTGCACCCTGTGCCACAAGTGCGCATCGCCCTGCCCGGTCGATATCGACTTCGGTGATGTCTCCATGGCCATGCGCAACCTGCTGCGCAAAATGGGCCAGAAGCGCTTCAACCCAGGCACGGCCGCCTCGATGTTCTTCCTGAACGCCACTAATCCGACCACCATCAATGCCACGCGCAAGGTGATGATCGACTGGGGCTACAAGGCGCAGCGCATGGCGCATGACCTGTTCAAGGCGCCGGCCAAGGCACAAACGGCGCGACCGCCCGCCAGTTTGGGACGGCCCAAGCTCACCGAGCAGGTCATCCACTTCGTCAACAAAAAAATGCCGGGCAATCTGCCCAAGAAAACCGCGCGCGCCCTGCTCGACATCGAAGACGCGCGCTACGTGCCGATCATCCGCGATCCCAAGTCGATGGCCGTGGATGCCGAGGCCGTGTTCTATTTCCCGGGCTGCGGCTCGGAGCGGCTGTTCTCGCAGGTGGGGCTGGCCACGCAGGCCATGCTCTGGCATGTGGGCGTGCAGACCGTGCTGCCGCCGGGTTATCTGTGCTGCGGTTATCCGCAGCGCGGGTCGGGGCAGTTCGATGTCGCGGAGAAAATGATCACCGACAACCGGGTGCTCTTTCACCGTGTGGCCAACACACTGAACTATCTGGACATCAAGACCGTGGTGGTGTCGTGCGGCACCTGCTACGACCAACTGCAGCATTACGAGTTCGAGCGCATCTTCCCGGGTTGCCGCATCGTGGATATCCACGAGTTCCTGATGGAAAAGGGCGTGCAGCTACAGGGCGTGACCGGTACCCGCTACATGTACCACGACCCCTGCCACAGCCCCATGAAGGCGCATGCGCCGCTCAAGGTGGTCAATGCGCTGGTCAATGCCGAGCTCAACGGCACGGTCAGCAAGAACGATCGCTGCTGTGGCGAGTCCGGCACTCTGGCGGTTTCTCGGCCCGACATCTCCACGCAGATCCGCTTTCGCAAGGAAGAGGAAATGGTGCGCGGTGCGCAGGCGGTGCGCGCGGGTGCTGATGCAGCGCCCACCGGGAAGGCTGGTGCAGCCTTCGATGGACCGGTGAAGGTGCTCACCTCATGCCCGTCCTGCCTGCAGGGCCTGTCGCGCTATCAGGGCGACGCCGACATCGATGCCGATTACATCGTGGTGGAAATCGCGCGCCATGTGCTGGGTGCCGACTGGATGCCGCAGTATGTGAAGCGCGCCAACGAGGGTGGCATCGAACGCGTGCTGGTGTAAACGAAGCGCGGGGGCCCACTGCGCACACCACCCGTGTACCCTGTGCGCGCTATCTCATCGACGATATCGCGCACTGGAGTCTCTGAAGATGGATCTGTCCCGCTTTCCCCGCCGCCGTTACACCCAAGGCGCCACGCCGCTTGAGCCGATGCCCAACTTCAGCCGAGCGCTGGGTGGGCCTGAGATCTGGGTCAAGCGCGATGACATGCTGGGGCTGGCCCCGGGTGGCAACAAGACCCGTAAGCTCGAGTTTCTGGTGGCCGATGCCCTGGAAAAAGGCGCTGACACGCTCGTCACCTGCGGCGCGCCGCAATCGAACCATTGCCGCATCACGCTCGCGGCGGCGGTGAAAGAGGGTTTGAAGTGCCGCTTCGTGATCGAGGAGCGTGTGCCCGGGTCGTTCAGCGAGCAGGCCAGTGGCAACCACTTCATGTTCCGGTTGATGGGTGTGGAGTCCATCGAGGTGGTGCCGGCGGGTACGGACATGGGCGCGGCGATGCAGCGCGTTGCGGATGCACTGAAGGGCGAAGGCCGGCGCGGCTACATCATCCCGGGCGGCGGCTCCAATGCACTGGGCGGTCTGGGCTATGTGTCCTGCGCGCAGGAGTTGCAGCAGCAATGGTTCGACCAGGGCCTGCGTTTTGATCGCGTCGTGGTGGGCTCAGGCAGCTCGGGCACGCACGGCGGCCTGCTGGCAGGCTTTCTGGGTAACCGCATCGATGTGCCGATCCTCGGTATTGGCGTAAGCCGCGACCCTGCCGATCAGGACCCGCTGGTGCACCGTGAAGCGCAGGCGGTGAGCGACCTGCTGGGCCTGAACATGACCGTGCCGCGCGAAGCGGTGGTGACCCGCGGCGGTTATTGGCAGCCTAAGTACTCAGTGCCGAATGCGCGCATGGTCGAAGCCGTGCAGATGCTGGCCCGCACCGAGGCCATCATGCTCGACCCGGTTTACACCGGCAAGGTGATGGCCGGAATGATCGACCTGATCCGTCGGGGCGAGATCGGGGCTAAGGAGCGGGTGTTGTTCTTGCACACGGGCGGCTCGCCGTCGTTAAGCGCGTATGAAGATGTGCTGCTGGGGCGAGTGGCGGTGACGGCGCCTTGATGGGACTGGGCCGCACGGGCACCCACCTGGGCGGCTTAAACGAGTTTGATGATGCTTGCGATGAGCGCTGTCTGTGCAGTGAGCACGCCCAGCAGCCACTAAACTAGCTCGACCTTGACTGCAGCGACGCGGGCATGGCTAGCAGCGATCAGGCGGTTGCTTTCAGCGATTCGACCATGACAATCCGCAAGGCCCTGCACCAGCTTTTTATCCAGTGCAGCGATATCGCGAGTCAGCCGAGTTTCCAATTCGGCCACGTCGCGTTTCGTGGCGAGAAGTTGAGCATGCAATCCGTAGCGCTCGTCGATGGTGCGATCGAACAGATCCACCAGCGACCGTGCACGATCGCGTTGGATGCCAATCGCGAGCAGCGCTTCGAGGAAAGCAATGCTGAATGAACCCATGGTTTGAGGTTAGCAAGACGCGTGGCAATCGGCA
>JBIKKG010000394.1:0-13759 GCA_044360485.1 Burkholderiaceae bacterium | reverse complement strand
TGATTTGCGGACGGGGTTGGAAGTATTGCAAAGCACCGGGGCTCAATATGCTTTTTCGGTCACCACCTACGCATTTCCAATACAACGGGCCATTCGGATCACCACCGACCAGCGGGTGGAGATGTTTCAGCCCGAGCACTTCAACACCCGCTCTCAAGACCTGCAAGAAGCCTGGCACGATGCTGGGCAGTTCTATTGGGGGCGAGCGCAGGCGTGGCTGGAGCAAACGCCGCTTTTCAGCCGAGCATCTGCGCCCGTGCCACTGCCACGGGACCGTGTGCAGGACATTGACACCCCCGAAGATTGGCAACGTGCCGAATGGATGTTCAAGGCCATGCAAGAGGGCGCCAAAATCACCGTGATCGCTGAAGTCGCCAACTGATGCACATCGCTTTTCGCACTGACGCCTCCTTGCAAATTGGCACGGGCCACGTCATGCGCTGCCTGACGCTTGCCGACAGCTTGCGTGAGCGTGGAGCGAAGTGCAGCTTTTTTAGCCGCCTACATTCCGGACACTTGCTGCAGCTAATTGAGCAACGCGGTCACACCGCTGTGGCCTTGCCTGCAACCGACAGCCAGTACCCATCCTCGGCTTGCCCGGCACATGCCACCTGGCTTGGCGCCCACTGGACTGCAGACGCTGAACAAACGCGCCAAGCTATCGGCGAAGAAACAGTGGATTGGCTGGTAGTCGACCATTACGCACTGGACCGCCGCTGGGAACAAGCCCTGCGACTGCATTGCCGAAAGTTGATGGTTATTGACGATCTGGCCGACAGACCGCATGACGCAGACTTGCTCTTGGATCAAAACTTAGGCCGCGCTGCACACGACTACGACGGGCTGTTGGCGCTCGGCACGCATACTTTGATTGGGCCGCAATATGCTTTGTTGCGACCTGAGTTTGCGCAGTGGCGTGCCTACAGCCTGCAGCGGCGAGAGCAGGCCCAGCTAAAGCAGTTGCTCATCACCATGGGCGGCGTGGACAAGGACAACGTCACAGGGCGAGTCTTGCAAGCATTGCAAAGCTGCGAACTCCCCGAAGATTTGCGCATGACCGTGGTCATGGGGCCGCACGCGCCTTGGCTAGATGAAGTGCAGGCACTCTCTACTCAAATGCCATGGCCGACACAAGTGTTGGTGGGCGTGAGCAATATGGCGCAGCTGATGGCCGAAAGCGACTTGGCCATTGGCGCTGCGGGAAGTACATCGTGGGAGCGGTGTTGTTTGGGATTGCCGACTTTGATGCTAGTACTTGCAGAGAATCAAAATACAAGCGCAAACGCTTTACATGAAGCACGTGCAGCAGTAGGTGTGCGGAGCATTGAAGAGATTAGAAATTCTGTTTCGGACCTAGTCGATCACGATTTATTCCTTGTAAAGCTAAAAACGATGAGTAGAGCCGGGGCATGCATTACAGATGGGCGAGGGGCTTCAATAGTTGCGAATGAGTGGATGACCAGCAATGCTTGACGCTTGCACCGTCCGTTCGGTCGCACGAGAAGACTTGTCGTTAATTTTGTCTTGGCGAAACCATCCTGAAGTGCGTCGCGTCATGTTTACTCAGCACGAAATCAGCGCAGAGGAACACAGAAGTTGGTTCAGTAAAGTTAGCATTGATAATTCCAGATGCTTACTGTTAGTTGAAGAAGCCAGCAAACCGATAGGCTACGTTCAGTTCACTCATGTGGAAAGCGAAGGCGTGGCTGATTGGGGGTTCTATACTGACCCTGATGCGCCTAAAGGCACTGGGCGCAAGTTAGGAGTGGCCGCGCTCGACCATGCTTTTACGAACCTCAAGTTACGTAAAGTATGCGGTCAAGTGATAAGTAACAATTCAGTGTCGATACAATTTCATCATCGGCTTGGATTCATACAGGAGGGCGTATTGCGGGCTCACCAACGCAGTAATTCCGAATATCTTGACTTGTACTGTTTTGGCATGCTTTCGCAAGAGTGGCCTGCTGCGCGCATCTCGATGGGGAAGAAATGAAGCAAATGAAAATTAACGGACGTGCAATTGGAATTGATTGCGCTCCCTACGTGATTGCTGAGCTTTCAGCAAATCACAACGGCAAACTCGAAACCGCCCTTCGAATCATCGAGGAAGCGAAAAAAGCTGGGGCAGACGCGGTCAAACTTCAAACATACAAACCCGACACGATCACACTCAATAGCGATCACGAAGATTTCAAAATTCGTGGTGGACTGTGGGATGGCCGAACGCTTTACGAGTTATATGAAGAAGCTCATATGCCTTGGGATTGGCACAAGCCCCTGTTTGAGCATGCACGCAAGCTGAAGATAACCATTTTCAGTTCGCCATTTGACAACACAGCCATCGATTTGTTGGAGGATCTGAATGCCCCAGCCTACAAAATTGCATCCTTCGAAGCGGTAGACCTTCCACTCATTAAATATGCGGCCAGCACCGGCAAACCAATGATCATCTCAACTGGGATGGCTGATGCACAAGAGATTCAAGAAGCAATTGATGCGGCACGAGAAGGGGGCTGCAAAGAATTAGCCATATTGCATTGCGTTAGCGGCTACCCAGCACCAGCAGAAGACTACAACTTGCGGACGATACCGGACATGATCGAACGCTTCGGTCTGGTTACTGGCTTGTCAGACCACACCCTGGACAACACCACCGCAATCACTAGCGTGGCGCTTGGGGCAAGCATCATCGAAAAACACTTCACCTTGGACCGAAGCGGTGGTGGGCCGGATGATAGCTTTTCACTGGAACCCGCCGAATTGGCTGCACTCTGCCAGGGTGCCAAGGCCGCGTGGGCGGCGATGGGAAGAGTCGATTATGGTCGCAAGTCCAGCGAACTGGGTAATGTGAAATTTAGACGATCGCTGTATTTTGTGAAGGACATGAAGGCTGGAGACGTAATCACAGCAGACTGCGTGCGCAGTGTGCGGCCAGGATTTGGGATGGCGCCAAAGAACCTCGAGGCCATAATCGGCTCAACTCTATTACGAGCGGTCAGTCTCAACAGTCCTGTCAAGGATTGTGATCTTGAAGTTAGGTGAGATCATTGAGCCCCGAGCGACAGGCACTGAAAGTACTTGCTGGCGAAGGCAATTTTCATCTATACCGATTGCTTAACTCCGGTCAAAGAGTGTTTGTCTTTGCAAAATGCTTACTCACCACACTTAATTACTTTAGAGGGCACGGCAAACCGTCACAGGCACGCAATGTTTCGTTTGTAAAAGGCACGAACCAGTTGCGATATCACGAGTATGCTCGCGTTCAACTCGAGCTCGAGTTCGGCGCTATTGAATTATTCGCATCGTCATCTTTAGCAAACGTCACAAACAGCTTTTTGCTGCCGAGAATCAGAGTTTCGGAGTTGTTGCAGCAATTGGGTTTTTTGGCGTTAATGTTGCTGTCAGGAAAAAAGCGCTATTTGAATCTTTATTTACTGGCATTTACTGCGGCAATCAGAAGGGTAGTTGATAGCGGGTTTCCCCGTGTCGAAACCTTTGTCTGCTATAACGATCAGCCGTACGACGTAGCCGCCATTTTATTTTCACTAAATGATCGAAATCATTGCCGGACGATCGTCATCCAGCACGGACTCATACTGAATGAGAAATTCTATTTCCCAAGCGTAGCCAAAGAGTTTTGGGCTTGGGGCAATCTATCAAAAAAGCACTACCGAGCCTGGAGCAGATTAAGTCAAATTGTAGTTAAAGGACGATACAGCGACGACGCCGCGAATAAGCAGGACCGATTTGTTTTGCCGCCAGCTGGTGCGAAAATTCGGATTCTTGTTGCACCATCCTTCTTTCACGAAGAGGTAAAGCAAATTGTCACGGCCCTCTCCTTGGCATTGAGAAACAACCCTCAAGACAGCGAGTTTATTGCTATTAAGTTTCACCCCGCCACTAAGAATCTCCGAGAAATTAAAGCTTGGTGCAACAAGACCATACCTTGGCTGGCCGAAGAAACCGCCCCCATGGAAGCACTCGCTGAACGATATGATGTTTTAATTACAAAAAACTCGACTTCGGCGATCGATTTTTTATTGCGTGGCAAGCCTGTTTTCTTTATCGATCATCTAGGAAATCACGAATTTCCCTCTAAGGCATATTGTTTTTCTGTTGAACAACAGGGATTTATACTTCGCGAAAGAAACTTACCAACAGACGCGATGAATTCCGCGCGGAAGGATTTCTTGAAAGCTGCTATCGATGTCTGAGCGAAAAGAGCGTTTTGTTACGCTTTTTGTTTTCATATTCTTTTTTCATGGGTTTGCTTATTATTTTTTTCCTGAACAGCACTATCTTTCGGGGGAAGGAAGCTCTGGTTGGATCGCTTACATAAAGTACATATGCATATTCGCTTCTCTTCCGTTTTTGATCAATTATAAAATTAACCGAATTACCGCGATCTGGCTGTTAATCGGGATATTTTTTATTATCACCCCAATGGGTTTGCATTTGTATTGGCTAAACGAAATAAACCCTCTTGTATTTCAGTACCAGATGCCGATTTTTGGCTACTTGTTTGCGGGTTACGTCGTGAAATTATTTTCTTCGTCTAGGCGCGCCGAATACCTCATTTTATTTACTTTGCTTGTTTCCTTCGCCTCAATGGCAACAGAAATATTGCTTGGCGATTTATTCGGAAAATTCTCAAGATCCGGATTGAGAAGCGTTGGATTGTTTGTAAATCCAAATAATACCGGTATCTTTATTGCAATAGTCACTTCGGCTTATCTATTTATTTCAAGAGGGTTTGCTAAGTATATTTCTGTTGCGCTGCTCGGGTCGAGCATTATTGCAATGTCGGGATCGAAGACGGCCGGACTCTTGCTTATCACTGGTGTGCTTTTTTCAAAACAATCTTGGTCGAAATTTGCAACCCTCTTCTCAATAGCAGTTATGGCCGTTATTTTTTCGGAGGATATTGCTCAGGTTTGGCGTCTTCTTGAGTTAAGAGAGATATCGACTGAGAGCGGAGCAATCCGAGGAAGCGACGCAGAGATGGTTATTCGGGATTTTTCTAATGCGGGCTTGCTTGGACTTTTGTTTGGTATCTCAAGAGAGTCATTGGTTGATAACGCGTATTTAGACATGGTTTCATATGGCGGGATTTCCCTTGTTGTCTTATTTATTTCGTCCCAGTTAATTTCAATTTTTATTTGTTTAAGATGCAATTTTTGGTTTGGCGTTTACCTTCATAGCCTAATTTTTATTTCAATGCTAACAACGAACACCCCAAGGTTATGGCCTGTGGCATATATATACTGGGCGCTGGTTGGAGTTTCAGTTGTAAAGTGGCTTGATCGGGTACGTTTTCGACCAAGCAAAACCTTTAAAATTTCTTTGCGATATGGCGATGTTCAATAATAAGACTTTACTTATCACCGGCGGCACTGGTTCCTTCGGAAACGCAGTGTTACGCCGTTTCCTAGATTCTGACCTGCGCGAAATACGAATTCTCAGCCGCGATGAGAAAAAGCAGGACGATATGCGCAAGCGCTACAACAACCCCAAAATCAAGTTTTACATTGGGGATGTGCGTGACTATCAGTCCGTGCTCAATGCCGTACGTGGAGCGGATTTTATTTTCCACGCAGCTGCTCTGAAGCAGGTGCCCTCCTGCGAGTTCCATCCTCTGGAGGCCGTCAAGACCAATGTGATGGGCACAGAAAACGTACTGGAGGCCGCCTTCAACTGCGGCGTCAACCGCGTGGTGGTGCTCAGCACCGATAAGGCGGTGTACCCCATCAACGCTATGGGAATTAGCAAGGCAATGATGGAGAAGGTGGCTGTTGCCAAATCACGCAGCAGTAACAGCACCGTGATTAACGTGACCCGTTATGGCAACGTGATGTGCTCTCGCGGTTCAGTGATCCCGCTTTTCACGCAGCAGATTCGTGCTGGCCAGCCCCTCACCATCACAGACCCAGCCATGACCCGGTTCATGATGACCCTGGACGATGCGGTGGACCTGGTGCTGTATGCCTTTGAGCACGGCCAGCCGGGCGAGATTTTTGTACAGAAGGCGCCGGCGGCCACCATCAAGGTGCTGACTCAAGCCCTTGCCGGCTTGCTGGGCAAGCCTGAGCATGAAGTTCGCGTGATTGGCACGCGCCACGGGGAAAAGCTGTTTGAGGCCTTGCTCAGCCGCGAGGAAATGGTCGCCGCGCAAGACCTGGGAGGCTACTACCGCGTGCCGCCCGACCTCCGCGACCTGAATTATGGCAAGTTTGTGGAGCAAGGCGAAGTCAGGATCTCCGAGGCGACCGACTACAACTCGCACAACACGACCCGTCTGGATGTTGAGGGCATGCAGGCCCTTCTGATGAAGCTGCGCTTCATGCAGGCCACGATGAGGGGTGAGTTGGTCGAAGAGGAGGAGTGACACCGTGACGCAGCCCGCCCGCCATGTGTTAATTACGGGGGCCAATGGTTTCATTGGCAAGAACCTGACGCTTCGTTTGGGTGAGCTGCCCGGATTTTCAGTTCTGAGCTTTATGCGTGGCGACGATCTCGCTCAGTTGGCCTCGCAGGTAGCGCAAGCTGACGCGATCGTCCACTTGGCCGGCGAGAACCGCCCTCAGGATGAACGCGCCTTTGCCGAGGTGAATACGGAACTGACGAAGGCACTGTGCGATGCCATCAGCCAAGAGGTGCTGACCAAAGGCCGCAAAGTGCCATTGTTGCTGGCCTCGTCAACACAGGCTGAGCTGAACAATGCATATGGCCGCAGCAAGCTCGCAGCCGAGCACGCCGTGCAGGCACTAGCCGGAGAAACCGGCAACCCGGTTGTGGTGTTTCGCCTTCCGGGTGTGTTTGGCAAGTGGTGCAGGCCCAATTACAACTCGGTAGTGGCCACGTTTTGCCACAACATTGCCCGTGGCCTGCCCATCCAGATCAACGACCCCGCAGCCAGTCTGCGATTGGTTTACGTGGACGATGTAGTGTCGGCCTTGATTGCAGCGCTGGATTCGCCCACTACAGGTTTTTCCCAAGGTGTAGTGCAGCCGGAATACGCATCAACGCTGGGTGAACTCGCCGAGCAAATTCGCGCGTTTGGCGACTGCCGCGCCACACTGCAGGTCGAGCGCGTAGGAACCGGCTTTGTGCGAGCCCTGTACGCCACCTACGTGAGCTACTTGCTAAGCGACAAGTTTGCATACGAGGTGCCTAGGTATGCTGACGCACGCGGCGTTTTTGTGGAAATGCTCAAGACCCCAGATTGTGGGCAATTCAGCTACTTCACTGCGCACCCTGGGGTGACGCGCGGCGGACACTACCATCACACCAAAACCGAGAAGTTCCTCGTCATCACTGGGCAAGCCTTGTTTCGCTTTCGCCATTTGCTGACCAATGAGCTGATCGAACTTCGAACCAGCGGCGATCAGCCCCAAGTGGTCGATACCATTCCGGGCTGGGCGCATGACATCACCAACATCGGCACAAACGAGATGGTCGTCATGCTCTGGGCAAACGAAAATTTCGACAGACAGAAGCCGGACACAGTGGCGAGCAAGGTTTAGACGATGAAGAAGCTCAGAGTGATATCGGTCGTGGGGACACGGCCGGAAATTATTCGTTTGTCCCGTGTTCTAGCCGCGCTAGATGCGCATTGCGACCACGTGCTGGCGCATACCGGCCAGAATTACGACTATGAACTGAATCAGGTGTTTTTTGACGATCTGGGTGTACGCAAGCCGGACTACTTCTTGAACAGTGCCGACGGCAGCACGGGCGCAGCCAACACTATTGGCAACCTTATTACTGCTGTGGATGGCGTTCTGGCGAAAGAGCAGCCTGAAGCCATGCTGGTACTAGGCGATACCAATAGCTGCCTGTCGGTGATACCCGCTAAGCGGCGCAAGATTCCCATCTTTCACATGGAGGCTGGCAACCGCTGCTTCGATCAGCGCGTGCCCGAGGAAACCAACCGACGCATCGTGGATCACACGGCCGACATCAACCTCACTTACAGCACCATTGCCCGGGACTACTTGCTGCGTGAGGGCCTGCCCCCTGATCAGGTCGTCAAGACCGGCAGCCCAATGTTCGAGGTCCTTCATCACTATCTGCCACAAATCAAGGCGTCAAACGCCTTGAGTCGCCTGGACTTGAAGCCCGAGCAGTACTTCGTGGTCAGCGCTCACCGCGAAGAAAATATCGAGTCAGACCAGTCATTCACCAAACTGGTGGCTGTGTTGAATGCGGTCGCTGAAGACCATGCTTTGCCGGTGGTAGTTTCAACGCATCCCCGTACAAGAAATCGGGTGGATGCTACAGGCGCGCAATTTCACCCCATGGTGCGCCTGATGAAGCCCTTGGGCTTTCACGACTACGTGAACCTGCAAATGCAAGCCAAGGCCGTCTTGTCTGACAGCGGCACCATCAACGAGGAGTCGTCTATTCTGAATTTCCCTGCACTCAACTTGCGCGAGGCGCACGAGCGCCCCGAAGGCATGGAAGAAGCCGCAGTCATGATGGTGGGCCTGGAGGTGGAGCGGGTACGCCAGGGACTGGCAATCCTTGCCTCGCAGTTGCGCGGGGACGAGCGCAGCCTGCGCCTGGTGGCCGACTACAGCATGCCCAACGTCAGCGACAAGGTCTTGCGCATCATCCACAGTTACACCGACTACGTGAACCGCGTCGTCTGGAAGAAGTACTAAGCCCCTCCTGACTTAGGACATGAGCCGATGCGGATCGCGCTGATCGCGGACACGTTTCCGCCTCTTCGAACATCGGGCGCTGTTCAACTTCGGGACTTGTCTCGAGAATTTGCGCGGCAAGGGCACGACTTGACGGTATTGCTACCCTCGCCTGACCAGCAAGAGCCCTGGCGGCTGGAGATGTTTGACGGCGCGCAGGTGCTGACACTGAAAGCCCCTCGCACAAAAGACATTGGCTATGTGCGGCGAACGTTGTCTGAGTGGGTCATGCCATTTGCCATGCTGCGGCAGTTGCGCAAAAGCCCCTTGGCCAATGAACGCTGGGACGGTGTTATTTGGTACGCCCCATCCATCTTCCATGGCCCACTTGCTAGCGCCCTGAAGAAATCGAGTGCTTGCAAGGGCTACCTCATCATCCGGGACATCTTCCCCGAGTGGGCCGTGGACATGGGACTGATGGGAAGAGGGCTCCCCTATCGTTTTTTCGATGCCGTAGCGCGTTACCAGTATTCAGTCGCTGATGTGATTGGCGTGCAAACCCCCGGCAACCGGAGCTACTTTGAACGATGGCTCCGAAAGCCTGGTCGCCGGTTGGAGGTGCTGCAAAACTGGCTTGGCAAGCCAGTTAAGCCAAAGTGTTCAATTCGAGTCGATGAAACCCCACTGGCCGGGCGTAAGGTTTTTGTGTACGCCGGCAATATGGGTGTAGCCCAAGGCATGGATATCCTGCTGGACTTAGCCGAAAAACTGCGCAGTCGGCCAGACTTAGGCTTCCTGTTCGTGGGGCGTGGCAGCGATGCGGCACGCCTGAAGACAACAGCGCAAGCCAAGCAACTCGAGAATGTCGTCTTCTTTGACGAGATACATCCCGACGAAATTCCAGATCTCTATGCCCAGTGCAGCGCAGGCATTGTGGCATTGGACCCGAGGCATAAATCTCACAACATTCCTGGCAAATTCTTAACCTATATGCAAAGCGGCTTGCCGGTGTTGGCCAACGTCAACTCGGGTAACGACCTTGCCCAAATGATCAGAGATGAAGAGGTTGGGCGAGTTTGCGAGAGCAATCAGGTGGACGAATTGCTCCAGTTGACCGAGAAATTGTTGGTGCAGATCGAGACCGATCCAGGCTTGTCAGATCGCTGCTTGCGCCTATTTGAGCGTGAGTTTGCGGTTGAGAAAACCGTTCAGCAGATCGTGGCTGCGTTGTCGACACATGGCCCCTGAGACCGTAAAGCTTCCCAGAGTGATTAGCGACTGAACCTTAGGCCACGCCGAATCGCCTTAAGTTTTCCTGCGGTTTCGGGATCCCTCGCAGCGACTCGCACGCTCTGGCGAATGAATACGTACATCAGGCAAACAAAACCTGAAGCCAGTGTCGTAAGTAGGGCAATCAGCGCTTTCTTTGGTTTGCTTTTTTTCTCGGGCGGTACTGCAGCATCAAGCACCTGAATGGTCGAACCCTCGCGCGCCTCATCTACTTTGGCCAGCTCGTATTGTTTGGCAAAAAGTTCAAACAGCGTTTCGTAGTACTTCACCTGCCTGTAGCGCGACACATACTCGCCCTGATTCCCGTCGGTGGGCTGCTGTGCGCGCTCGAGCTTACTAAGTTGCGCACGGAATGCCTGTAATTCGGTCAATGCCTGGCGCATGTCGGGGGAGGATTCGCTGAGATACCCTCTCAAAGAGGCAATCTTGACCTCTTGGGCGGCAATCTGTGCCTGCACCTGAGCGATTGCGCCGACTGTTGCAACAGGGTTACTCCTGACAAGACTTGGATCGACACCACTAGCCCGCAATTGAATTTCGGCCTCAATGAGCTTTTCTTTCGCACCGTTGATTTGTTTTTCAAAAAACATTCTCCGTTGCTGCGCCTCGGTGAGTGCAAGCGTGCTCATCAGCTTGGCGAGTCGTTCGATATAGGCGTTCGCTATCTTTGCAGCGACCACTGGATCATGGTCCTCCACCTCCACCGAAATCAATCCATCCTTGCCAGCGAGAATGTTCGACCGGGACTCGAGCGTCTTTCTAGCATCACTGAGCGTCTCAGACTCATATCGAGAAACAAGTTCGAACTGCTCAACCAACCCGTCGGCGATCGTGCGGCTCTTGAGCATCGCAACGAATTGATCGTTTGGATTTTTCAATCCAGTTGCGGCGCTCGCGAGCCCGCCCAGAGCCCCCAACCCCTGGAGTAACGAGGCTGCTGCGCCTTGTTGCTGCTGAGGCGGCAGGATGAGTGTTTTAGCGCTGAAAGTGGGCGTAATCAGGTAGCTGATGCCTAAGGCCGCTAAACCGACCAGCAAAGGGGTCAAAACAAGAAAGCGAAGGTTTTCGGCGATGACCTGCGCAATATCCAGCAGATTAATTTCGTCATCGTCGTCAGAGCGACCAGACGCATCCTGAGGACTGATCTGTGAAGAATCGCTCATGACATCACTGCCTCAATACCTTCACTGCCGCCGCCCCCAACCCCAGCTGATAAATGATCTGCGTCCAGTCTTTTACACCGCGGACGAACGCGGTGTAGTTCGTTTCGCGATCGACTTTCTCAGGGATAACAATGGTGTCGCCTGGCGCAAGAACAAAGGACTCAAGCGTGCTGCGGCTTTTGCCCCACCAGCTCGACTGGCCGCGAGTTGCCACGCTTCCATCGGCGCGCAGCACGAACACGTTGTCGAGATCAGCCGACTCGGTTGGGCCAGCGGATCTCAGATAATCGGTTAGCGTGCGGCTCGGTCGCCAGACCAGGACGTTCTCGTTATAGGCCGCGCCAGCCACGCTGACGAATGAGGGTCTAGGCGGAATGACGATCCGATCCCCATCTTCGAGGGTCAGCGGCGGCAGTTCGGGCTGTGTCGGCGTGAGCTCCAGTGCAATGCGCCCGCTGGGCTTCATTTGGCGCAAGCGCGCGAGCCGGTCACGCGCCAGCCGCTCTTCGGTCAAGATGCGCTGCTGCTGTATCGCCAATTGGGTCGGGTCTGACACCGTGAGATTGGCCTGACGCCCAGCCGCGCCCGCACTGGCCTGTTCCTCCAGGCGCTTGACCACCGACTCCAGCGTCTGGGTCTGCTGCTGGCGCACGCTTTCGCGGGTCAGTTCGGTTCCAAATACATACGCCTCGGGCGTGGTGCCGCCGACTCGTGCAATGAGTTGCGGCAAGGTCTCGCCAGATTCCACCGTATAGATACCGGGGGAGGTCACCTCTCCTTCGACGCGTACGAATCGGGACTGCCTGGATCGCGGAACCTTCAGGTCACGTAAACCGAAGATCGTGACCACATCGCCGGGTTGTAGCTCCAGATTCTGCGACTCATCGCCCTTGAGAACGGCACCGCCCAAATTGAAGGTGATCAACTTGTTCTTGAGCTCATTGCGATCCAGGCGCTCAATCACCGCGTAGTCCCAGTTCACTTCATCGAGAATATTGCGTACGTCCTGTCGGGCTTTTTCGGTGCTGACCTTTTGCCCTGCATCCTTGCTCCGCGCATCCCGCAAGATGGCTTCGCGGTTCAGTGATTCGCGAACATCCGGATCTCGCACCATCGAATCCTTGCTGGCGTGAGCGGCCTGCGTGCCATCGTCGAACTGCACTAGCAGGTTCTTGCGTAACCAGTAATCGCGAGTGATCAGTGCATCGCGATCGGGAATCAGATCGCGAATCTTCATGCCAGGTTTGTACGGATAGCGCAGCGGAGCAGCCACATTGCCACGTAGCGTGACCGCGTTGGCAAACTGCGGGCTGAGCGGAAAGAGCGTGAGCAGATCGCCATCGCGCAGCCTGCGCGACATCCCGACTTCATCGAGCGCAAAGGTCTCGATCTGACGGGCCGCCCGCTCACGGGAATCGATGCGCTCAAGCTGTGCACGTTGCGGGTCGGTCAGCACCGGCATACCGCCCGACAAAGCCAGGATGTTGCGGATCGAATCATCCGAGCCCGACAACTCATACACAGCCGGGACATTGACCGCCCCGCTGATTGCAATGCGAGGGCCCGCGGACGGAAAGACGATCGCATCGCCCGGCAGCAGCTTCATGTCCTTGGCGCGGTCGCCTCGCACGATGAAGTCGTAGAGATCAATGGTTGCGACCGTACGATCTCCCCTGACCAGCCGAACGCGGCGCATCGTACCGTTGGCGTTCGGCCCGCCGCTGGCAAACAATGCATTGACCAGTGTCGACAGACTGCTCAGGGTGTACTTGCCGGGCCGCCGCGCCTGACCCACCACGTAGATATCAATGCCGCGCAACTGCCCCAACGTGGCCGAGATCGTGAAATTTCTAAAGCTCTTGCCGACCTGCTGCGTCAGCACCTTCTCGAGGTCGGCCATCCGCACACCGGCCACCTGGACCGCACCCACCTTGGGCAGCACAATCTGGCCGTCGCGATCGACCACCGGGCGCATCTCGAAGTCAAGTACGCCAGTGGAGCGCAGCAAAATTTCGTCGCCCGGGCCAATCACATAGTCGGCCGGCACCGGCACAGCACCGACCGGCGCAAAGGTTCCGGGAGCCTCCTCAAACAGGTTGGAGCCGAAAATCGGCAGCAATCGACCGGTCCCGGTCTGAATGAACTTCTGAAAATCGTTGGACTCGAGCGGCGGCAAAGGCCGCATTAGCATGCCTTGCAAGGCCGGATCTGAAAAATCGGTCGGGCGCTGCCCGGCTGGCGCACCACTGCGCCCAAGGCCGCGGGGCGCGTTGCCCAGGCCGCTTGGGCCCTGCATCACTGAAGGATCGATGCCCATCCCGCCCGCGCCACCGCCCATCATGGATGCAGCGGCCGGATCGATATCGCCGCCCATCCCCATCGCGGCAGCCGCCGAACGAGACCCGGCACCGGCCCCGAGGAAGCCGCCCGCAGACTGTGACTGCGCCGCAGTGGATACGACCAGCAATGCTGCAGCAAGTGCCAAACGGCGGCACATCTCGGTCAGTCGGCTCATGGATCCCAGCGGCCCAGCGGCGGGCAAGTAGAAAAGGACGGTCGGTCAGAGGGCGGTGATGGCGCGCTCCACTGCGAAGTGTAATCGCCTCTGTATTTCACCGCGATCTTCCGGGCGGCGGCTTCGGCACTCAAGGCGGTTCAGGGCGC
>JBIKKG010000184.1:0-6917 GCA_044360485.1 Burkholderiaceae bacterium | reverse complement strand
CGGGTCCGTCACGCTTGGCGCAATCCGCCATACCCTGCCCAGGGCGTGGCCACGATAAAACCGGCATCGACCGGCAGATTCACGCCCGTAATGGCCGATGCCTGCTCGCTGGCCAGGAACTGCACCGCAGCAGCGATTTCGTCCGCCTTCACCAATCGGCCCAAGGCCGTGGAAGCCACCATGTGGCCTTCATCGAGCGTGCCAGTGGCCATGCCTTTGTCCAGCGCGGGCGTGAGCGTCCAGCCCGGCGACACCGTATTCACGCGCACGCCCCGCGGACCCCACTCCGCTGCCAGGCATTCACCCACGCTGATCACCCCGGCTTTTGCCGGGCCGTAGGCATGCAGAGGGCCGGACCGCATGCCGGCCACCGACGCGATGTTGACGATCGCCCCATGACCGCGCGCGGCCATGGGTGCGCCAAATGCCACGCAGCTCAGGTAGGTGCCGCGCAGATCGATGCGCGACACGATGTCCCATTCCTTGAGTGACAACTGCTCGGGCGGCAGGGTGCGTTGCAAGACGCCCGCGCAGTTGACCAGTACATGCGCGGTGCCCATGGACTCGGCCACCTCGCGGGCAGCCCGTTCGATTGAATGCTCGTCGCCCAGGTCGATGTGCAGCGCCGTACCCCGCGCGCCGAGTGCCGCAGCCACGCGTTGCGCACCGTCGAGGTTGCGATCGGCCACCACCACCCGGTCGCCGGCTGCGGCAAACCGCCGGGCACAGGCCTCGCCGATGCCGCTGGCGGCGCCGGTCACCACCACGATGCGGGCCAATCCGGCCGAGGCGTGATCAGACGTTGCGCGCGCAGGCGCATCGGAACCTGTGGACATGGGGCGTCTCCTGAGGTGCGAGCCGCAGCGCAGAGCGCGCCACGCGTTCGATCGAACGATGCTATCAGTGGCTTGGTCAAAGCACCCCGATGCGGTTTGCGCCATCAGGAGGCTGCGCGTCGGACCCGTGCAAAGCGGTCGCACAAAAGAAAAGCCGCCACGACTGAGGTGGCGGCTGAAGCTCTTTTACGAGCAGGAGGAGACGGTTTGAGTATGGGCACGGTCCGGGCGGCCTGCGAGGCGTTGCCGCCCGGTGGCGGATGAAGGGGGTCGGACGGAAGGCGGGTCGGATCAGCGGGGTTCCCAAGTAGGTCGGCGGCCTGTGTGCTGGAACGCGATACGACTGACGCTTGACTGACAATACTTTGGTCTGATTGACAGCAGCCACTGCGTCCCGTTTGATTAGCAGTTCCAAGCAATGACATATCGGGGCGACTCAGGATGAGAGTGACAAGATGGGGCAACAGCCTGGCAGTCCGACTACCTGCGCCAGTGGTTGAAGCACTCAAACTCAAAGAGGGGGACGACATCGAAGTCCAGGTGGTCGGGCGTGCTCACTCGCAAGAAGACCCTGCATCTGAAAGACAGACATTGGTCGCTCAGCTGCGCCGATACCGCGGGACACTGCCAGAAGATTTCCGATTCGATCGCCTGGATGCCCATGGTCTCGAATAGGGTGTTCATCGACACCAGTGTGCTGCTTTACCTGTTATCGAACGACACGGACAAAGCTGATCACGCTGAGCGGGTACTCACTGCAGGCGGTACCGTCAGCGTCCAGGTGCTCAATGAATTTGCAACTGTCGCGCGCAGGAAACTGCAACTGGCATGGCCCGCGCTTCACCACGTGCTGTCAATCCTGCGCGCCGCTCTGACGGTCAAGTCGGTTTCGCTGGTGACCCACTCACGTGGTTTGTCCGTCAGCGAACGCTATGGATTTTCAGTTTACGACTCGATGATCGTGGCCTCAGCCCTGGAGTCCGGTTGCACCATGCTCATCACCGAAGACCTGCAGCATGATCAACGTATCGAAGGCCTTAGCATTTTCAATCCATTTCGAGTGGAGTGAGCTCCACCCACCTCAAGCCGCAATCCTGCGCCGCCCCTGGGTCCAGGCCTCATCAAAAATGCCCAGCAGCTTCACGTGGACCACAGGCAACCTGTCCACCACATTACGCGCCCATCTGAAGTAGTCGGCACGCCTGCGGTCATCCCACCAGTGCGGAGGCGCGGCAATCATGTCGCGCAGATTGCAGGTCTTGTCAGCCAGCTTGATCATAGCGGCACCTGCGCTCTTGTGCGGCGCGCTTTCGATCTGCAGGCGCCTGCGGTCGGCATGGTCCAGCGCCGTGTCGTCGGTCACCTCAAGCACCAGGTCTGCCACCGTGCGGCCAAAGAGACGCTCAATATCCTGCTCGGTCGTGTCGGTGTCTTCGATCGTGTCATGCAGCACTGCGCCGATCAGCACATCCACGTCATGGATGCCCGCTTCCACCGACAGCACGCGCATCAGTGCGATCGGATGATTGATGTAGGGCGACTCGCGCTTGTCCTTGCGCCGCTGATGACGATGGCGCTCAGCGGCAAAGTCAATGGCATGGATCAATCGCTGCAGATCAGCGGGACCATTGGTGTGGACAGGGTGACGATTCGGGTCGCGACGCATGACTAAGACTCCTCGGTCGAGCGTACCACCGCTGTGACAAGCCATTGCACAGCTCGTCTGCCGCCGGGAGCCCATCGACTGCCGTCTGGTGGGATGAGGGCCACTCTGCCGTGTAAGCTCGCGTCATGACTCAGCGCTGCACGACCATCGTCCACAAGGCTCTGGCCGTCGTGCGGCCGCAATTCAAGCTCGATGCAAGCGGCGGCATACACGGCGTGCCGCACTGGAGCCGCGTGTGGTTTCATGGCCGTTCGCTGGCGGCAGCGCTCGACGTGGATCCGGCCGTGCTCGCGTGGTTCGCGTTTCTGCATGACAGCCGCCGCTTCAATGATTGGGAAGACCCCGAGCATGGCCTGCGGGCGGCCGACTTCGCTGTGCGTTTGCGCCGTGACGGCATCCTCACCGAGCTGAACAAGCCGGGCTTCGAGCGGTTGTGCGAAGCCATGCGGCTGCACAGCGATGGGCATGTACGCGGCGATCTGACGGTGCAAGCCTGCTGGGACGCCGACCGGCTGGATTTGGCACGTGCCGGCATCACACCTCATCCCAAACGGCTGTGCACCGATCCGGCGCGCGCGCCGCAGACGATCGAAGCGGCCGTGCGCATGGCTAAGGGACGCAAGCGGGCCTGACGCGCACCGGCAGGGTGTGCATGCCGCGAAACACGAGCGAGTTGATCCAGGCGGGCGCTGCGTCGGCTGCGGGCTCGATGTGTGCAAAGGCATTCAATACCGCAGGCAGGGCCACCTGACCTTCCGTGCGCGCCAACGGAAAACCCAGGCAAATATGGGTGCCAAACCCGAACGCCAGATGCGGTCGTCCGTCGCGGGTGAGATCGAGCTGATCGGGATCGGCAAAGGCATCGGGGTCGCGATTGGCTGCGTGCATCATGAGAAACACACGGTCACCGTCATGCAAGGTCTTGCCATGCAGTGAGGTCTCGCCGCGCACGATCCGCACGATGGCGCCCGACGGTCCGTCATAGCGCAGCAGTTCCTCAATCGCCGATGACGTGATCACGGGGTCTGCGCGCCAACGGGCCATCTGGTCGGGGAATCGCATCAGCGCGGCCATGCCATTGGCCAGATGGTTGGTGGTGGTTTCATGCCCTGCAAAGAGCAGCAGGATGCACAGGGCGATCAGCTCGTCTTCACTCAGTCGATCGTCGCCGTCGCGCAGATGGGTCAGCTCACTGAGCAGATCGTGCTGCGGGCGGGCTTGTCGATCGACGATCATCGCGCGAAAGTAAGCGGCCATCTCGTGCGTAGCAGTTTGCGCGGTGTCGTACTTCTCACTCGTGGTGCGCGACGAACCAATGAAGAGTGCAATGTCATCGGACAGGCGCTTGACCAGAGCGAGGTCCTCGCGCGGCACGCCCAGCATGGCCATGATGACCAGACACGGCAGCGGGCCCGCGAAATCAGCGATGAAATCGAACGCGTCGCGAGCCTGCAGGTTGTGCAGCAAGCCACGCGTGATGTCTTCGATCTGCGGGCGCATGCCATGCATCGACTTCACGTGAAAGACGCGCCCGGCCAGCTTGCGCAGCCTGGTGTGATCGGGCGGGTCCTTGAACACCATCCACAAGGACAGGTAACGCACGATGTCTTCGATGCGTGCGGCCTGAGCCCCCGGCATGGCGTCGAAGAACGGGCGTAACCGGTCAGAGGAAAAATGGTCCTTGTCCAGGCAGGCGCGCCGAACATCGTCATAGCGCGTGAGCACCCAGCCCTTGAGCCGCGGACTCCAGTGACAGGGGTCCTCGATGCGCATCCGCTGGAACGTCGGATAAGGGTCCGCGATCACGCCGGGGTCTTCGGGATTCCAGTCAATGGTCAAGGCCTGACTCCGGATCTGAGTGATACACCTGGTGCGCGGCTCATGGCGCACGGGGCCATGATGCGCGCGTCATTTATGAATAGACTCTGCGCATCGGCGCACAGCACGGCGCGCCCGCACGACACACCACACGCTGACAAAAGGAGACCACACGATGGGTGCATGGGACATCAAGGGGCCGGCGCGCGGAACATGCCGATCCTGGCGCGAAGCCTACCCGGAGCTGGGGGCGCAGGTCGAGCGCATCGTTGCGCCCAAAGGCCGCGGCATTGCCTGGGAAGGCTCGACGATCTGGGCCTATCGTGACCGGCCGGGAACGATCCCGGAAGTCTTTGCGCGCAATGTGGCGCGTTACCCCGATCGTGAGGCGTATGTGTTTCACCCGGGCGGGCAGCGCCTGACCTGGCGCGAAGTGGGCGAGCAGGTCGACCGCGTGGCCGCCCGGCTGCGTCGCGACTATGGCGTGCGCAAGCGCGACCGCCTGTGTCTGCTCACGCTGGGTTGCCCCGAATACATCGTGAGCTATCTGGCAATCGCCACGCTCGGTGGCATTGCGGTGCCCGTCAATCTGGGCCTGCCGGCTGATGGGCTGGCGGCGCAGATCAACAAGGTCGGCGCGCGCGTGGTGGTGGTGTCGCCCGAGATCTGGTCCAGCAAGCTCGCATCGGTGCGTGACAGCCTGAGCAGCGTGCAAACGGTTTTTCTGACGGCCGATGCAGACTCAGGCTCGCAGGCACACGACCACGGCAAGGGTCACAACGCTGCAAGCGGCACGGTCGCGTTTGCCCACCTCAACCGTGCCGGCGCGGAAGTTCCGGTGAGCGAATCGATCGACGAGTGGGACCTGTGTGCCATCTCCTTCACCTCGGGCACCACTGGCGTGCCCAAGGGCACCATGGCTATGCACATCAATGCGCTGGGTTGTGCCACCAACATCATGCATGCGGCGCGCGGCCTGGACGCCAATGACATCAACCTGTGCATGCCGCCGCTCTATCACAACACCGCGGTCTACACCGACTTCATGCCGGCGCTGCTGACCGGCGGCAAGTGCGTGATCATGAGCGCCTTCGCGCCACTGGACGCCATTCGGCTGATCGAGCGCGAACAAGCCACCTGGGGGGTGGCGGCGCCGATCATGCTCTGGATGATGATGAATCATCCGGACTTCGCCAAGCACGACTGCTCGAGCTTCAAGAAAATTTTGTTCGGCGGGCATGCGGCCTCCGAGACCTACATTCGCCAGCTGCACGATTGCTTCGCGCCAGTTGCCATGGTCAACGGCGGTTCGGTCTCCGAGAGCACAGCATTGGGTTTTGCGCTGCCCACCGAGGACGCCATCCGTAAGATCACCAGCTGTGGGCTGGCGACACCCAACACCGATATCGCCATCTTCGATGACGAGGGCCATGAGGTGACCGAGCCCAACGTGATTGGCGAGGTGGCCTATCGCGGCCAGCAAACCAATGCCGGCTACTGGGAAGAACCCGGCAAGACCGCCGAGGTGTTCCGTCGCGACGGCTTCGTGCTGTCGGGCGACTGGGCCAAGATCGACGAAGAGGGCTATCTGTGGCTGCTCGACCGCAAGAAGGACATGGTGGTACGAGGCGGCCAGAATGTGTATTGCATCGAGGTGGAAAACAAACTCTATCTGCACCCGGCGGTGCTGCGCGCAGCGGTGGTGGGTGTACCCGACCATGTGTTTTCCGAGCGCCTGAAGGCCGTGCTGGTGCTCAAGCCCGGTCACCAGGCTACGCCGCAGGACATTCGCACCCATGGCGCCGCGCATCTTGCGGCGTATGAAAACCCTGAGTACGTGGTGTTTGCACAGAGTCTGCCCACCAACGCCGCGGGCAAGACGCTCAAACCGCCGCTGGTGGACTTCTGGGGCGATACGCCGAGCTCCGCAGCCGAGCGCGTCCGAGCGTTGTGCGCCAGCATGCCGGCGGCGCTCCTGAGCGTGCCGCATTTCAAGGTGGATGGTGCCGGTGTGTCACCCAATGAAGCACTGCACGCGCTTGAGCACGGCACCGCACTGGGTGCGCGGATCGCGGCGCTCGTGGACGCAGGCGGTGTGGTAGCCCTGACCAAACCCAACGAAGCGCGGTTCAGAGGCTGAGTTCGGCCGCGTGGCCGGGGGCGCTGAACCAGGGGTTGAGTGCATGCCGCCCAGTCGGGATGTGGCGGCGCTCGCTGCGGATGAGGTGGCGCGCCCGGCAGGAATCGAACCTGCGACCCTTGGCTTCGGAGGCCAATACTCTATCCCCTGAGCTACGGGCGCGTAGCCGGCCATTGTAGCCCGCAAACGTGGTCGTCAGCCGAGTCTGACGACCGGCTCAGGTGTTGCGGCTATAATTTCGCGGTTTGACCCAGCACGCCCCCACAACAGGATGCCGCAATGAGCAGCGAGCACGACGCCTTCATCAAGACCCCCCGACAGTTGATCACCGTGGTGGTGCTGTCTTTCATCGTTCCGATCCTGATCATCGCGGCGCTGGTCTCCTATGTGAACCGCACGGTGCGCACTGGTGCCGGCTCCACGGCCATGACGGCCGAATCCATCGAGGCACGGATCA
>JBIKKG010000229.1:0-5691 GCA_044360485.1 Burkholderiaceae bacterium | reverse complement strand
ACAAGGAAACCTTCCTGATCCTGCCGCATCCGCAGGTGCTGGAATATCACCAGCGCAAAGCGGGCGATTACGACCGCTGGCTGGGCGGCATGCGGCGCTTTGCGGCCAAGGTGGGCGGCAAACCGAAAGTGGGCTGATCCGAGGATGGACGGAATCGGGCTTGGGGTGAACGCCTGGGCTGAGCACGAGGCGACGGCCACCCGCCTGACGCGCTGGTGCGCCGAGCGCGCAGGCCGCCCGGCCCTTTGCTTCAGCGCTGGTCTGCGCCTTCAGTAGGCGCCGCTGCGGCGGCGGCTTCCGGCGCCTTGCTGTGCGCCGTGATGAACCCTGACATCCAGATGCCCAGTTCGTACAGCAGCAACAACGGGATGGCCAGCATGAATTGCGACAACACATCGGGCGGCGTGAGCACCGCCGCCACGACGAAGGCGCCGACGATGACATAGCGACGCGCCTCGCGCAGCTGCTGCGTGGTCACCATGCCGAGTTTGACCAGCAGCATCTCGACGACCGGCACCTCGAAGGTCAAACCGAAACCAAAGAAGATGGCCAGGGTGAAGTCCCAGTACTTCTGCAGATCCTGCAGGGTTTCAGCGCCGGTTTGCGCGGAAAACGAGATGAAGAACTTGTAGGCCGCCGGCAGCACGAAGAGATAGGCGAAGGCGATGCCCACACAGAGGAAAAAGACACTGGAGACGATCAACGGCAGCGCAAAGCGCTTTTCATGTTCATACAGCCCGGGCGACACGAAGGCCCAGGCCTGATACAACACCCAGGGCAACGCAGCCAGCAGCGCCGTGAGAAACGCCACCTTGGTGAGCGTGAAGAACGCTCCGGCCTGGTCGGTGAAGATCGGTTTGCTGCCGGCCGGCAAGGCCTGATACAGCGGCTGCGACAGAAACTTCATGATGTCGCCGCTGAAGTAGAAGCACACACCAAAAAGGACCAGCACGACCAGCAATGACTTGATCATGCGGTCGCGCAATTCGACCAGATGCGAGAGGAAGTTCTCGTCCTGGGCCGCATCCTGGGCGGGCTTGTCGCGGTTGAACAGCTTCATGTGAGGGCGGCCCGGATCAGCGGTGCAAAGGGCGACGCGGACGTTTCAGACCGAGGTCTTTCTCGCGCTCGATGCGACGCTCCTTGATGCGGTCGCGGGTGCGTCGAAGTGCATAGATGCGATCCCAGTCGGTCATGGGAGGCGGGGCGTTGCCCTCAAGCGCCTGCTGCACCTCATCGAACTGGGATTGGGTCGAGGACACCGTGTCGTTGACGGCGGACTGGATGTCGCGTGCCGCGTCGGTTACCTGCTCCTTGATGTTGCGCAGCTCGGAGAGTTCCATCTGCCGGTTGATGTCGGACTTCACGTCGTCGACATAGCGGCGCAACTTCCCCATCCACTGACCCACCTGGCGCGAAACCTTGGGCAGCCGCTCAGGGCCGAGCACGACCAGTGCCACGACCGCCAGAACCACCATCTCGGAAAAGCCGATGTCGAACATGTGCTGGGAGCGAAGGCCTTGGAAAACGGGGCGGGCGGTGCAGGTGGAACGACGGGTGAGCGCGGCGAGCGGGCAGAGCAGTCAAAAAGAAACGAGCGGCGCTGGGCCGCTCGATTCCGATGGCCTCCTGCGGCGCCCCGGAACACCAGGCGGCCGCAGGCCAGACGCGGCGTCAGGACTTGCGCTGAACCTCGACGTCGATGGTTTTCTTGGAGGCGTCGGCACCCGGGGCTTCAGAGGCGCCGTCCTTGATCCCTTCCTTGAACCCTTTGACCGCGCCGCCCAGGTCGGAACCCATGTTGCGCAGCTTCTTGGTGCCAAAGACCATCATGATGATCACCAGCACAATCAGCCAATGCCAGATACTCAGCGAACCCATGGCGATACTCCTTGGTCAGGCGCCCGGCCAACCCGGCTTGAGGGGTTCCGGACCGCCCAGAATGTGGATGTGAAGATGATACACCTCCTGCCGACCGATTCTGCCGGTGTTCACGATCGTGCGGAAACCGTCCGTCAGGCCCTCCTGTCGGGCCAGCCGCCCTGCCATGCCGAGCATCTTGCCCAGCACCGCCTGATGGGAACCGTCGGCGTCATAGAGCGTTTCAATGTGGACTTTCGGGATGATCAGAAAGTGCACTGGCGCTGCCGGCCGAATGTCGTGGAAGGCGAGAGTATCGTCGTCTTCATGGACCTTGCGGCTGGGAATTTCGCCGCGCACGATGCGGCAGAAAATACAGTCGTGACTCATGAACGCTCCTTCGGGGCAATGGCGTCGGGGGGTGGTGGGGCTGACCCGTGCCCTGCAGCGCCCTCAGCTGGCAAGGTCCGACGCGCCTTTTCTTCCAGACCCGACAAACCTTCTCGGCGGGCCAGCTCAGCCAGGACATCGGCGTGGGATAACCCATAGTGGGTCAGCATGACCAGCGTGTGAAACCAGAGGTCAGCGGTCTCGGCCACGATGTGGGCCGGGTCGCCATCCTTGGCCGCCATGATGGTCTCGGTGGCTTCCTCGCCGATTTTCTTCAGGATGGCGTCTTCGCCCTTGTGCAGCAAACGGGCCACATACGAGCGCTCGGGATCACCGCCGCGGCGACTGGCCACGGTGTCGGCCACACGGCCCAGGATGTCGTCAGAAGAGGTACTCATGGGACCCGGGAGCCATACATGGATGACGGGTCACGCAGCACCGGATCGACCGTGACCCACTGCCCGTCCTCCAGGCGACTGTAAAAGCAGGAGTGGCGCCCGGTGTGGCAGGCGATGCCCCCGGCTTGTTCGACCATCAGCACGATGGCGTCGCCGTCGCAGTCAAGGCGGATTTCGCTGACCGATTGCGTGTGGCCGGATTCCTCGCCTTTGCGCCACAAACGCTGGCGCGAGCGCGACCAGTAAATGGCGCGTCCGGTGGCGGCGGTTTGCGCGAGGGCCTCGCGATTCATCCAGGCGACCATGAGAATGCGCCCGCTGGACGCCTCCTGCGCGACCGCTGCGACCAGCCCCGATGCGTCCCATTTGACCGAATCGAGCCAGTCGGCGCCGCTCATTGCAGCCTCATGGCGATACCCTGGTCGGCCAGGTGCTGCTTGGCCTGGCCCACGGTGAACTCGCCGAAATGAAAGATGCTGGCGGCGAGCACGGCATCGGCATGGCCCTGGGTGACCCCATCGGCCAGATGCTGCAGTGAACCCACGCCTCCTGAGGCGATCACCGGAATGCCCACCGCGTCGGACACGGCACGCGTGACGCCCAGATCGAAGCCCTCGCGGGTGCCATCGCGGTCCATGCTCGTGAGCAGGATCTCGCCCGCCCCCAACCGCTCGACCTCGCGGGCCCACGCGATGGCATCACGGCCGGTGGCATTTCGCCCGCCGTGGGTGAAGACTTCCCAGCGACCCGGCGCCACCTGCTTGGCGTCGATAGCGCACACGATGCACTGGGCGCCGAAATAGGAAGAGGCTTCGGCGATCAGGGCCGGGTGTTGAAGCCCCGCCGTGTTGATGGACACCTTGTCGGCACCGGCGTTGAGCAGACGACGCACATCGGCGACGCTGCGCACTCCCCCGCCCACCGTCAGCGGAATAAAGACTTCGGCCGCCACGGCCTCGATGACATGCAGGATGATGTCGCGCGCGTCACTGGAGGCGGTGATGTCGAGAAACGTGAGTTCATCGGCGCCTTCGCGGTCGTAGCGGCGGGCAATTTCGACCGGGTCGCCGGCATCGCGCAGACCCAGGAATTTCACGCCCTTGACGACCCGACCGGCAGTGACGTCCAGGCAGGGGATGATCCGCCGCGTGAGCATCAGGCCTCGCCGCCGATGGCGTCGGCGTGGGCCTGCGCTTCGGAGAAGTCGAGCGCGCCTTCATAGATGGCCCGCCCGACGATGGCCGCCTCGATGCCCTCGTGTTCGACTTCGCACAGTCGCTCGATGTCCTGCAGGCTGGTCACGCCGCCCGAGGCAATGACGGGCACCGTGAGCCCCTGGGCCAGGCGCACCGTGGCCTCGATGTTCACCCCGCCCAGCATGCCGTCTCGGCCGATGTCGGTGTAAATGACTGCCTCGACGCCATAGCCTTCAAACTTGCGACCGAGGTCCAGCACATCGTGGCCGGTGAGCTTGCTCCAGCCGTCGGTGGCGACTTTGCCGTCGCGCGCGTCGAGTCCGACGATGACCTGACCGGGGAACGCACCACAGGCGTCGTGCAGAAAGCCGGGGTTCTTGACCGCAGCCGTGCCGATGATCACGTAGGCAATGCCGCTGTCCAGGTAGCGCTCGATGGTGTCGAGGTCGCGGATACCGCCACCGATCTGCACCGGAATGCGGGAACCGACTTCGTTGACGATCGCCTTGATCGCCGACTCATTGCGGGGTTTGCCGGCGAAGGCCCCGTTGAGATCGACCAGATGCAAGCGGCGTGCGCCCAGTTCGAGCCACTTGCGGGCCATGGCCGCCGGGTCGTCGGAAAACACGGTGGCGTCGTTCATGTCGCCCTGACGGAGGCGGACACAACGGCCATCCTTGAGGTCGATGGCAGGGATCAGCAGCATGGGGAGGAGGGGTGCGAGGGCGGGCGTGGCGCCGGAGGCAGGACGGATCCGAACGAAGCGACGGTTCGGATCAAGGCTGCCAACCGACGAAATTGGCGTAGAGGCGCAGCCCGAGGGCGGCGCTTTTTTCCGGATGGAACTGGGTAGCAAAAATATTATCCCGTGCCACCGCGCAGGTAAAGCGCACACCGTGTTCAGCGCTACCGACGGTGAGGGCGGCGTCGGACGGCTGCGCATGGTAACTGTGCACAAAATAGAAATACGCGTCGTCGGGTATGCCGGCCCACAAGGGGTGCGAGCGATCCTGGCGGACACGGTTCCAGCCCATGTGCGGTACTTTCAGGCGGCTGCCATCAGGGGCCTGCAGGCCGGGCGCAAAACGCACCACCCGCCCCGGCATGATGCCCAGGCCCGCGCAGGGTCCCTCTTCGCTCATGTCAAAGAGCATCTGCTCACCGATGCATACGCCGAACAACGGTTTGCTGCGGGCGGCTTCCAGCACCGCTTCGCGCAGGCCGGAGGCATCGAGGTGACGCATGCAATCGGGCAAGGCGCCCTGCCCGGGCAGCACGATCCGGTCGGCGCTGCGCAAGGCATCGGGGTCGCCCGACACCGTCACGGTCGCATCAGGCGCGACATGCTCCAGCGCCTTGGCCACCGAGCGCAGGTTGCCCATGCCGTAATCGACGACCAGGATCGTGGTCATGGCACTGGCCCGCGCCCTCAGCCCTTCAGGCTGCCCTTGGTGGACGGAATATGGCCCGCCGCCCGGGGATCGGGCTCGAGCGCCATGCGAAAGGCCCGCGCAAAGGCCTTGAAGATGGTCTCGCACTGGTGGTGGGCGTTGTCGCCGCGCAGGTTGTCCACGTGCAAGGTGAGTTGCGCATGATTGACGAACCCCTGGAAAAACTCATGAGCCAGATCGACATCGAACCCACCGATCATGGCCCGGGTGAAGGTCACGTTCCAGACCAGCCCGGGGCGCCCGGAAAAATCGACCACCACCCGCGACAGCGCTTCATCCAGCGGCACGTAGGCGTGCCCATAGCGGCGAATACCGGACTTGTCGCCGATCGCCTGGGCCACGGCCTGACCCAGCGTGATGCCGATGTCCTCAACCGTGTGGTGCCCGTCGATATGC
>JBIKKG010000210.1:0-6411 GCA_044360485.1 Burkholderiaceae bacterium | reverse complement strand
CGCGGGTGCGGTGCCGCCATGCCAAGGGAAGCGCAATGCGTTCAAGGACGAGGTCCTTCGGTGTGGCGTCAAATTTGAATCGGCCCTGGAATCGGATGCGGCGGTACTGACCGTCTGTGCTGTCCGACGACTCCACCAACTTGCTTTGCAACGAACCATCGATTGCGCTCGGAATGACCACGTCTTCTGGTTCGATGGCAATGGCTGAACGAAACCAAAGTTCGAAGTCGGCAGCGTATTCGTTCTTCTCGAAATCGAGTGCACTGATGGCGTGGAAGCGCACGCCCGAAAACACTACCGGTACGAGGTCGTAGCGTCGATCGCCCACGACGATCTCGCCTTCATTGCGCTCGCCGCCCTCCAACCGTCCCGGTAGGTGGCTGTATTGAAGCGGGTAAGGCGTCGCGCGTCGGTTCTGGTAGAGCATGAGCGACGGCTGGGAGTCGCGTTGACGGCTGTCGTCAAAGATCACCGGGCCAGTGAAGGCATGCGTTGGCTTGGAGGAGATGCGCGAACCCTCCAGGAATTCGCGTAGCGCTGCGCGCCAGGCTGCTGGGTCAGCCGGCGCAGGGGGCGCATCGGGCCCGGTACGACTCGCCAGAAACGTCGTCAGCAGCTCGCCCGAGTCATACCCGTATGCATATGCCCATGAGGGGTCGACCCCATAACGGGCGTAATGGGTGTCGACGAGTTTACGACCGCGCTCGTCGGTTTCATCCGGTGAAAAAGAGGTGATCGTGAACAGCCCGTTGGTATAAAAGCCGCGAGCCAGACGTTCTTTCGGAAAGTCTTCAAACCCTTTGATGAAGCCGGGCAAGGCCAATTCGCCCAGACCAACAATGCGCCCCCCATGCCCGGCATCACGCAATTCCTTGACCAGCGCGACACCCAGCGCGGAGGGCAGATCGACGAAGATCAGGTCGTAAGGGCTGAGTTGGTTGGCCAACCCGCGTAGCACTGCGCTGTCGGCACCCGACTCGAGCATGCGCTGATCAATAGCCTCTGCGCCGCTCTCACTGAGACTGCGGACCAGCCCCATCCAGTAGCCGGTTGAGGCATCCTTGAGCGTCACAAAGGTCACCCGTTTGGGGGCTTTGATTCGAGCGAGCAACTGGCCCGCCAACTCGGCCTGCAAGCTTTGACTGGGTTGGAGGGTGTAGACCCACTTCCCCGGGCCTGCGTCTGCGGGTGGTGCGATCGGCACCAGGACAGGCACTTCGCCCTCTTCGGCCATCGCGGCAAACTCGGCGTAGGCTCGTGTTTGACCTGGGCCGATCAGTGCCAGGGTCTGAAACGAGGAGGCAGCCCCTTCGGCCAGGGCCAGTGTGGCCTCGGGGCGGCCCTGGTCATCTCGACGCACAATCCTGAGCGCTGCATTGGCGCCACGTGCTTTGAGCGCATCCTCGAACCCCCGAGCCAGGTCTTCGCCGACCAGCCTGTTGGGGCCAGAGAAATCCGCCACGAACACGATATCCAATGCCTCGGTACCGACTGCCTGACTGGTCGTTGTGCCAGGCGAAATGAATGTCTTGATGCGGGTCGCGTTCAGCCATCCCAGTGCAAGCAATGCCATGAACACCAGTGCGGCCCCCATCAGCATCAATGGGCGCCGCACTGGTGCAAGGCGAGGCGGGACGAAATGCGAGCGAAACATCACAACATGAGAGGCTGGCTGATGATGAGGAGTGCTAATGAGAGGCGTTCTGGAACAAAAACGCGAACGAGCGCTCAGGCCGACCCGGCGAGGATAACTGACGCAGCTTTACAGAATTTGGGATGAGCGAGGATTGCAGTGTGTGATCGTCATCATTCATGAATGAGCGGCACGAATCGTGGGCCGCATGTCATGACAGTGTCATGACTGACCGCACCTAATCAGGGGCTTTTGCCTGACGATTGCTGCGAGTCGAAGGTTGGCAAGGGCTTGTTTTCAGGTGATTTGGCCTGATCAACCGTATCTGTCCGGTGCGCCATGGATCACAAGATATTCAACGTGCTGTTTATCTGCAGAGGCAATGCAGCCCGCTCCATCATCGCCGAGGGGCTGCTCACCGGAATGGGAAAGGGGCAGTTCCGTGCCTTCTCTGCCGGCGCCCAGCCCAGAGGTGAAGTCAGCCCTGATGCAATCAATGCTCTCTCCGACCTGTTCATGCCGATCGAGGGCTATCGCAGCAAGAGCTGGGATGAGTTTTCCGGGCCCAATGCCCCGCAGATGGATTTCGTGTTCACGCTGTGCGACCAGACCGCCGGCGAAGCCTGTCCGGTCTGGCCAGGCGGGCCGTTGACGGCCCATTGGGGGGTTGAGGACCCCCTGGTGGAAGGCGCAACGCCGCAGCAAATCGCATGGCGATCGAAACTGGCCGCCATCTCTCTGAAACGGCGTATCGAACTGTTTCTTGCATTGCCCTGGCAATCGATTGACCGGTCCGCGCTGGCGACCAGGCTGCAGGAGATCGGCGGCGTCTGAGGGCCGTGATAAGGTCGTCCCCAGTGCCCCACTGATTGGACGACCCATGAACGACCGACTGCGCTGTTTTTGCGAACTTGCCGATCTGGCAGGGTCAGCCGGATTTTTGCGCACCACCCGGCGCCATCTGCATCAGCACCCTGAGTTGTCTTTCCAGGAGGCGCGCACGGCTGAGCTGGTGGCTGGAAACCTGAAGGAATGGGGCTGGGAAGTGGCTACCGGCGTCGGCGGTCACGGCGTGGTTGGCACATTGCGCAACGGTCAGGGGGCCCGCGCGATCGCGCTGCGCGCCGATATGGATGCGCTGCCCATCACTGAACTCACCGGCAAGCCCTGGGCCAGTACTGTGTCGGGTGCCATGCACGCTTGCGGCCATGACGGCCACACCACCATGCTGCTGGGTGCTGCGCAGCACTTGGCCGCCACACGCAATTTCAGTGGCACGGTGCATGTGGTGTTCCAGCCGGCCGAAGAGGCAGGCAAGGACAGCGGGGCACAGCGCATGATCGAAGATGGTCTCTTCGAGCGCTTTCCGTGCGATGCGATCTTCGGCATCCACAACCATCCGGGTGTGGCCGCTGGCACCTTCGGTTTTGGCACCGGCGCTTTCATGTCGGCCTCGGATACCGCGAAGATCACGGTGCGCGGCCGCGGTGGCCATGCCGCACGACCGCATCTGTCGGTCGACCCGATTCTCATTGCAGGCAGCCTGATCATGGCGCTGCAGTCGGTGGTCTCACGCAATATCGACCCGACCCAGACCGCCATTGTCACCATCGGCACGGTGCATGCGGGCAAGGCGGCCAACGTCATTCCTGAGAGCGCCACGCTCGAGCTAAGCATCCGTTCGTTCGACGCGGACGTCAGAGAGCGTCTGGAGCACCGCATTCGCGCGCTGGTCACGGCGCAGGTCGAGAGCTACGGCGGAGAAGTGACCATTGAATACGACCGGGGTTATCCGGTGCTGGTGAACACCTCGGCCGAAACCGAATTTGCCTGCGAGGTGGCACAGGAACTGGTAGGGACCGAGCGTGTGATTGCACCGTTCCCGCCCGTGACCGGCAGCGAGGACTTTGCCTATTTTCTGCAACGCAAACCGGGTTGCTTTCTGCGTCTGGGCAATGGCGAAGGCGCGATGGTGCACAACGCCCATTACGACTTCAATGACGAGATCCTGACGCTGGGCGCTGCCTACTGGACGCGCCTGGTGGAGCGCTACCTGCCAGCTTGAGCCTTTGGTAGCCCGGCACCTGGGCGCGGCCCAGGCCTTTTGTCTGATCGCCTCGCCACTTAGCCTCCTGGCAGCTCCAGCACCGCCTTGGCCAGGATGTTGCGCTGAATTTCGTTGGAGCCGCCATAAATGGTGGTGATCGTGGCCGTCATGAGCGGAGCAATGACATTGACGGTCGCCTCGCCCAGGTCGATCTCGCCCATCGTGCCGCCGTCTTCTTCGCAGACTTCATAGAGCATGCGGGTGATAGCCGTGTAGTTTTCGGTTGCCCAGATTTTCAGGATCGACACGCTGGGGGGCAGTTCGCCCCCGCGCTTCACGATATCGGCAAACCGGGCATAGCTCGACTTGTGATCGGCGACGTCGAGTGCGAGCTGCGCAAAGCGCGCGACGAAGGCCGTGTCGTCAAACAGCCCGCGCGCGTGGGCCACGGTACGCAACAACCCCATCGCATATTGCGAGGTCATCGGGCTGCCTACGAAGAGGCGTTCAAAGCCGAGCAGTGACTTTGCAATCGTCCAGCCTTCGTTGAGCTTGCCCACCAGATTGCGCTGCGGCACGCGCACGTCCTGGAAGAACACTTCGCAGAACTCGGACTCGCCGGCGATGTTGCGGATGGGGCGCACCGTGACCCCGGGCGAGGAGAGGTCGATGAGCAAAAAGCTGATGCCCTGCTGCTTCTTGGCGGTCTTGTCGGTCCGGACCAGGGCAAAAATGTGCGTGGCGTCATGGCCCAACGTGGTCCAGATTTTTTGGCCATTGACGACGAAGTCGTCGCCGTCGGCAATCGCCTCGGTACGCAGCGAGGCCAGATCCGAACCGGCGTTCGGCTCGGAGTAGCCCTGACTCCAGATGTGCTCGCCTGAAAGAATCTTGGGCATGTACTCGCGTTGCTGCTCGGGCGTGCCGTAATGAATCAGCACGGGCCCCAGGTTGATGATGCCCTGGTCGGGCACTCTGCCCACGCCGTGCGATTCCATCTCCTCGATAAAGGCGAGCAACTTGTCGGGCGGCAGTTCCATACCACCATGCGTCCGCGGCCAGGCAGGGGCGAGCCAGCCCTGGCGCGAGAGCGTCATGTACCACTCGCGGCATTCGGCCAGGCGCAAGCGGCGGGGCAGATGGCGCAGATGCGCCGGATAGTGGCGTTCAAAAAAGCCGCGCACCATGGCCCGAAAATCGGCTTCGCTCATGGCGCTCCAGTCGGCATGACTGACTGCGGGTGGCGCTTCATGCACGGTCTCGGGCACTGTTGCATTGCCTGCGTCGGTCGATACCAGCGCATGGTGTCGAGTGCGCAGTGTCGGGGCGCCGCCCAGCCAGCTGGCCAGCCCCAGGGCACGCTTCACGTACAGCCCCAGATCGTATTCGTCGGTGAAGCCAATGGCACCGTGCATCTGCACGGCTTCTCGGGTGACATGCAGCGCTGCGTGTGCACAGCGTGCCTTCGCGCGGCTGGCGCCGATGGCGAGCGCTTGCGCATGGCCGGTGGTGGTGTCTCGCAACACCTCGTTCAGGCAATCGGCCGCCAATTCGATCTGGATGTAGGCGTCCACGAGCCGATGTTGCAGACCCTGATTGGCTCCAATCGGCTTGCCGAACTGCACCCGCGTGACCAGATAGGCGCGGGTGGCTTCGAAGGCATGCTGCGCCACGCCGAGCAGCTCGGCGGCCAGTGCGATGCGCGCCATGTCGTTGGCTTGCGACAGGGCCGCGATGGCGGCGGCGCCGCTTGCCAGGCAATGCGTGGCGGCCACCCGCACGTCGGTCAGTCGTAGCGTGGCTGAAGGACTGCCGTCTGCGCGCGCCTGCTCCTGCAGGCTCACACCGGCTGTGTCGTGCGGCACCCAGAACAATGCAAGCCCATCTGCCGTCTGAGCAGACACGACCCATCCGTCAGCGCCCGCACCGGGCACGACCCACTTCTTTTCGCCAGCGATGGCATAGCCTTCTGCCACACGTGTGGCGCGGGTGCCGCCCGACGCGTGAGCCGTGTCATCAGGTTCGATCTGTCCCGCACGTTCCTGCCAGGCCACGCCGGCGATGGCCTCGCCCTGCACGACTGCGCTTAGCACGCTGTCACGCACGATGCCGGCGGGCAGCTTCGCGAGCAGCGCCACGGCCTGCACGGCGCAGGCCACAAAGGGCTCAGGTGCCGGGTGCCGACCCAGCGCCTGAGCGATGGCGCAGGCATGCCGCAGATCCAGTTCAAGGCCGCCGTGCTCGGCGGGCGCAAGGATGGCCGTCCAGCCTGCTTGCGCCATCTGTTGCCAGACGGTGCGCTCGAAGCGCGGTACCGCCTCGCGCAGCCGCCTGATGCGGGCCAAGGGGGACACTGACCCGAGAAGCGCCTTGGCGCTCTCGGCAAAGGCTTGCAGAGCGTCATCGGATGCCGGCTGCGGCTGAAGGTGAGGAGCATTCATGTCGGTCAATGAGAGCGGGCGAGGGAGGATGCACGCTGCCTTCGCTTTGCGGGGCAGCGCATGGCTGGACTGGCATTGTGATGCATGTGCTGCACCCCTCCACCGCTCACCGCAGGTCAGGGACTCAGGAAAACTGGTACCCCTTTGATGGGACGACACGCCATGAGCCGTCACCGGGCAACTCGAGCACCTGGTCATGAAACGGCAGCAGCCCGGGCCGGTGGCTGACACTCACCGGCGTGATGCGGGCCTGTGCCAGCTGTGCATACAGGTTGGTTTCATTGGCGGCA
>JBIKKG010000209.1:0-6415 GCA_044360485.1 Burkholderiaceae bacterium | reverse complement strand
TGCCACCGCGCCAGCAGCCGCTACTGTTTTCATTGAAACAGTCGGGTGTGCAAGTCGGCTCCTTCGTGGGCTCGGCAAGCCTGCCGCTGATGGCGCTGGCACTAGGCTGGAAACAGGCCTGCCTGATCGTGGCGCTGTTGCTGCTGGTCGGCATGGCGTCGATGCAGCGGGCCATGAGCGACTGGCCTGTACCGCCCATGGTGGCCGGCCGACGCATCGGCGCGATTGAATCATTGCAGCGCCTGGCGGCCTCGCCCGATTTGCGCCGCATGTCGCTGTGTGCAGGTGCCTTCGCTGCCACGCAAATTTGCCTCAACGGCTGGTTCGTCACCTATGCGGTCACCGAGCGGGGCGTCAGCCTGGTGCAAGCTGGTCAATGGCTCGCGGTGGCGCAAGCCGGCGGCTTCGTGGGCCGAATTTTGTGGGGATGGGTGGCCAGCCGCAGCGGCCAACCAGCTGCGGTACTGCGTGGTCTGGGTCTGGTCACCGCCGCCTGCGCGGCTTTGCTGGGGCTGTTCGGTGCGCAGTTGCCCGAACTGTGGATGTGGCCGCTGCTGGCGATCTTCGGGCTCACGGCGGCCGGTTGGAACGGCGTATTCCTGGCCGAAGTGTCATTGCGCGTGCCGCCATCGGAAGTGGGCTCGGCCACGGGCGCTGTAATGGTGGTCATGACCGCAGGCTTGGTGGGCGGCCCGCTGGCCTTCGGTGCGGTCGGATCGTTTGCGGGTTTCGGGCCTGCCTACCTCATGGCCGCTGTGGTCGCGTTGTTCGGCGTGGCCGTACTGCCCCGATCGGAAGCACGCAGCCTGCACCGCGGGCCCGAGGCCAACTGATCCGATCGCCGGACCGAGCCCGGTCAAAGGCGCCTGAGCATCCTGCGTCCGACTACCCCCGCACTTCGCTGGGCTCGCCGGTGCTGCCCCGGTTCACGCCCGCGCGCTGGGTGAGTACATTGCCCGCGCCCACCCCGAACAGCGCGATGCCCTGCGCCAGGCGGCCGCCATCGGCCACCACGGTCTCGCCGGTGATGAAGGCGGCATCCTGCGAACACAGGAACGCGGCGAGCGCGGCAATGTGCTCGGGCTGGCCGTGATCGGGCCAGGGCTGAGGCGGTAGCGCAGACTGAATTTTCTCAGGACGGCCCCGATGCAAGAGCGGGGTCATGATAGTGCCGGGTGCGACGCTGTTGACGCGGATGCGATGCGCGGCCAGCTCCGTGGCGGCACTGCCCGTCAGGCTCACCACGGCTGCCTTGGCCGCTGAGTACGCATGCGAGCCGGCGCCGCCCGTGAGGCCCGCAATCGATGCCGTCAGAACGATCGAACCACCCGCACCGCCTTGCCGGATCGCAGGCGTGCAGTGTTTGATCCCCAGAAATACGCCACGCACCAACACATGAAAGGTGTAGTCCCAGTCATCGACCTGGATCTGCTCGATCGGCCCGAAGGCGCCGCCTACGCCTGCATTCAGAAAGGCATGATCGAGTCGACCAAAGCGCTGCATCGTCGCGGCAACCATCGCTGCATTGTCGGCCTCGTTCGCCACATCAGCGCGCACAGCCAGTGCGCCCGACGTACCGGGTAAGGCGGTGATCTGTTGCACCGTGTCTTGCGCCGCCGGCAGGTTGTAATCGGCCACCACCACCGATGCGCCCTCGGCTGCGAAACGCAAGGCCGCCGCGCGCCCGATGCCGCTTCCGGCGCCGGTTACCAGGACGGTGTGGCCCACGAAGCGTCGCAGCGCGGGGGATGCCTGGGTCAAGACGGTCATCACTGCAACTCCTATCGGGACGGTGGATGCTCACCGCCAAGCGATGAATCGCGGACAGAACGGGGACGGGCCAGGGCGCCCGCAGCGTTCATGCCATGATCCGGCCCACAGTGAGCTAGCATAGCTGCGATGGCGAGACGGGGTCGCAGCGATCCGGTCGTCGCGTTTCGAACAAGAACCTACCGGACAGGAGACCCCACATGAACGTCAAAGGCAAGGTCGCGGTCATCACCGGGGCAGCTAGCGGCATCGGGCGTGCCACCGCGTTAAAGTTTCACGCTGAAGGCGCGGCAGGCGTTGTCGTGGCCGACCTCAACGAAGCAGGCCTGCAGCCCGTGGCACAGGCGGTCAACGGGCTGGCGGTGCGCTGCGATGTGAGCAAGGAATCGGACATCCAAGCCCTGGTGGCAGCCGCCGAACAACGCTACGGACACATCGACATCTATTTTTCGAATGCTGGCATCGGCAAAAGCCCAGGTCTGGATCCGAACAACGACACCTGGGACCTGATGTGGAAGATCCACGGCATGGCCCATGTGTGGGCGGCACGCGCCGTGGTGGAAAAAATGCTTTCACGTGGCGAAGGCTATTTTTTGGTCACGGCCTCGGCTGCCGGCTTGCTGAATATCGTTGAAACCGCAGCCTATGGCGTCACCAAGCATGCAGCGGTGGCCATCGCGGAATGGCTTGCAATCGCCTATGGCCGGCGCGGTCTGCATGTCTCGTGCCTGTGCCCGCAGGCCGTGCGCACCGGCATGGTCCCCGATGACGGCGGATCGGCTGGCGGCGACGGTATCCTGAGCGCTGAAGCGGTGGCTGACGAAATCGTGAAGGTGATGGGCGAAGAAAAGTTCCTGATCCTGCCGCATCCTGAAGTCCTCGATTACATGCGCCGCAAGACCTCTGACTACGACCGCTGGTTGGGCGGCATGCAGAAGCTCTACATGAAGTCACAAACCGAGCAGGGATAAGCCCAGCTCACGCTTTGCCCCTGTTCACAATCCGGCTTCACAGACGCGCACAGCGCGCATCACCCTAGGGAGACACGTCACATGACTGATTCAGCTCGTCGCAACCTTCTGTTGGCAAGCGCTGCAGCCGGCGCAGGCCTGAGCGCCCCGCGCGCCTTCGCGCAAGCGGCCGGCTATCCGAACCGCCCGGTCAAGATCGTTGTCGGTGCGCAAACAGGCGGCCTGAGCGATGCCTATGCACGCCTGTTTGCCGAGCAGTTCACCGCCCGATTCAATCTGCCCTGCGTGGTCGAGAACAAGCCCGGCGCTGGCGGCATCATCGCCATCGATACCGTCGTGAAGGCCCCGCCCGATGGCTACACGCTGCTGTGCACCACCACCGGGCAGGTCTGGCAGACCCGGGTCATGTACAAGAAGCTGCCCTTCGATCTGGCCAAGGACATCACGCCCATCACGGTCTTTCCCTCAGGCCCGCTGATCGTTGCCGTGCAGGAAAAGATGGGCGTAAAAAATCTGGATGAACTGATCGAGTACGCGCGAAAAAACGAGTGCTCCAGCGGCTCCTATGCCCCGGCGTCTTACCCGCATGTTCTGGCCGAGACACTCAACAAGCAGTTCGGCTGCAAATTTCAGGCCGTGCAGTACAAGGGCGAAGGCCCGATGTGGGTGGAGATGGGCTCAGGGCAGCTGCAGATGTGCGTGGGCAGCTACCAGGCCTTCAACACCGTGGCGGCCAAAGGCGTGCGCCCCATCGCCACCACCGGCCCCGTCCGCAGCCCTAAGCTGCCCGACCTGCCTTTGCTTACTGAGCAGGGTCTGAAGGCCCCGATTGCGCGGCTCGAAGGCGGGCTGTCACTGACCGCACATTCGGCCGTGCCCGTGGAGATTCTCGAGCTGCTGTCCAAAGTGGCGGTCGAGGGTAACGACACGCCGCGCGCCAAGGCACTGCGCGAAAACTTCGCCATTCCGAATGCCAACAAAGGCCGAGCTGATGCGCTACGCTTGTGGCGTGAAGATGCGCCGGTCTGGATCAAGGAAGTCTCAGCACTGGGCGTCACGCTGGACTGACCGACACCACGGCATACCCGGGCACACCCTGCCCACTGCCATACACATACGGAGACACCTCATGACAGATACCACCCGCCGCTCGTTGATGCTTGCGACCGCAGGCTTGGCTGCGTCCGCGCCCCGTGCCTTTGCACAGACCGGGCCCTATCCCAACCGCCCCGTGAAGATCATCGTGGGCTTTGCGCCAGGCGGCCTCACCGACGCTTACGCGCGCCTGTTCGCTGAAGCCTTCACCGACCGCTTCAAGGTGCCCTGCGTGGTTGAAAACCGCCCCGGTGCAGGCGCCAATATCGCCATCGATGCCGTGGTCAAGTCCCCAGCAGACGGCTACACCCTGCTGGCCACGACCACCGGCGCGGTTTGGCAGAACAGGGTGCTCTATCGCAAGCTGCCCTTCGATCTGGCCAAGGACATTGATCCGATTACGGTGTTTCCTTCCGGGCCGCTGATCGTCGCGGTGCAGGACAAGCTGCCGATCCGCAACTTCAACGACCTGGTCGACTATGCCCGCAAGAATCCGATGATCATGGGTTCGTATGCACCGGCTTCGTACCCTCACATGCTGGGCGAGGCGCTGAACAAGCTGGGCGGCAAAGTGGAAACCGTGCACTACAAGGGCGAAGGCCCAATGTGGGTGGAGTTCGTCACAGGCGCTCAACAAGTCGCCGTTGGAAGTTACCAGGCCTTCAACACCGTGCAAGCCAAGGGCGCGCGTCCGATCGCGGCCACCTCTGCGAGCCGCTGTCCCAAGCTGCCTGATGTACCCACTTTGATCGAACAGGGCTTCAAGAGCGAACTCGCCAACCTGGACGGTGGTCTGGCCCTCACGGCACGCAGCGGCACGCCCGTTGAAATTCTGGAGTTGCTCTCCAAGGTGGCGGTCGACAACAACGAGTCACCGCGTGCCAAGGGCCTGCGTGAAAACTTTGCCATCCCTATAGCCACCAAGGGGCGTGCCGATGCGCTGCGCATGTGGCGCGAGCAGGCGCCAGTGTGGATCCGCGAAGCGGAAGCGCTGGGCGTGAAGCTGGACTGATCACCACAGGACCCGGCCCGCGCCATGCGGGTCGGGTCGCTGTCGTCAGACAGCGCTACGGTGTGGCCACGGCATTGCGCTGCACGAAACCCTCATCGATGGTCACGCCCAGGCCGGGCCGATCGGGTATCTCGATCATCCCGTCCTTCACCGTGAACTTTTCAAGCGCCATCTCGTGCAGCAGCGGGTTGGCACCCAACGAGTACTCCAGGATCCAGCCTGCAGGCGAGGCGGCGCTTACATGCAGGCCCGCCGCAAACGCCAGGGCACCGGTCCACAGGTGCGGGGCCAGCCTCAGATTGTAGGCCGAGGCAATCGCCCCGATCCGCATCGCCTCGCTGATGCCGCCGCAGATGGCCAGATCGGGCTGGAAAAAGTCTGCACCACCGCGCTGTGCAATATCCAGAAAATCGTGGCGCGTGAACTCGCTTTCCCCCACGGCAATCGGCACGGTGGTTGATGCGCGCACCTCGGCCAGGCCGCGATGGTCATCGCCGGTCACAGGTTCCTCGAACCAGGTGAGGTCAAAGTCTTCGACCAGCTGGCAAAAACGCTTGGCGTCGGCCACGGTGTAGGTGCCGTGCGCATCACACATCAACCCAATGTCCGGCCCCAGCGCCTCACGCGCGGCCTTCACACGCGCCACCGAGTTCCTGACCGGGCCATCAATCACGCCCACCCGCATCTTCACCGCCTTGAATCCGCCGCGCTCCACGTAGCTCAGGAGCTGCTGGCCGATGTTCGCGGCATCGGCCCAGCCACCCGACGCGTAAGCCGGCATGGCGGCGGCCTTGCGCCCGCCCAGCAGCCGCCAGACCGGTGCGCCCAAGGACTTGCCCAGGATGTCCCACAGTGCCATGTCGATGCCGCTGATGGCCGACACCGTAATGCCGCGCCGACCCAGAATAGGGAAGACATGCGCATCACGCAGCGCGTAGTGGTCGCGCACGCCGTTGTACATCAGCTCCCACAGGCGGTTGATGTCGCGCGGATCTTCACCAATGAGCAGCGGCGCAAACTTGTGACGGATGATCGCGGTCAACCCATGGTTGTTGCCTGAGCTGCCCACTTCCTCCTTGGCCTCGCCGTAACCCACCAGGCCGCAAGCGGTTTCGATGCGTACGATGGTGGCGTCAAACGACGTGACGCGACCAAAGTCGCTCACATGCTGCTGGGCCTCAGGAATGGGCACGCGCACCCAGTGCGCAGTGATCGATTTGATTTTCATGAACTTCCCTCGGTCGAATCGGGCGATGGCGGGCGCGCGGCCCGCAAGATGGTCGGTTAGGATGCACGAAACAGCAAGGAGACTCCATGACTGCCCCCGTTCACATCCTGATCGATACGCCTGCTGCGGGCGTTCGACGGATCACGCTCAATCGCCCCGAAAAGCGCAATGCGCTCAACAACGCCCTGCGTGGCGAGATTTTTTCAACACTCGAAGCCCACGACCGCGACCCTGAGGTGAAGGTGACGATCGTGCGGGGCGCGGGTCCGGCTTTCTGTTCAGGCTACGACTTGTCGGCCAACAATCGCGAGGGCCAGCCGTATCACACGTCCGACGGCC
>JBIKKG010000208.1:0-6421 GCA_044360485.1 Burkholderiaceae bacterium | reverse complement strand
CCTGTTTCAGGGTGAGGTCGACACCGTCCATGGCGCCCGTGATCCGATTAGTGCGCGAGGTCAGTGCGACGCCATCGATCGTGTAGCGTGCATCCGTAGCGGTCTTGACCTGCGTCAGATTTTGCCCGGCGCCCGAGGCAGCGGTGGGGTCGAAGGCGAGTGCTGACAGCCCGGTCGTGTCAGTGCCGTTGCCATCGGCGTCATCCACCTGCATGCGAAAGGCCTGATTGCCACCCGAGGTGGTGCTGGACAGAAACAGACGCACCTGGTCGCCGTCTTTCACGATCGACGCACGCACGCCCGATGACGAGGCATTGATCGCGTCGCGCACCTGGGCAAGGGTGGCATTGGCGGGAATCGTGACGCTGACTTCCGGGCGTGCAGCATCGGCTGTAAAGCTGCCGGCGCCGGTGGGCTGAGTGCCCATCTGAATGCGCAAGGTGCCGGATCCCACCACAGCGTCGCTGGCGGTGAAGGCTCCGCTGGTCACGGTCTGTGCTGCAGCGAGTTGCTGCACTTCCAGTGCATGTTGACTGGCTGACGCACCGGTTGTGGCCAGAATGTCCACTGCATTGGTGTTGCTGCTGGCCGCGCTGACTGCGCTCCACGCATTGAATCGCGACAGCGTCGCTGCGGCATCTCTGAACGCGGAGAGCTGGCTTTGCAGCTTGCCGTAAGCCGAGATCTTGACGTCGATCTTCTTGGCCTCGGTCTGCATCTGCGTGATCGGGCGGGACTCCGCCTTCACCAGCGAGGCGACCAGACCCTGAACATCAATCATGCTGCTGGCGGTGATAGGCGAGGTCATGCGTGTGTGCTCCGTCAAGAAAAAAGCCGTCGGCCGGCGGGATGCCGGTGCCGACGGCTGCATGCCGCCCTGATCTCGGTTCTAAGGCCGCGCTCAGGCGGCCTGAACGTCAGCGGGGCAGCAAGCTCAGCACCTGCTGAGGAATCTGATTGGCCTGCGAGAGCATGGCGGTTCCCGCCTGCTGCAGGATCTGTGCTCGGGTGAGCGATGCCGTTTCGGCAGCAAAGTCTGCGTCCACGATCCGGCTGCGTGCCGCCGTGGTGTTTTCCGCGCTGACCTGCAGGTTGCCGATGACTGACTCGAAGCGGTTTTGCGCAGCGCCCCAGGTGGCTCGCTGCGTGTTGATCGTATCGAGTGCCGCATCGATGTCGTCGACCGCGGTCTTGGCATTGGCTGCACTGGTGATGTCGCCGCCCGTGACGGCCGTGACATCCGCGTCGGCCGACATATCGGTGGGCGTGACGGTGATCGTATCGTTGGCCGTCGTGCCGGCGCCCACCTGAAAGTCCACTGCAGTGGCCGAAGCGAGAATAGTGGTCCCGTTGAAGGAGGTGGCCGCAATCGTACGCGTGACTTCCTTGGCCAGTTCCTGATACTCGGTATCCAGATTGGCCTGGTCGGAGGTGCTGTTCGTGCCGTTCATCGACTGCACTGCCAGCTCGCGCATGCGCTGCATCATGTCGCCGACTTTGCCCAGCGCGCCTTCTGCGGTTTGAGCCATCGAGATGCCATCGTTGGCGTTGCGAATCGCGACATTCATGCCGCGAATCTGCGAATCCATTTTGCTGGCAATCGCCAGGCCTGCCGCATCGTCCTTGGCTGAATTGACGCGCAGTCCGCTGGACAGGCGCTGAATGGAAGTGGCCAGCGAGCTCTGGGAAGTGCCCAGGTTGCGCTGAGCATTGAGCGAAGCGAGGTTGGTATTGATCACCTGAGCCATGAGGTTCTCCTGAATCGAGGTCGCCGATACAGCCCCATGCCATATCGAAGTCCGATGAGGAGGAACAATGCGCCAGGCTATTCATGTCCGATGCGCCGAAAAGACGGGCAATTGCTTGCCTGTTTTCCTTGCCTGTTTCGAGTCGTTGAGCCGAACGGCTGCGCGAGGACGCTGATCCGACCCTGGTGGTGCCAGCCGCGCGCACGGCTGGCAGTACCCAGTCGGGTCGATCCAGTTGTCTGAATCGACCCGCCTGGCTTAGCCGCGCAGCAGGGCCAGCACACCCTGGGGTGCTGCATTGGCCTGGGCCAGCATCGCCGTGCCTGCCTGCTGCAGGATCTGGGCGCGGGTCAGGGCAGCAGTTTCCGCAGCAAAATCGGCGTCCACGATCCGGCTGCGGGCCGCAGTGGTGTTTTCCGAAGCGACCTGCAGACTGCCAATCACCGACTCAAAGCGGTTTTGTGCGGCGCCCCAGGTGGCGCGCTGCGTGTTGACCGTATCGAGTGCTGCATCGATGTCGTCGACCGCGGTACTGGCGTTGGCCGCACTGGTAATGTCGCCACCGGTGACTGCCGTCACGTCTGCGTCGGCCGACATGTCAGTCGGGGTGATCGTGATCGTGTCGTTCGCGGTGGTGCCGGCGCCAATCTGGAAATCCACGGCCGTTGCCGAGGCCAGAATATTCGTACCGTTGAAGGATGTAGCGGCAATGGTGCGGGTCACTTCCTTGGCCAGTTCCTGATACTCGGTGTCCAGATTGGCCTGGTCGGTGGTGCTGTTGGTGCCGTTCATTGACTGCACTGCCAGTTCACGCATGCGCTGCATCATGTCGCCGACCTTGCCCAGCGCGCCTTCTGCGGTCTGAGCCATCGAGATGCCGTCGTTGGCGTTGCGGATTGCGACATTCATGCCGCGAATTTGCGAATCCATCTTGCTGGCGATGGCCAGGCCGGCTGCGTCGTCCTTGGCGGAGTTGACGCGCAGACCGCTTGAAAGGCGCTGAATCGAGGTGGCCAGCGCGCCCTGTGAGCTGCTGACATTGCGCTGTGCATTGAGTGACAGAACGTTGGTGTTGATGACTTGCATGATGTTTCTCCAGAGGTTCGACGTTTAGGGTTTGCCTGGCCGGGACCTCCGGCTTGTCTGGCAGCGGGATCGCTCCCGTTGTTCCAGTTATCGGGCTGCCATTCGTCGGACTTGAGAACGGAATTTCAGGGCGTTTTGCCGCCCGAACGGTCGATTCGACCGCTCATGACCGATATGTAAGGAGACGCTGACGCTCGGTCAGTACTGGGAGGACTGGGCGTGCAGCCAAGCCCCGATGTTCTGACGATTGGTCAAGGTTAAGAATTAATTCCGTCACAACTAAGACACATCACTGAGGCCGCCATGGAACAGAACGCTCAAGCCGATAACCGCTGGATGCCCGAGATTCGGGAACTCAATCTCTCGTACCTGATGCTTGCGCAAAGCATGGTGCGGTCAGACAAGGCTCAGGCGATGTTCTCGCTGGGCATCTCGGAGGCCGTGGCGGATATTCTGGGCGAACTCAGTGCCGCGCAGCTGCTCAAGATCGCTGCCGGCAACATGATGATGTGCCGCTTCCGCTTCGATGACGAAGTGGTCTGGTCGCTGCTGTCTGAACACGGCAAGCGTGCCACCCCCGGTGTGGATGCCAACGCCGCCCGCCTGCATGCCAGTATCGTGATGGCCGGCAACTTCGCCGAGGCAGTCTGAAATGGCCACCCGCAGCCTGCTCGCCGAAAACCGCCAGATCCAGCGCGCCATCGAGCTCATCCAGCTCGGCGCGCGGCTTCAGGTGCTGGAGTCCGAAACGGATCTGCCGTATGAGCGCCTGCTGCGCCTGTACAAGGAAGTGGCTGGTCGTTCTCCGTCCAAGGGTCAGCTGCCGTTCTCGACCGACTGGTTCATGACCTGGCAGCCGAACATTCACGCCTCGCTGTTTCTCAACATCTATGAGTATCTGCAGAAGTCGACGGACATTGAGTCGATCGATGCCATCGCGAAAGCCTGGCGGCTCTATCGCGATGAAGTGACCGCACATGGTGTGGAGCCAATGCTCTCGATCACGCGGGCATGGCGGATGGTGAAGTTCGTGGACTCGGGCATGTTGTGCCTGACCAAGTGCACGCATTGCGGTGGGCGCTTCGTCAATCACACCTATGAGCTGGATAGTCAGTTCACCTGCGGTCTGTGTGCACCCCCGGCCCGCGCAGGCAAGGCCCAAAAAGCAGGCGCGATCCACTGATCGCCCGTTCGTCCGACGGCGCGCACTCAAGATGAGTCCTTGCGCGCCGTAATAGGACACGTGAGCGCCATGGCGGCGCTGCTCCACAGGGCCTGTCTCAATGTTTGTCATCGTCGGTTATATCGTCGTGCTGGTCGCGGTCTTTGGCGGATACACGCTGGCCGGCGGCAAGTTCGCAGTGATCATCAAGGCTGCGCCGATCGAGTTGTTCATCATCGGCGGTTCAGCGCTGGGTGCCTTCCTCGTGGGTAACAGCGCCAAGACGATCAAATCAACGATGCGCGCCGTCCCTTCGCTGCTCAAGGGATCCAAGTACACCAAGGCGCGCTACATGGAGCTGATGGCGCTGCTCTACGAGCTGCTCGCCAAGGCCAGAAAAGAAGGCCTGATGTCGATTGAGGGGGACGTGGAGAACCCTGGTGAATCGGCACTCTTCAAGAAATTTCCCAATATCTCGGCCGACCATCATCTGGTGGAGTTCATCACCGACTACCTGCGCATGATGGTGTCGGGCAACATGAACTCGCATGAGATCGAAAATCTCATGGATAACGAGATCGAAACGCATCACCACGAAGCACACACTCCGATGAACGCCATTCAGGCCATCGGTGACGGACTGCCTGCATTTGGCATCGTCGCGGCAGTGTTAGGTGTGGTGAAGACCATGGCCTCGGTCGGCCAGCCTCCGGCGGTGCTCGGACAGATGATTGCCGGCGCACTGGTCGGAACATTCCTGGGGATCCTGCTGGCTTACGGGTTTGTGAGCCCGCTGGCCAAGTTGTTGGAGCAAAAAGCAGAAGAATCGAGCAAGGAGCTGCAGTGCGTGAAGATCACGCTGCTCGCGAGCCTGCAGGGCTACGCTCCCGCGATTGCCGTGGAGTTTGGGCGCAAGGTGCTGTTCTCCACCGAACGGCCGTCCTTCCAGGAGCTCGAAGCGCACGTCAAGAAGAAGGCCTGATCCATGGCAGCCACCGACAAGAAGATCCAGCCGATCGTCATCAAGCGGGTCAAGAAGGGCGGGGGTCACGGTCATCATGGCGGCGCCTGGAAAATCGCCTACGCCGACTTCGTGACGGCGATGATGGCCTTCTTCCTGTTGATGTGGCTGTTGGGCTCCACCACCAAGGGCGACCTGCAAGGAATCGCCGATCACTTCAATACGCCCCTGCAGGTGGCCATGGGTGGCGGCTCCGGTTCGGGTGACAGCTCGAGCATCCTGAAAGGCGGAGGGGAAGATCTCACCCGCACCGTGGGCCAGGTCAAGCGTGGTGATGTGGAGCAGCAGCGACGCAGCGTGAATCTGCAGAGCATGCCCGCCGATGCGCAGCGCGCCGAAGCGCAGGGCCGTCGGGTCAAGGCCAAAGTGGATGAGGCACTGGGCAACAACCCGCGGCTGCGTGAACTGCGTTCGCAGGTTCGCATGGATGTGACGACTGAGGGACTGCGTATCCAGATCGTGGATGATCAGAACCGGCCCATGTTCGACTCAGGTTCTGCCGTGGTCAAACCCTACATGCGCGATCTGCTTCGGGAAATTTCGCGCGTCCTCAATGAGGTGGATGCACGCATCACCTTGACTGGCCACACCGATGCAGCCCCGTTTTCGGGCGGCGAACGTGGCTATTCGAACTGGGAGCTGTCGGCTGATCGGGCCAATGCCTCGCGACGTGAGCTGATTGCCGGAGGCATTGATGAAGGCAAGATTTTGCGGGTCGTCGGCCTGGCGTCGGTGCTGCCGCTGGATGCGTCCGCGCCCAATGCGCCGATCAATCGACGCATCTCGATCCTGGTGATGAACAAGGGCGCCGAGCGTCGTCTGCTCAACGGCACCGAGCTTCAGGCGAGCGATGCCGAGACCGTGGAAGGCGCGCTGTCCCGGGCAGCGCAGGGGGCTGCGCAACCGGCTGCCACAGGCAGTACACCGGCTGGCGCTGACACCGCACGCTGAGGCCGGCTGGCAGCCACGCCAGCCGCCACACTCCTCCTGATCATGATCACGATCAACTTCACGATCATCGATGCAGCGATGAGTCGCCTTGCCTCGACCAGCCACTGATCGATCCCTCGCTCACTGAGACGCCACTGCCACGCCACTTCCACGCCACTGACACGCTACTGAGGCGTCTCACACCGTGGATGCTCATCCGTCTGCAGCGTTCCGTTTGGATGTGTCCCCGGCCTGCGCCCTGAGCGTGCACAGACTCGCTTTCTCACGGGGATAGGCTTGATTTCTGACTGCCCGCCCATGCAGTCACCGCTTGTCGCCGCAGCGGCGCCGTCCAGGGCGCACAGCCTGAAAGAAGCGGGGCAACGCCCCGCTATTTGATGGGCTCGATCTTGACCGTCGAGACACAATGTCGGTACGGATTCTTATCGACGGCCATGTCTGATTCTTCAGAAG
>JBIKKG010000207.1:0-6455 GCA_044360485.1 Burkholderiaceae bacterium | reverse complement strand
TGCTGGCCGCGTGTCTTGCGCTGCCAAGCGGCATTCTTCAGGGATATGCAGGGTTTGGCGGCGCCTTGTTTGCAGCCCCGTTCTTCGCTCTGTTGTTCGGTCCGGCAACCGGGTTCAGCATCCTGGTAATTGTCATGCTGTTCAGCCAGGCGCCGCTGTTTCCTGAGGCCTTGCGCAACGCCCACTGGAAAGAGTTTGCCCCGCCTTCCATCGCAGCTGCCATCACCATGCCGCTTGGGGTCTCATTTCTGGTGACTGCAGATCCAACATTCATTCGGCGTGGGATGGGCGTCTTCATTTTGCTCATCACGGTCGTCATGATGCTCGGCTACCGCTACACGGGGAAGCGACGGATATGGGTCGGTTTTGGTACAGGAGGTGTCGCCGGTGCCATCAGCGGTTTTTTTGGCGTCCCGGCGTTTCCTCTTGCCGCGATGTATCTGCATCACTCTGATCGATCACCCCGCGAGATCCGTGCGAACGTTCTGGCAGCCATCTGCTGCACCCTGACGGTGTACTTGATCGTGTTGAGCCTGAACGGCGCCTACAACCGTTCTGTGCTGATTGACGCTGCGATACTTACGCCAATCTTCGCGGCCGGCGTTTATCTGGGTCAGCATCTCTTTCGCATTGCGCCGACCGACTGGTTCAGGAAAGTCACCTACGCGATCCTGATTGGCACCGCTCTCATCATGATGGCGAGCTGACGATTTGATGCATTGATCGCTCAGTTCTCACTTAACGCCCCCGCATGACCAACATTGACTCCCTGCATGCACTAATGGCCGATGGTCCAAGGCGCATGGCCTGCCCGGACGAACCCGCCTATCTCGCAGCGTGGCAGGCGCATGCATTGCCATGGGCCGATGCGCTGCTGCCCATGGCAGTGACGGCAGGCCGAATCGCCGATCGGCTCGCGTGGGTGTTCCAGGCTGGCTACCAGGCCGCCTGCCGAGACGCCTTTCCCGATGCGCGCTCCAGCGGCTGGATCGCCTACGCCGCATCAGAAGACCGCAAGAACGACCCACCGCTGCCGGGCGTGACCTTGGCAGACGGTTATCTGAATGGCTTCAAAACTTGGGTGGCCGGCGCACGCAGTATTCAGGAGCTGGCCATCAAGCTGGGCAGCGGGCCGGATGCCCGCTACCTGCTGATGCCGCGTGACACACCGGGTCTGACCGTATTGCCAGGCCATACGCCCCGCTTTTTGAGCGAGATGAGCCAGGGCCAGGCGCGCTTTGACCGCACCCCCCTTTCGGCCACCACCGCACTCGACCCACGTCGCATCAGGCATTTCGGCCTGGTCGAGCCCTTGTACGTCTACGCCGCCTTCTGCGGTTTTGTCCTAGGCGGTACCGAGGAACCTGATCTGATGGCCTGCGCCCGCGACTGTCTTGCCGCGATCGCACCTGCCCTGCAATCGGTGGGAGGCACGCTCGACCGTGCCCATCTCGGTCACGCCGACGCGCGAGCTCAGGACCTGCTGGCACGGCTGTCCGACAACCGACTCCATGCGGCGGGCAACTGGCTGTCTGACCAGCGACTGATCTCGATGTATTCAGGCAACGTGCAGCGCCATGTGCAGGGGCACTAAGCCGGCGAACGCTGCGCACGCGACCGCATCGACACTGAGGGGATCTGGCGAACATGTCCTACATCTTGCAAACCGCTGACGCCTGAAGCTTCGCATCTGTGGGGTGTTGCCAGTCTTTGACCCCTGACGCTCGACGCAAGGGGAACGCTTTGCAGCGCATGACCTACCGACGCCCATTCACACCGCAGCCTATTGGGCATCTGGTGACGCTCGCACTGATACGCAAACCTGCAGAAATCATCACGTGTCTGATCTTCGCTTTGATTCTTTCGGGCTGTAGCGGCGGCAATGACAGCGGCAGCGGTGCCGCCATCGTAGAGACACTCGTGAAGCCGCTGGCACTGCCCGGCCCGTACCCGATTGCCTGCAGTAATGTTGCCCAGGACTTTGAGCGCGTGGTGCCCAATGGCGGCCAAGCCCAGGACTATTGGGAGGGCCGGCCTGCATCGGACGGCACGTCACGCTATGTGACCGATCTGCTGACAGACCCAGTCAATGCACTCTCTGTCACGGTGAACACGCCAAATGACACCAATCTTTTCGGCTCGCTTTCTGGCAGGCCCGTACAGTTTTTAGTGCTCGCCTGCTATCCCACTCGCGCAGACAACACTCGAGCGGACTTCGCCTTACCCACAGGCCAGGTCGTGCCGCGCATGCAAAGCGGCGCCCAGGCGCCGCTGTTCGCTGATGCGTCGACCCGCTACCCCGTCCTCGCCCTCTCGCACGGCTTGACAGGGAGCCCCCTATCAGACGACTACCTGGTCGTGCTGTCATGGTTGGCCAGCTACGGTTATGTCGTGGTGGCTCCGTTCCATGGCGACCCGCGGTTCACTCAACTGCGCATTGAAGATTTCGGCGACGCCCTCACCGTCTTGTCCCGTCTGAGCGATGCTGTCGCCATGCAAGCGCTTCGCCCGCTCTCTGTGTCAGCGGCGCTGGACCTGGTGCTGGCGCATCCGCAATGGCGTGACCACATCGACGCAGCGCGAATCGGCGGCTTTGGCGCAAGCATGGGTGGCGAAACCATGATGCTGCTGGGTGGCGCCGCACTGACGACATCAGTCGGCCTCGCGTCGACAACTGTCGGTGCGGATCGCCGCATCAAGGCGGCTGTCGGCTATGTGCCCTATTTCGGTCAGCCGCTGCTGCCGGCATTTGGCCGCGACCAAAAAGGCCTGGACACCGTCACATTGCCCTACCTCGCCATCAGTGGGACAGCCGACACCACGGCTCCATTGATCGTCACGCAGCAAGCGATCGGACGTCTCCAAGGTCAGCGACAACTGGTTGCACTGGTCGGTGTCGACCATGGGTTCGATGCTGCATCGGCCCCGGACATTCTGACCTGGATCCTCACCTTCCTCGATGCGCAAGTTCGTGGAATACCCAGCGCGCGCGCGCAGTGGCTGACGATGACTGGTGTGGAGGGCGGTGGCGACGACCGGTTGCTGATTCCGTTGCATAGCCCTCTTGCGCCATAACCCAGTGCCGGTCATGCAGGGAGGTAAATCGGGCCGGCAAGCGCATCACCACGTTGGCCGGGTAGATCACATGCAGGGGCCGCAGCCGGGTCCTCGGCATGCAGGTGGATCGTGTGCCATCGATGTGAGGGCGATCATGGTTGTCACGCCACATCCATGCGGTTGCATCGTTGCGCACCTGCGCCAGTGAGAACCACTGATATTGGCTGATCCGGCAACTTGAACAGCCGAATCGCTCGGGCGCCATCAATCATGCTGTGCGCCTACGGTTTGCCTCTGTTGCGTCGGGAGTGTCTCGGGAAACGCAGCGCTGTTGCGCTGTTGCGCAGGCATCCAGCGCGACAAGGGCACCCAGAGTTCTATACCCTGTACGGAACATCAACCCAACCGGAGACAATCATGACGCTTTCCATGTACCAAGCCAGCGTACCGCGTTTCATCAATGCACTGAACAATCTGTCTGCCATCCTGGACAAGGCACAGGCCCACGTGGACGCAAAAAAACTGGACGAAGCCACGCTCACCAGCTTTCGCCTGTTCCCCGACATGCTGCCGATGGCGCGCCAGATCCTGATCGCCACCGATACCGCCAAGGGTCTGGCCGCTCGGCTGGCCGGTGTGGAAATCCCGGTCTACGACGATACGGAGAAGACCTTGGGCGAACTCAAGGCCCGCATCGCCAAGACCGTGGCCTACTTGCAGACCTTCAGGCCGGAGCAGATCGACGGCACCGAAAACAAGGAGATCGTCATCAAGCGCGGTGACAAGGAAACTCGCTACCACGGCATGCAGTTCCTGCTAGGCCACGCGGTGCCGAACGTTTATTTCCACATCACCACTGCTTACAACATCCTCAGGCACAACGGCGTGGAGATCGGCAAGCGCGACTACCTCGGCAATCCCTGATCCACAACCTCAAGTCCTGATGGCCGGGAATACGACCCTCCTTCCAGCTTCCCGGACTGAGTTGCCGAAAGGTGAACACTCGATCGCACTGATCGTGTGTTCAAGATCGTTCTCACCGAAGCGTTAGTGGGGATGGCGCGGCGACGTCTGCTCGGTGGCTAAGGGGGTCTGCAAGGCGTGCGAGTTCTACTGGAGGACCGGGATACACAACGCGCTGCATGAGCCAGTTGATCGGCACTTTGCGTACAATACAGGTCTGTTTAAGCTGCCCTGTCAGTCTTCCGGCGGATGGCTGTCCGAAACAACGGAACCACCACGCTTTCCCGAAAAATCGGGGTCGCGGTCTCACCATGCGAGTAAGCAAGACATGGCAAAAGACCTTCGCTTCATCCTCATACCGAAAGTCGCCCACCCCTGGTTCGATGAGGTCAATCAGGGAGCTCGGACCCAAGCCGACATCCTCGGCCGTGAGCTTGGTGTCAAAGTGGTCATCGACTACCTGCCGCCAGCCGTTGCCGGTGTCTCCGAGCAGCAAGCGATCCTGGAGAGGATCATGAGCAGCCGCCCCGATGGCATCGCTATCGATCCGGTGGACACGGTAGGGCATATGCAGGCGATCATCCGCATCCGGGAACAGGGCATTCCGATCGTTCTCTTTGACTCACCTTCGCCGGAAATTGGCATCACAAGCGTCGGCAACGATTTTTCCATGCAGGGACAGATTGCCGCCGAACGCCTCGTTGCGCTGATTGGCGGCGTGGGAAAGGTGGCGGTCATGCAGGGATATCCCACTGCCCCTAACCACGAGAAACGGTACGAAGCCCAGATGGCCGTTTTGGCAAAGCATCCGCGGATCACGATCGTTGACGGCGGCACTGACAATGACGAGATTGAAACGGCTCGCCAACAGGCTGTCGCAGTTCTCGCAGCGCATCCCGACCTGAGCGGCTACTTGTGCTGCGACGCTTCCGGTCCGATAGGCATTGCAGCCGCCATCAAGCAGGCGGGTAAGGTCGGTCGAGTAAAAGTGGTGGGCATGGATGGCATCAAGTCCATCCTTGACGCCATCAAGGAAGGCGTCATTGACTCCTCTTCGGCCACGATTCCGCGCATGCAAGGCGCCATGTCAATCCTCATGCTGTGGCAAGCGTCACTGGGTGTTCCGCTGCCTCGGGTCATCGACACGGGTATCGAAGTAATCACACAGGAAAACGTGGATCGCTATCTGGCCAACATCATCTGACGGCACGACATGATCAAGCGGCGCAGGACGTTCGAGACATCGGCTGACGACACCGTTGTTCAGAACGGACTTCCGACGTTTCATGTCCAATGCCAGAAGTCGCGTGCGGCATTATTTTCGTAGTTTTTAGCCATTCAAATAAATTAAAGTCAAGCCGATGCGATCCCTATTCGTCCTATCATTTTGTCTGGCGTTGATTTCTTGTGGCGGCAATTCGAGAGAGGACGCTTCAAACTCTCGGAGTAAGCCCAATATTTTGTTTGTCATCATGGATGATGTCGGCATCGACCAGATGGAATCATTTGGCTACGGAGGGCCTGTACCGCCGCGCATGCCCAACATGACTGCCGTAGCAAATTCTGGAATTCGCTTTCGAAACGCATGGTCCATGCCCGAGTGTTCACCCGGTCGTGCAGCCATGTTTGTAGGTCGATATCCATTGCGCACTAACGTGATGTCTGCTCTGGGCCCTTATGACTTAGCCAATGCTCAGCTATCGCCATACGATATGACGGCACCAAAGCTATTGAAGCAGGCAAATTATGAAAATGGATTTTTTGGCAAGTTCCATTTAGCAGGCCCTGAAAATAATGAGGCGGGTAATAGCACGCCCTTGCAATTGGGCTGGGATTACTTCTATGGATGGATTCGAGGAGGCCCAGTCGGCCTAGATACTACTGCCGGTGGCGTTGCCAGTCCCGGCACGTACTCGTGTGGATTTGTGCCTAGCGGCCTTGCCGGCGGCGCTGATTTTGGAGCCTGTTATCAGGCAGACAACTCCTGCAAGAAGCTGACCCTCCTGCAAGACACCTTTGACGTCGGAGGCGAAGGTAAAGTCGTCAATGATGTACCAGGCAAAAAATGCATGATGACAGGCGGCATTTTTGTTCCCAGAGCTGACTGTCAACAAACCCCACCTGCCGGTTTGAATTTTGCAAAAGGCAATGGCTATTACGTTTCGCCTCTTGTCATTAACAGCGCGGAAAATGGCGTCGAGGTTATTCCAAATACGGACCCTCGCAATCGTGGTTACCGCACAACCATTGAGACGGATGCCGCTATCAAATGGATCAATAATCGTCAACCAGGAAAGCCCTGGATGGCTACAGTCAGCTATAGCGCTGCACACACACCATTCCAGCAGCCACCAGCTGCTCTTGTAAAGACAACGCCTAACGATGAATTAAGCTGCACCGATCTCGTCAAGCAAAAGTTGATTTCCAACAAGATG
>JBIKKG010000206.1:0-6476 GCA_044360485.1 Burkholderiaceae bacterium | reverse complement strand
GCGCGCCAGATCCGCGCTGGCAACATTCACGTGAACGGTGCAGGCGTCGATCCGGGCTCACCGTTTGGTGGCTACAAGCAATCGGGCAACGGTCGTGAGTTTGGGGTGTGGGGCCTTGAGGAGTTCCTCGAGACCAAGGCCATTCTGGGCTACCACCCCGCCGTCGCGGCCTGATCGTTCGCTTCACGCAGGGCGAGTGGCGCAAGCTGCCGCCCTGCTTGGCTTTAAAGAAAATCGAGCCGAGCTCAAGCCCGGCCAATCAGACGCCCCACAGCACGGGGCCACGCAGCAGGAGACTCCACATGCATCATCCTTCACGCCCGCGTCGGGCGCTGATTCAGGCTGCCGGAGCGGCCGCAGTAGGCAGCTTCGCACCTGCAACCCTGGCGCAGACTGCCTCGGGTTTGCCAAGCGGAACCATTCGCATCCTGGCTGGCTTTCCGCCTGGTGGCGGAACCGATCTGATGGCACGGGCCATTGCTGAAAAGCTGCGCGAGCGCACTGGACTGAATGTGGTGGTCGAGAACCGGGCAGGCGCCAGTGGCGTGATTGCCATCGATGCACTCAAAAAGTCGCCAGCAGACGGCACGGTGCTGATGTTCGGCACGTCGGCGACCACAGTCGCCCAGTCCGTGACGCGCAAAAACCCGGCGTTTGATCTCGATCGGGACATGACGGCCATTGCCCTCACCGGCCTCACATGCACGGCCTACGTCGTATCGAACACCTTGAATGTGCGGAACCTGAACGAGTACATCGCCTGGCTCAAGCAAAACCCCAATCGGCACAATTTCGGTACCACCGCGCTGGGCAGCAATACCCAATTCGTCGGCAACCTGCTGGGTCAGTCGATCGGCTTCCCGGTGGAGGCGGTGGCGTACAAGGGCGCAGCGCCACTGATGACCGACCTGATGGCGGGGCATATTCCAGCGGGATGTGGCGGCCTGACCGACTTCCTGACGCAACATCAGGGAGGCCGCCTGCGTATCCTGGGGGTCAGTTCACAGAAGCGATCGGCTTCGGCACCCGATATCCCCACCTTTGGCGAATTGGGCCACCCCAAAGCCACCTACGAAGGCTTTTATGGCTTTTACGGGCCACCGAAGATGAGCCAAGCCATCATCGATGCCTGGAACCGGGAATTGCGGGCGACCACCGAATCGGCTGACTTGCGGACGAAGCTGGAGGGCATGGGCCTGGATGTACTCACCTCCACGCCCAGTGAATTCCTGACCCGTCAGAGCCGCCTGGTGGGAACCTTCCAGGACATGATGAAAAACGTCGGCTACACGCCGGAATAAACCTCGCTCAGCCCCGCGAAGCACTGCGCTCGCGCGCTGCAGCTTCAAAGGCAGCGAGCCGCCGCTCGAATCGCACGGCCTGCCCTGCGACCCCCGGCGCATACGGCGTCGGGGCGGGCAGCGTCTCGAAGAAATGGCAGGCCACCCGATGACCGGGCTGCGCTTCGCGCAACGCCGGCACCTCCTTGCGGCATCGCTCCTGTGCATGAGGACACCGGGTGTTGAAGCGGCACCCCTCGGGCGGTTTCATGGCACTGGGCACATCACCTGTCAGCACGATGCGCTGACGTTGCGCGCCAGGATCGGGACGGGGAATGGCCGACAGCAGCGCCTGAGTGTAGGGATGCAGAGGGCGTGCATACAAGGTCTGCTTGTCGGCCACTTCGACCAGTCTGCCCAGGTACATCACTGCCACCCGATCACTGATGTGCTTGACCACGGCCAGGTCGTGCGCGATGAAGAGGTATGACAGCCCGAAGCGCTGTTGCAGATCCTGCAGCAAGTTCACGACCTGCGCTTGAATCGAGACATCCAGCGCCGAGACCGGCTCGTCGCACACAATGAGATCGGGCTGTACCGCCAGCGCGCGCGCAATGCCGATGCGCTGCCGTTGCCCACCCGAGAACTGATGGGGATAGCGTCGAGCGTGCTCGGGCAACAAGCCCACCACATCCAGCAACTCCTTCACGCGCGCAGAACGCTCAGCCGGAGATCCGATTTCGTGCACCTGCATGGGCTCGGTGATGATGTCACCCACCGTCATGCGGGGGTTCAATGAGGCATACGGATCCTGAAAGATGATTTGCAGATGCCGACGCATCCGACGCATCGCATCGTCATCGAGGGTCGCGATTTCCTGACTCTGAAACCGGATCGACCCTGCTGTGGGGGGCATGAGTCGCAAGATCATGCGCCCAGTCGTGGACTTGCCACAGCCCGACTCGCCCACCAATGCCAGCGTCTCGCCGCGCGCAATATCGAAGCTCACGTCGTCCACGGCCTGCACCGACCCGACTGTCCGGTTCATGATCACGCCGCGCTTCACCGGGAAGTGCTTGACCAAGCCCTTGACGCTGAGCAGCGGTACATCGGTTGATCCGATCGGAGCCAGCTCCGAGTCCACAGCAGGCAGCGGGTTCATACACCCTCCCGCATCGGCACAGCCCGGATGGACTCGACCGGCGCCAGCCAGCACGCCACCTGATGGCCAGGCGCCATGTTGCGCAAAGGTGGCGGCTCAGCATGGCAACGAGGCTGCGAAAAGGGGCAGCGCGGCGCAAAACGACAGCCCGCCGGCTGACGCGCAGGGCTAGGCACCGTACCTTCGATCGTTGAAAGACGCTCGCGCGCCACATCAAGCCGCGGGATGGATCCGAGCAGACCAATGGTGTACGGATGCTGAGGATCGTTGAAGATCGCCGAGACCGGTGCGCTTTCAACGATCTTTCCGGCATACATGACGATCACTTCATCTGCGAGTTCGGCAATCACGCCCAGGTCGTGGGTAATGATGAGGATGGCCATCCCCAGGCGCTGCTGCAGGTCGCGCAAGAGCTCAAGAATTTGCGCCTGAATCGTGACATCCAGGGCAGTCGTCGGCTCATCAGCAATCAGCAGAGCCGGCTCGCAGGCCAGTGCCATGGCGATCATGACCCGCTGACGCATACCGCCTGACAAGTGATGCGGATAGTCATCCAGGCGCTGCGCTGCAGACGGAATGCGCACCAGCTCGAGTACCTCAATGGCTCGGGCACGAGCGGCCTCCAAGCCGACATCGCGGTGCGCACGAATCACTTCGATGATCTGCCGTCCGATTGTGTGCACCGGGTTGAGCGAGGTCATCGGCTCCTGGAAGACCATGGACATCCGATTGCCCCGCAGCAGGCGCCTGGCCTGAGGCGACAGACTCAGCACCTCCTCGCCTTCGAAACGGATCGATTCGGCACTGACCTTGCCCGGAGGCGAGGCCACCAGACCCATCAGCGACAGCGAGGTCACACTCTTGCCGCAGCCCGACTCCCCAACGAGGCCCACGGTGCGACCCCGCGGTACATCGAAGCTGATGCCATCGACTGCCCTGAAAAGTCCGCGGTCGGTTTCAAACCAGGTCTTGAGGTCGCGTACCTGCAACAGGGCATCGGTCTGCTCGATTGGCTGGTTCGACGCTGTCCGCACAGCATCGCCCGGCTTCGCCATCGCATTCATTGGCAAGACACTCTGAGAGGGATTGGCAAGCGTCAGTACGACACATCCAGCCCTTTGTAAAAGGTGTACTGGAACAGCATGTGCGCGCGCGCACCTTTGAGCTTCTTGTTGGAGGTTTGGTACATGTTGACGTTCATGACCGGGATCCAGAGATGCTCATTCATCACCCGCTCCTGCGCTGCCCCGTAAGCCTTGGCGCGATCGGCATCGGTGAGCGCTACACGTCCCTGCCGGATCATCTCGTCGGTCTGCGCATCCTTGTAGTTCATGCGATTGGGCACGGGAATCTGTGCGGAATCGAAGTAGAAGTTCATCAGCTCACCGGCAGACAGATACGGCACGGTCACGGTCCACAGATCGAAGTCCTGACCGCTGAGCTTGGCCGGCATGATGGTGGAGTCCAGCGCCGTGATGCGCCAGTCCACGCCGATCTTGCGCATCTGCCCCTGGATGGCTTCGGTCATGCGCGGAAAGTACGTGACTTGCGGGATATAGACGATCGGTGCCAGACGCACCCCGTCCTTGACACGAATGCCATCAGGTCCAGGCTTCCAGCCGGCTTCATCGAGCAGCTTTTTCGCGCGGTTGACGTCTTCCTTGATGAGGCCCTTTGTGGAAGGGGCAAAGTCCAGAGCATTGGGATCGATATAGGTGTAGGCGGGCTCCGCCTGCCCGAGCATGACGGCCTTGGTCAGCTCGGCACGGTTCAAAGCAATGTTCATCGCCTCGCGCACACGCTTGTCATTGACCAGCGGACGATCGGCCTTGAAACCGAAGTACATCAGCTGAAAATTGGGGTTGGCTTTTTCCACGTTGAGCATCGGCGCCTTCTTGGCCTGGTCGATGAACTGCGTGGGGAAATGCGGCGTGATGTCGAAGCGCCCGCCCATCATGGCGGCTAGCCGGCTGGAGTCCTCCGGCACGATCTTGATCGACATGCGTTCAAACTTCGCAGGGCCCGGGTTCTTGTACATCGACGGGCCCCACTTGTAGGCGTCGTGGCGCCTGAGCACGGTCTCGGTACGCGGCTGCCACGACACGAAACACCATGGACCCGTGCCATCAACCGCCTTAGTCCCATAGTCCTTGCCCAACGCATCCACGCTTTCCTTGTTGTGAATTGCGTTGTTGAACATGGCCAGTTGCACCAGAAGGTCCGAGTAGGGCTCGGTCATTTCGTAGTGAACGGTATACGGATCAACGGCCCTGAGCTCCTTGATCTTGCCGGCACGCCAGGCATAAGGACCCTTCACCTCACGTTGCCGAGTGAAGCTGTACACCACGTCGGCGGCGGTGAATTTCTTGCCACTGCAAAACGTGACATCGTCGCGCAGCTTGAAGGTGTAGGTCCGGCCATCGGGGCTGATGGTCCAGGACTTTGCAAGCAGCGGCAGCGGTGTCTTACCGTCCCAGTCCAGCGCCGTGAGGGTGTCCTGGATCAGGTGCACAACGTCTCCGGTGGGAGACCAGGTCGTGCGATGGCCGTCGAAGTGAGGTGCATCCAGCGCCTTCATGTAGTTCAGCGTCTGGGCGTGTGCGCCTGCAGTCCACAATGTCATGGCAGCACTTGCTGCAGCCAGGCCGGTTCTCAAGGTGAGCATCGCGTCGTCTCCTTAGTGCGGGTTCTGTATGAACCTCGGTGGCAGTGTTATTGAAAAACCAAACGGACACACCCATCGCTTGGCGTGCAGTCATCAGCCGGACCACAACAGATCTTCACTGCTGCAGCCTCGGGTCGAGCACATCGCGCACCGCGTCACCCAGCAAATTCGCTGCCAGCACGATGAGCAAAATCGCCAGGCTCGGCATCGTTGCAATATGCGGCGCAATGAACAGAAAGTCCCGCCCTTGCGCTGCCATCATGCCCAGCTCTGCTTCAGGGGGTTGTGCCCCCATGCCCAGAAAACCTAGCGCTGATCCCACGAGAATCACCTGACCGAATCGAAGCGTGAGAAAGACCGAAATGGTGGAAATGCAATTGAGCGTGAGGTAGCGCCAGATCAGGGTGCGATTGGAAACACCTACCGCCCTGCCCGCCTCCATGAACTCTTGACCCATGATGCCAATGGCGGAGCCGCGGGCCACGCGCGCCACATCGGGCACGGTAGAGACCACCAGCGCGATGATCACGGACTCCATGCCCGGGCCCACGATGGCCGCGACCGCCAATCCGATGAGGATCGCGGGAAAGGCCAGCATGACGTCGACCAGCCGCATGATCCAGGGATCGAGCTTGCGATAAAAGGCTGCAATGATGCCCAAGGCGCCCCCGAGCAGCCCACCGATGAGGACACCCGCCAACCCCATCATGAGCGTGTTGCGAGCACCGAACAGCACTCGGCTCAGGATGTCTCGTCCGGTGTTGTCGGTACCGAGCCAGTTCACGGCATCGGGTGGCGCCATGGATTTGCTCAGGTCGGTGAAGTAAGGATCGTAGGGTGCAATGAGCGGCGCGAAGATGGCCGCAAGCGTGATCAGGCCAAGAACGATGGCAGCACCCAGCGCCACCTTATCCCGGGCCAAGCGCACCAGCACACCGTCACGCCGCAACAAGCCCTGCTCGGGAACTGCGGCGGCAGTCGATGCTGCCACTTGAACGGCGGGCGTACTCATGCGCGTTGCACCCTCGGGTCGAGATATACGTACAGCACGTCCACCAGCAGATTGATGGCAAGAAACGCAATTGCCAGAATCATGATCGCGCCCTGTGCAGTGGGAAAGTCGCTTGAAATGATGGCGCCCACGGCCAACCTGCCCACTCCTGGCCAGGAGAACATGGTCTCGGTGACTACTGCGCCGCCCAGCAGAAACGCTGCTTGCAGGCCGATCAGCGTGACAACCGGGATGAGCGCGTTGCGCAGCGCGTGATGCACGATCACGACCGACTCATGCAAGCCCTTGGCGCGGGCCGTGCGCACGAAATCCGCTCCCAGGACCTCCAGCACTGCAGTACGGGTAATGCGGGCAATC
>JBIKKG010000033.1:0-21103 GCA_044360485.1 Burkholderiaceae bacterium | reverse complement strand
ATTCGATGGTGGCGCTACACGCGCCACCGGACGACGCGCAATGCGTGCCTTGGCTGCCACGCGCACCTTGTCGGTGATCTCGGCGGCCATCTCCTGCAGCCCTTGCGCCACGCCCAGTCGGGGCTTGGCCACGAAATCCACCGCCCCGAGTTCCAGCGCGCGCAGCGTGGTCTCGGCACCGCGCTCGGTGAGCGTCGAGACCATCACCACCGGCATGGGGCGCAGCCGCATCAGCTTTTCAAGGAAATCCAGGCCGTCCATGCGCGGCATCTCGACATCGAGCGTGATCACGTCGGGATCAAGCTCGCGGATCATTTCGCGGGCCATGTACGGATCGGTCGCGGCGCCAATGCAGGTCATGTCTGACTGTGCATCGATCATCGCCTTGATCAGACTGCGCACCAGGGCGGAATCGTCGACCACGACCACTCGAATCTTGCGGTGACCTTCACTCATGGCCCGTTCCCTCAGAACAGTTCAACGCTGCCCGATTGCGCGGCAGCCGGTTGTTGGGTCAATCGGCCGCGGTAGGCCGACTCCTGCGTGGCGATGGTGTCGTACTGCGCAGGCGCCAGTTTCTTGACCAGCGCTCGCGCACTGCCCGGAAACAGGCACACCTTGCGCGGACAAATATCGAGCACATCGCGCGACACAATCGGAATGCGCTCAGCCGCCAGAAACTGCTCGACGAACGCCACATTGCGCTCGCCCACATTGATCGTGGAAAAGTTGCGCATCACATGGCCACCGCCAAAGATCTTGGCCTGGATACGCTCGCGCCGCGCACCGCGCTTCATCATCTCGTTGATCAGCAACTCCATCGCGTAGGCGCCATACCGCCCCGCGCTGCCCCCGTCCGGCAACATGAAATGGTTCATGCCGCCCAGATGCGCGGTGCGATCCACCAGGCAGGCCGACACGCACGAACCCAACACCGTGGTGATCAGCAGATCGTCGGCATCGTGCACGTAGTACTCGCCCGGCATGAGCTTGACCGCTTCGCAGCGAAACGCCGCATCGTGATAGAAGGTGCGTGCTTCAAATTCGCGCGGTGGGCGTGACTTGAGCGCCAGGATGCGATCGCTGACCGCAGGCGCAGCCAGACTCACAAAGCCCCCTTGGCCGTCCGGTCGGGCAGGCGCTCGTACACGGTCTTGCCCTTGAGTGCGAAGAGATCGCCGTGCGCAGAGAAGTTTTCGGAGTGGCCCGCAAAGAGCAAGCCACCCGGGCGCATGCAGGCGTGGATACGCTGCAGCACTTCACGTTGCGTGGGCGTATCGAAATAGATCATCACGTTGCGACAGAACACCACATCGAATGGCTGCGGAAAGCGCAGCGTGTCGTGCACCAGATTGATCTGACCGAACTCAACCATCCGTGCAAGCTCGGGGCGCACACGCATGAGACCCGCGTTCTGGCCAGAGCCCTTCAAGAACCACCGGCGCCTGCGTGCTTCGTCCAGCCCCTTGTCGCTCGCCACCGGATACACGCCCGCTTGCGCGGTACGCAACACATCGGTATCAATGTCCGAGGCAAAGATCTTCACTGCAGCGTGCGCGCCAAGGGTTTCCTGCGCGGTCATGGCAATTGACCAGGGCTCCTCGCCCGTGGAGGCCGCCGAACACCAGATACGTAACGCCCCATGCTGCGCCTTCAGAAAATCGGCCAGCATCGGAAAGTGATAGGCCTCGCGGAAGAACGAGGTCAGGTTGGTGGTCAGGGCATTGACGAAGGGCTGCCACAGCGGCGACTGCGGTTGCTGCACAGCATCGAGCAACGCTCCGTAGTCCGCCAGATGGTGGTCGCGCAGCACGCGAGCCAGGCGACCTTGCACCATGCTCTGCTTGCTCGCCTGCAGGTTGATGCCCGCGCGTTCCTTGATGATGCGGCGCGCACGCTCAAAGTCGGCCATCGACAAGGCCACCTGCTGCGAAGGCGCGGCCTGAGCCGAGGAGACGAAGGAGGCCGATGAGGCGATGGCAGTCATGGCAGGGCCTGCATCACTTGGCGGCTGGCAGCTTGAAGGCGTTGACCGCCTCCACCAGCCGGTCGGCCTGATCCTTCAGACTGCCCGCAGCCGCTGCGCTTTCTTCGACCAACGCAGCGTTTTGCTGGGTCATGCTGTCCAGGTGACCGACCGCTGAATTGACCTGCTCGATCTCCGACGCCTGAGAGCCGGTGGCCGACGAAATCTCTTCGATCAAGCTCGCCAGACGATTCACCGAGTCCACGATGCCCTGCATGGTGCGGCCTGCGTCATTGACGATCGCCACACCCGACTCCACCCGCCCTACAGACTCACCGATCAAACCTTTGATCTCACGCGCAGCTTCGGCACTGCGCTGCGCAAGGCTGCGCACTTCAGCAGCCACCACTGAAAACCCGCGGCCCTGCTCGCCCGCACGTGCCGCTTCGACGGCCGCATTGAGGGCCAGGATATTGGTCTGAAAAGCGATGCCGTCGATCACTCCAATGATGTCGGCGATCTTGCGCGAACTGCCTTCGATATCCCGCATGGTCTGAACCACGCGCTGAACGGCCTGACCGCCGGTCGCTGCCTGCTGCGACGCTTCAGCGGCAATGCCGCTCGCCTCACCGGTACGGCTGGCATTGTCATGCGTGGAGTGCCCGAACTGCTGCAACGCTGCAGCGGTTTGCTCCAGGCTGGCCGCCTGCTGCTCGGTGCGGTTGGACAGATCATCCCCACCCTTCGCAATTTCGGCGGTGGTGATCCGGATGCTTTCCGCCTCGGACCGCACATCCGAAACCACTGCCATCAGGTTGACCGACAGTTGATCGAGCGCCCGCGAGACCTGACCCACTTCATCGGCACGATCAACTTGTGCACGCGCATCCAGGGCACCAGCCGCCACGCGATTTGCAGCCCGCGCCACCTGCTGCAACGGCGCCGCCACGCGCCGCGCATAGGACACGGCCAGCACCGCCGCCAACGCAAGCTGCGCCGCCGTCGCCGCCCACAGCGCTGCGCCTTGCGGCGCGAGCGACCACAGGGCACCCAGTGACAGCAACACCATCGTGGCCAGCCCCAGCACATTGCGGGCCGGCAGCGATCCGTTCACCCGACGCCATATCCGGCTGATGGGGTCTTTCCTCACCCAGCGGCCCGCTTCAAAGCATCCGTTGCGCGCCTTGTCTTCGCGAATGGCCGCATACAAGGCTTCGGCGTCTTCGACTTCCTCGCGGGCAGGCAGCGTCCGCACGGACATATAGCCCACGACTTCGCCCTGCTCGATCACGGGCGTGACATTAGCCCGAACCCAGTAGTAATCGCCGTTCTTGCAGCGGTTCTTGACCAGCGCCGTCCAGGGCCTGCCGGTTTGAATCGTGCCCCACAGATCGGCAAAGGCCGCTTCGGGCATGTCGGGATGGCGCACCAGGTTGTGCGCCTTGCCGAGCAGTTCAGACAAGGTGTAGCCACTGACCTGCACGAAGGCAGGGTTGGCGTAGGTGATCCGGCCTTTGAGATCAGTCATCGACACCAGCATCGTTGCGCTGGAGTAGTGCTGCTCGCGATCGGTAACGGGTCCGTTATGGCGCATGATGGTTGGTCCGGTTGGATCTCAGAATTCTTCCCAGTCGTCATCCGAGGCCACCACTGCAGTGCGGGCGGGCGCCGGCGATACAACCGGTTTGGCCGGGGCAACCGTCTTGGGTGAAACGGGTGATGTCGCCGGCTGCTCAGCCTTCGCTGCCAGGGATGGCTTCGTGGCTGCGCTGGCAGACGGCGTCGTCGGGCGTGATGCCACTGCCGCCGAAGGGGCCAGCTCAGCGTGGCGCACACGCGCAACCGATGGCGTTGCGACCATGTTGGATGCAGGAGACGCCTTGTGCGCTGGCGTAGCGACCGATGCCTTGGCGGGCGCACGCCCAGTCGTCGGCCCGGCCTCAGTCCCTCCCAGCTGGAAGTGATCGATCGTACGGATCAGGCGCTGCGCCTGATCCTTCAGGCTCTCGGACGCGGCGGCACCTTCTTCGACCAGCGCGGCATTTTGCTGCGTCATGCGGTCGAGCTCGGTCACGGAGGTGTTGACCTGCGCAATGCCCGCGCTTTGTTCAGCGGTCGCTGAGGAAATCTCACCGATGATGTCGGTCACCCGACGCACCGACGTGACGATCTCCTGCATGGTGGCGCCGGCGTCTTTCACCAGCCGCTCACCCGACTCGACCCGCTGCACGCTGTCGGTGATCAGGGTCTTGATTTCGCGCGCGGCCTGGGCGCTGCGCTGCGCAAGGCTGCGCACTTCCGATGCCACGACCGCAAAGCCTCGGCCTTGCTCGCCGGCACGCGCCGCTTCCACGGCGGCATTGAGCGCCAGGATATTGGTCTGAAACGCAATGCCGTCGATCACTCCGATGATGTCGGCAATCTTGTGCGAGCTGTCACTGATCTCGCCCATCGTGGTGACCACCTGATCCACCACCTCACCGCCGCGCCGCGCCACTTCGGACGCACCCAGTGCCAGCTGGTTGGCCTGACGGGCATTCTCGGCATTGTTCGACACCGTGCTGGTCAGTTCCTCCATGCTGGCCGAAGTCTGTTGCAGGTTGGCAGCCTGCTGCTCGGTGCGTTGAGACAAGTCCACATTGCCGGTGGCCACTTCAGTGACCGCGACATTGATTTCCGTGGCCGATGCACGCACGCCGCCCACCACCGTTCTGAGTGACTCGGTCATCGTGCGCAGTGTGCCCAGCAACACGCCGAACTCATCACGCCCGCCCTGAGGCACCGCAACCTCCAGCTTGCCGTCGGCAATCGCCCCGGCCGAGGTGACGGCTGCGTTCAGCGCCCACCGCAGGCGGCGATACACCCACCAGGCCATGGCAGCACAGACAGCCAGACTGAGCAGCACCGCGGCGAGCATGAACGCAGCGGTCTGCCACACGCGCGCAGCATGCGCCTCCACTTGCGTGATCAACTCAGGCAACAGCAGCTCATGCGCGCTGTAGACGCCTTTGAGCGCATCAGTGCCTGCGGCAAAATAGTCGGCTGCGCTGGGGCGCTCGGTACTGAGCTGGACCACCCGCTGCTCTGCCTGCGTCAGAAACGCGGCAATCGGCTTGAGCCCTTCAAGCGCGCTCGACACCGGGCGATCGAGTGCCGCATCAATCGTCCTTGCGTGACCCAGGGCCTGATGCACATCTTCGGAAAGATCGCGTGCACTGGCCACCAGGCTGAGCAGGCGCGCACGCTCCTCCGGGGTGACAGTTTGTGCATCCCGTGCGAGCAGACCCGCACCATAGCCGCGAGTCAGGCCGACCCGCTCACCCAGCCGCGGCAACCGCTCCACGAGCACATCGGCCAGACGCAAAGCCGCGCTATTGTCCTGTCTCAGCAATTCGCCACGGTCGGCCACAGTGCCGAACAGGCGCAAGGCCTCGTCGATCAAGGCTGTGTGCTCCTTGAAGCTGAGCGCAGGCTCGAGCTTGGCATTGCGGTCAGACAGCTCCCGCCAACGCGTGACCAACGCAGCCCAGTCAGCGGTCACATCAACCCGAACCTTGGCCGCAGTCACGGTGTCTTGCGTCATGGCCACAGCATCGTTCACACGCTGCTGAGCCTGCTCCACCCGAGCCTTGAAGGTCTGATCACCCGCCAGCCAGGCACGCGAGGCGCCTCGGTGATCCTGCAGGCTGCGCACCAGCGGCATCAGCGGTGCCACCACTTCCACAGCTGCCTGCTGGTGCTGGGCGATACGCACCTCTCGCAGAGCCGTGCTGAGCAACATGCTCACGGTGAGGGCAAGCGGCAGCACGGCCAACCCGCCCAACAGCGCCATTTTCTTGGCAAAACCGAGCTGATCGATCCAGCTTGGTGTGTTTGCTGCGTTGTGCGACATGGTCGCTCTCCCAGTGAGCGCTGCACCTTGGCATCGCCGTAAAGACCCGCTGCTCACGCAGCCTGCTGCGTCAGAAAGCCGATTCGGCCAAGGCCATTTCCGAGGCACCCATGAGCTTTTCAATGGCGATCAGGATCAGCATCCGATCGTTGAGCGTGCCCAATCCGGTGATGAACCCGGAATCGACGACCGAATCAATTTGCGGCGCTTCACGGATCTGATCCGCCGAGAGCTCCATCACATCGGAGACCGAATCGACCACCACGCCCACCACGCGGCTGCCCAGATTGAGAATGATCACCACCGTGAATTCGTTGTACTCGGCCGAGCCCAGTCCGAATTTCAGTCGCAGATCGACAATCGGCACGATGACGCCGCGCAGATTGACCACGCCCTTGACGAAGGACGGGGCATTGGCGATGCGCGTGGGCTGCTCATAGCCGCGAATTTCCTGCACCTTCAGAATGTCGATGCCGTATTCCTCCTCACCCAGGCGAAAGGTCAGGTACTCGCGCGGATGTGCGGCCGAGGCAGGGTGCTGTTCGCGTGATGACATGGCGATCTCCGGTATTGGATTGAATGCGGTGTGTTCAGTGACGAGCGCGACGAATCAGCCACGACACATCGAGAATGAGTGCGACATGGCCGTCGCCCAGAATGGTGGCGCCGGAGATGCCCGGCACCTTGCGGTAATTGGCTTCGAGGTTTTTCACCACCACCTGGTGCTGACCGATCAGTTCATCGACCAGCAGCGCCGCGCGCGCACCCTCGGCCTCGACCACGATCATGATTCCGCCAGCGTGCTCAGCCGTGCGGGGCACATCAAAGAGCTGATCGAGTTGCATGAGTGGCAGATATTCATTGCGCACTTCCACCACGCGACCTGTGCCACCGACGGATTTCACATCGCTTGGCGACAGATGAATTGATTCAACCACCGAGGCCAGGGGCACGATGTAGGTTTCAGCGGCCACCCCGACCGACATGCCGTCCATGATCGCCAGCGTCAGCGGCAATCGCACCGACACCCGCATGCCCTGGCCTTCGGTCGAATCAATCTCGACCGTGCCGCCCAGCGAGGTGATGTTGCGCTTGACCACATCCATGCCAACGCCACGCCCGGAGACATCGGTCACTTCACTGGCGGTGGAAAAGCCGGGCTCGAAGATCAGCCCATAAACCTCCTGATCGCTCATCTGGTCGCTGACCGGCAGGCCTCGCTCGGCCGCCTTGCGCAACAGCTTGCCGCGATTCAGCCCACGACCGTCATCGCGCACCTCGATCACAATCGAGCCACCCTCGTGGGCGGCTGTCAGGGTGACCGTGCCGTGCTCGGACTTGCCTGCTGCCAGCCGGTCAGCCGGCAGCTCAATGCCATGGTCGGCTGCATTGCGCACCAGGTGAGTCAGCGGGTCCGTAATCTTTTCGATCAGACCCTTGTCGAGTTCGGTGTCTTCACCGATGGTGTGCAACTCGATGCGCTTGTCCAGCTTGCCGGCCAGGTCGCGCAGCATGCGTGGAAAACGGTTGAAGACCGCGGTCATCGGAATCATCCGGATAGCCATCACGGCTTCCTGCAGCAATCGGGTATTGCGCTCCAGATCGGTCAGTCCCGTGGCCATCCGCTGATGAATCACACCGTCCAGGTCACGCCCGGTCTGTGCCAGCATGGCTTGCGTAATGACAAGCTCGCCCACCAGGTTGATCAGCTGATCGACTTTCTCGATCGGCACGCGGATGGTGGCGCTCTCCAGGGCGCCTGATCCTCCAGCAGCGGGCCGCGCCGCGCCAGAGGCCTGCGCGACGGGCGACACCGCCTGCGTGGCTGCGACTGCGAGGGGAGCGAGTAGCGCCGTGACGGCAGCCAGCGCCGGCGCACTGGCCTGCGGTGCACTGGCCGGCCGCAGCTCCGCATCCGGCAGCGGTTCGAAGAAACCGAAATCTGCTTCCGGTTTCACAGCCGGTACAGCCACCGGTGCAACAGATGGCATACCAGCCATGCTGATCTGAACCTGCTCACGCGCCACATGGAACGAAAACAGATCCAGCAGCTCGCTGTCGTCGGCGGTGGTGTGCACTTCGAATCGGCGCATGCGCTGGGCATCGGGCTGGCCTGCATCCAGAGGCGCAATCCCGCCCAGCCCTGGAATTTCGGCAAACAGCTCAGCGAGATGGTCGGCTGCGGATGCATCCTCGAGTGGCCCGATCACGATGCTCAGGCAACGCTCGCCGGGCACCGTGGCCACCGCAGCAGACACGGCAGCGAATCCGGCCGCGCCCGGCGCCGCGGCGACGGGCGCTGTGGCAGGTGTCACGGTGGCGGGCACCTCGATGACGGGCGCTGACTGAGCGACCGCAGCCACAGGCGCACCCGCGCTGTCACCTTGCGCGAGCGCCCGAATCCGGGTGACCAGTTCCGAGCAATCCAGGCTATCGCCGCCACCCGACTGGCGCAGGGCCAGCAACTGGCGCAACACATCGCCGGAGTGCAGCAGGGTATCGATCATGGCCGTGGTCACGGCCAGCTCGTGGCGACGCAGCTTGTCGAGCAGCGTCTCCATCACATGCGTGAGATCCGCCACATCCTGGAAGCCAAAGGTGGCGGCGCCCCCCTTGATGGAATGCGCACAGCGAAAGATCGCATTGAGCGACTCGTCATCGGCACTGTGCGTGTCCAATCCGAGCAGCAAGGCTTCCATGTTGGCCAGGTTGTCACCGGCCTCCTCGAAGAAGACATCGTAGAACTGCGAGAGATCGAACTCGCCGCCTGCGCCCTGGTTTGCCTGTGTGTCGCTCATCACGTTTTCCTGGCTAGCCCCGTCACCGGGGCAGGACCTTGCCGATCACTTCGATCAGCCGGGCCGGGTCAAAGGGTTTGACCATCCAGCCGGTGGCGCCTGCAGCGCGTCCAGCCTGCTTCATTTCATCGCTGGACTCGGTGGTGAGCATCAGGATGGGTGTGCGCTTGAACCGATCCGTGCCGCGCAACTGACGCACCAGCGTGAGTCCATCCATGCGCGGCATGTTCTGGTCGGTCAGCACCAGATCCACATGCTGATCGCCCAGCTTGTCGAGGGCGTCCTGTCCATCGACCGCCTCGATCACCTGATGACCAGAGCTGCGCAATGCGAACGACACCATCTGGCGCATCGAAGCCGAGTCGTCCACTGCGAGAATCGAAGCCATTGAAATTCCTCCGCAAACCTAAAAAAGTTCCACCGATCCGGCATCTACTGCATGCTGTGCGACCGGACATGGGCGCTCGACCCATTGCACGTCGCAGCCCGGGTCCTCGTCCGCCATCGCCAGATTGCCCAGGCAATCCGCTACTGAACCCAGTCGCCTGCGTGCATGCGAGATCAGCTGCGAGGCCAGGTCCTCAAATTGCAACGCTACTAATGCAGCGCCCAGCTCAGCCTGCACGGCGTCGCGCTGCGGCGAAGGCGGCACGCGAGACTGGCCATCCATGGCATGCGCAAACCGCTCATGCAGCTGAACTACGGCATCCGCGAGCAAGTGCTGCAGGCGGTCCAGTTCCGTGGCTGCCGTCAGCAGCTCGTCCTGCATGTCGGCAGCCATCTGTGGCGCCACCAGCGTGCCTGCGTCATCGAACCGTTCGTCAGCCATATCGCTCGTTTTTCCTGCCTGAGAGGGCACTGCGTCGAACACCCTGCGTGCTACCATCGATCGAACTCGTTGCCCCAGCGCTCTACAGGGGCCATTCTCAGACCCCAGCCCCTTCGGGCAACTTCAGATAAGACCGGTTGCATCCGACCAATTCCATGGAGCGGGCCACCGCCGACGGTTCCGATGCCGAGGCGGTGCGCGTACTGGTGGTTGAGTCATCCGAACTCGACTGCGCGGTGCTGCTCCAGGAAATGCGCCGTCAGCGCCTGCAGCCTCAGGTGTTGCGCGTCGATTCCGCCGCCGCACTGTGCGCAGCGCTGGACACTGAACACTGGGATGCCGTGATTTCCGAACTGCAGTTGCCTGGCCTAAGCGGCACGGACGCGCTGAACATCGTCCGTTCAAGGGGGCTCGAGCTGCCATTCATCATCGTCTCAGGCGCCATCGGCGAAGACCTCGCGGTCTCGGCCATGCAGGCCGGCGCAGACGACTTCCTGATCAAGGGCCGCCTGGCACGCCTGGGGCTGGCACTGCGCCAAGGCATGTCTGCTGCCAACGTGCGCAAGGAGCGCACCAGCACCAGGCAGGCACTGGCTGAATCCGAACGCCGATTGCGTGAACTCACCGACCACCTGCAGCAGGCGGTCGAGGCCGAACGTGCGGCCATTGCACGGGAAGTCCATGACGACATCGGCGGCATGCTGACCGCGTTGCGCTTCGATCTGTCATGGATCGAGCGCCATGGCCAGGAAGCGGTCAAAGCCCGCGCCCAGCAGGGGCTGGACACGCTGGATCAGGCGGTGGCGGCGGTGCAGCGCATCCTGCGAGACCTGCGCCCGCCTGCGCTCGATGCCGGCCTGTTGGCCGCACTCGATTACCTGGTACGACAAATTGCCAGTCGCACGGGTCTGAACGTGCAACTGTCGTGCAACCAGGACCGGGTGGATGTGTCGGAGCAGGTAGCGATCACGGTCTATCGCGTGGCGCAGGAGTCGCTGACCAATGTGGCCAAGCATGCCCGGGCCAGCAGCGTTCGGCTGGACCTGGTCATGCGCAATGACTTGTTGTCACTGGAGATCATCGACGATGGCATTGGCATTCGCCCCACAGACCTGGGCAAGGACAGCTCCTTCGGGTTACGCGGCCTTCATGAGCGGGTCCGCCAGATTGGCGGCTGGCTGGAAGTGGCGACCGGTGAGCCACATGGCGCCCTGATGCTGACAATTCCGCTCACCGATGCCGCCGCACGTTTGCTCGAGTCGGAGCCGCAATCATGATTCGGGTCGCCCTGGTCGACGACCACGCGCTGATTCGCCGCGGTCTGCGCGATTCCCTCAATGAGGCAGGCGATATCCGCGTGGTAGGTGAAGCCGCCGATTATGGCGAGCTGCGCGAGCTGCTGCGCGATACCGAGTTCGATGTGCTGCTGCTCGACATCAATTTGCCGGGGCGCAGCGGGCTCGACGTGCTGCATTCGCTGGCCGATCATCCGGTGCGCATTCGCACGCTGATCCTCACCATGTACCCCGAGGACCAGTACGCGATCCGAGCACTCAAGGCTGGAGCCATGGGTTATCTGAACAAGTCGGCCGATCCAGGGCAAATCGTCAGTGCCGTGCGCACGGTGCATGCCGGACGGAAATTCATCACGCCTGGCATCGCAGAAGCCCTGGCAGAGCGCCTGTCGGTCGATGAGAGTCATGCAGCTCACGAGCGACTGTCTGATCGGGAGTTCCAGACCCTCATCCGATTGGCATCGGGCAAGCGACTCTCGGACATCGCCACCGAGTTGAACCTGTCGCCCAAGACCGTTTCAGTCTATCGAGCCCGCGTACTGGAAAAGCTTTCCGTCCAGACCAATGCCGAACTCACCACCTACTGCCTGAAAAACGGACTGATCGACTGATCGACTAAGTGCGTCAGGCCACCGATACGCAGTTCTTGCCGGCCCGCTTGGCGCGGTACATCGCTTCGTCTGCGCGCGCCAGGGCCGATTCAAGCGAATCCGTGCCCCGAACCTGGGTCAAGCCGGCAGAGAACGTGATGAACACCTTGCGCGACTCGTGCAGGTACACCGAGCGGGTCAGTTCGCGCTGCGCGCGCACCAGGCAGTCGCGCGCATCGTTCTCGGGACGTGCCGGCATCAGGATCACGAACTCCTCGCCACCATAGCGGGCCACGGTTTCGCCGCTGCGCACCTGGCCCTGGAGCAGCTTGGCCAGATGGCGCAGCACGCCATCCCCAGCGAAATGGCCCAGCGCATCGTTCACGCGTTTGAAGTCGTCCACATCCAACAGTGCCACCATCACGTCTGCGCCTGCGCGCAGGGCCTCCTGTGCGCAAGCGAAGGCCTGCGCAAGCCCCGTGCGGTTGGCGGTTTGCGTGAGGTGATCGGTGAGCAGCAACTCGCTGGTGCGGGCCAGTTCCCGCTCGAGCCGCTCGACCTGACTTTCAAGCTCGAGCGCCTGGCGTGCGCCACCTTCCAGCCGACCGCGCGCCTGAGCGACGGTACTCGCCATCGACTGGGCCCCGGCCACCAGATGGCGCACTTCATCCGCAATGGCCTCGATCGAATCGGCCTGGGCAATCAACACGAGGTGGGTATTGAGCGCATCGCCAAAATCGCCTGACCGCTCGCCAAGCTGGGTCATCTGCGCGATCAGGTCAGGCAGCAATCCGCGCAACACGCCCAGCGCATCACGCCGATTACGCTGCAGGTCGTGCTGAGACTGACGGGCGCTCTCGAGCATGGCCCGGGCAGCAGCCAGCGATCGACGATCGGCGCCCCGACCCACCGACTCGCGAATGGCTTGAACCTGCACCGCTAGCCAGCTATCGCGCTCGGCCATCGACTCGATGCTCTCGCATAGCGTGCGGACAATTTCCAGCAGTTCGGAATGGGTCTTGCGCAGGGTGTCCATCGATCTGAACGCCCCGCCTTCATCCTGGCCGTTTGGCTGCGCAACCGCCTGCTCATCGGTCGGCGAAACTGGTCCACCGACCGCCTTCCAGGCTTGAAGGTAGTTGGCAGGCGTTGGCTGCAGCCCCCGTTCAACCAGATGCCGAATCGCAGCGCGCGCAATATTCGCCGCCACGGAATCGCGCGCACCGGACAGGCTGGAGGCACCCGACCCGGATGTGGCCGCAGGCCGGTCTGAACGGTCCGAAGCACTCATGCCTGGACGATCCGCTCCTGACCAGGCCGCGTTGGCGCGGGCACGGAGCGTGCAAATTGGATCGCGTCGTCCATGGGCATCGCGCGCCCGAACAGATACCCCTGCTGATGGTCACAGCCCAGTGCAATCAGGGCATCGCGTTGCGCTTCGGTTTCCACACCCTCTGCGATCACCTCCAGCCGCAGATTCACAGCCAGGCCAACAATCGCACTGGCCACCGCGCGACTGCGTTCTGACAGATGCGCATCCTGCACGAAGGAGCGGTCAATCTTCAGCGTGGTGAGCGGCAAGCGGGTCAGATAGGCGAGTGAGGAGTAGCCGGTGCCAAAGTCGTCGATCGCCAGCCCCACCCCAAGGGCACGAATGGCCCGCAACACTGCCAATGCGAGTTCGGGGTCATGCATCAGACCGGACTCAGTGAGTTCGACCTCCAGACGCTCCGCCGGAACGCCATGGCGCGCCAGGGCCGCTTCGATGAGTTCGGGCAGACGTCCGTCCGACAACTGCTGCGCAGACAGGTTGACCGACACACGGCAATCGCTGCGCCCGGCGCGCGCCAAGGCACCGATCATCCCGCAGGCCTGGTCGATCGCCCATTCACCCATCGGAACGATCAGGCCGTTGCGCTCGGCGATCGGAATGAACCGCGCCGGCGACTGCATCTGCCCGCGATGCGACCAGCGCATCAGCGCTTCAAATCCGATCAGTGTGCGCGTGCTGGCAGCGAACTTCGGCTGCATCTGCATCGACAGTTCGCCACGCTCCATCGCATAGTGCAGATCACGCTCCATCATCAGCCGATCGGTAGCGGTCTCGGACATGGAGGGGTCGAACCGCAGCACCCGCTCCGTGCTGAGCGCTGCGGCGGCCCGGCGGGCCAACTCGGCCCGACCCAGCCAGCCGATCGGGTCGTCCTGTGCGGGATCGGCCGCATGCACCCCGATCGAGGCATTGAGGAGCAATTCACGCTCGCCCAGTCGGATCGGTTCGGACAGGACGTTGAGCACGTTGCGACAGACCTCGAGCGATTCATCGGGCTCGGCGAGGTGCTCCAGAATCAGGCCAAATTCATCACCGCCGAGATACGCGACGGCTGAGATGCGCGCACGGCTCACACCCTGGCCCCACTGCGGCAGCGCGGAACGCGACAGGCGGCGCAGACGCTGGGCCACCTCCACGATCAGACGATCACAGGCATCCTGCCCAAACGCCTCCAGAACATCGTGGTAACGATCGATATCGAGCAGCGCCAGCCCCAGGCCTTGCGCCCTGCGACGCGGACCCACTTTCAGTTGCTCGACAAACCAGGCACGATTGGGCAGACCGGTCAGCGTGTCGTAGTGGGTGAGCCGATACACCCGCGCTTCTGCGCTCGATGTGGGCGACACGTCATGTACGTGCCCGGTGACCTCAAAGGACTGCGCGTCCAGAGCAATGACTTGCTGCACTTCGATACGCACCCTGCGCTGACCCGATGAGCGGGTACGAATCTCGATCTCCAGGCGCCATGGCTGCCCACCACGTAACAGCCGCTGCATGCTCACCATGAGGCGTCGGCGTTCATGCACGGACAGGATATTCAGCAGCCAGCCGGCATCGGCGACTCCGTCAGGCACGCGCCGATCGAGCAGTCCGAACAAATCGTTGCTGCCACGCACCTCGCCGCTATCGGTGCGCCAGACGAACCGGCCGCTGCGCACCGGGTTGCGAGGATGTATAGGCTGCCCGCCTGCACCCAGGGTGCGCTCCAGACGGGCCACCCACAGCATCTGACGCAAGCGGTGCACCAGCATGGCGGCGTCCGTCTCGCCGACACTGAAGTCGGTCACCCCGGCATCCTGTGCCAGGCGATGCGATTCACTCGACGCATCAGACGCCAGCAGCAAGACGGGCAATTCATCGCCGCCAGGATGCTGACGGATCTGCTGACAGACCACATAGGCCGCGGGCTCACGCACCGCGGCATCGATCACGACCGCATCCGGATGCGATTGATCGATCAGGTCACCGACTTCATGCGGGTGGGTGCATTCAGTGACCAGGAATCCGCGCTCACGCAACTCGCGCCCGGTGTGCATGAGCCACATCGGGTCATCGTGGATCAGCAGCACACGCGGGATCGCCTCCGATGCAACCGCACCAACCCGGGTCGCTGAGGCCGACGGTGTAAGAGGTGTGGCCAATGAAGCGGTCATGACTGCGGTCAATCGCCTGCACGAAGGGTCAGCGTAAGCGGCCGATTCTACCGTCACGCCATCCTTTCGTCACACTTTCAACTGCTCCAGCGTGCGATTTGCATCGATGAAAGGCGGGAGAAGCGCCGTCAGCTCGTACTCAAGCCGGCTTCGATCGTTTCATTTCACCGCGGTCACGACCGCCGCCACAGCGGCCGTGAGCCGCTTGGCGGCATCAATGTGCAGGAACTCATTGGGGCCATGCGCATTGGACTGCGGACCGAGCACGCCCGTGATCAGAAACTGGGCCTCGGGGAAGCGTTCGCCCAACATGCTCATGAAGGGGATCGTGCCGCCTTCGCCCATCCATGCCGCTGGCCGACCCCAGGCCGCCTGTGAAGCGGCATCCACCGCCTGTTGCAACCACGCAGCCGTGGGGGGCGCATTCCAGCCGGTGGCGCCATGGCCACCCGAAAAACTCACCCGTGCACCATAGGGTGGATCCTTTTCCAGCACCTCGCGCATGATGGCCGCTGCGCGCTCACCGTCCAGCGTCGGCGGGATACGCAGCGACAACTTGAGCGAGGTGCGCGGGCGCAGGACGTTGCCACCCGCAGCAATGCCCGGCAAATGCTCCGCACCGGTCACAGACAGCGCCGGACGCCAGGTGCGGTTGAGGATCGCCTCGACCGGATCGGTCGTGGTTGGCATGGCGTGCGCATGCGCGTCGGGGCCATGATTGCAACCAACCCAGGGGAACTGCTTCCAGATCTGGTCGCCCAGAATGTCGCCGGCAGCCCGCGCCTGTTCAATGCGCTCGGCTGGAATTGGCGTGTGCAGACCCTCCGGAAGCAAGCGGCCGGTATCCATATCGTCCAGTCGCGACAGCAGCTTGCGGGCGATGCGAAATGACGAAGGCACGATGCCACTGGCCGATCCCGAGTGCACACCCTCCTGCAGGATTTCCACACTGAGCACACCGCCCACCAGACCACGCAGTGAGGTGGTGACCCACATCTGATCGTAGTTCCCACAGCCGGAATCGAGTCCGACGACCAATTGCACATCACCAAGCCGGGGGGCGAGTTGCCGAAGATACGCAGGCAGGTCAGGGCTGCCGCTTTCCTCGCAGGTTTCGATAAGCCCCACACAGCGCGGACGCGGCATGGCCTGCGCATCGAGCGCCTGCACGACCGTCAGCGCTGCGTACAGTGCATAACCGTCATCTGCAGCGCCGCGCCCGTAGAGCCGACCATTCTCGATGCGCGGCGTCCATGGCCCCAGATCCTCGCGCCAGCCGGTCATCTCGGGCTGCTTGTCCAGATGACCATAGAACATCACGGTGCGATCATTGCCCAGCCCGTGCGTGGCTGGAATGTCGAAGAACAGGCACGGGGTGCGGCCGGGCTGAGTGATCACCTCGAGCGTCATGCCCTGAATGCCTTGCGCACGCGCCCAGGTCTCGCCAGCTTTGACGGCAGCCGCCAGATAGCCATGCGCCGCCCAACTGTCGTCAAAGGCCGGCGATTTCGCAGGCAGCCGCACGTACTCCACCAGCCTTGGCAGCAGATCGTCATCCCATTTGGCATCAACGATGCGTCGAATCTCGGACAGGTTCATGGCGGGCGATCCAAAAAGGTGGGCGTTTCACGATCATACTGGCGCAGCGGCCATCGCGCCGGCCACATCCGGTGGCGCACCTATACTGGCCTAACCCGCCATGTGCCCACAGCCCCCACAGTCAGCCGATCAACGGGCCGCATCGGTCGCCCGTATCGCACCGCTGCGCACCGAGGCCAATGAAGCAGCGTCTGCAGCGGGCGCAGTACCCACCGCGCGCACCCGACCCGGACTGGCGCTCGGCGTCACACTGGCGGTGCAGGCGGTGTGCACGCTGTGCATGACCGCTCCTTCCGTCATGGCGCCGGTGGTCGCTCCCATGCTCGGACTGCCGGCGCAACGCATCGGCTGGTTCGTCGGATTGGCCTATTGCGCCGCCATGTTTTCCGGCTTGTTCAGCGGGGCGCGGGTACAGCGTACCGGGGCGGTCCGCATGAATCGCTGGGCCCTGTATGCAGGTTGCGTCGGGCTGCTGCTGGCCGCACTGGCCAGCCTGCCAGGGTTGTGGCTGTTGCTGGTACCAGCCGCCATCGCGTTGGGCGTGGGGTACGGGCTGCCCAATCCGGCAGCCTCGATGATCCTGTCGCACCATGCGCCGACCACGCGTCGTGGTCTGTTCTTCTCCATCAAACAGACTGGTGTGCCGATCGGCATCGGCGCAAGCGGGCTCCTGGTCCCCTTGCTGCTGTCCAGGCTGCCGTGGCCCTTCACGCTCGCCTGCCTGGGGGCGCTCAGTGCCGTGCTCGCACTGGTGCTGCGTCAGGCACAGGTGCTGGATACCGAAGCCCGGGCAGCCGCGCCAGCACAGGCGCTCGGTGCTGAGCCCAGCGCGCCAATGGGTGAGCGGATCTGGCAGGCCTTTGCCGGGCCTTTGCAAGCGGTGTGGAACGACCGCGGCGTGCGCCAACTGGGCATGGCATCGATTGCTTTTTCGATCACGCAAATCTGCTTCATCACGTTCCTGGTCTCGTATCTGAAGCTCGAACACGGGCTGAGTCTGGCAGTGGCCGCAGGCATTCTGTCGGCCTCGCAGGTGCTCAGCGTGATGTTCCGGATCGTGTGGGGTCAGATGTCCGACCGCGTGATGTCACCCACCAGGCTGCTGGGTTTGCTCGGATTGGGCATGGGCTTGGCGGCGGCAGCCCTGGGGTCATTGCCGCCCGATGCCCCCCGCTGGTTGATGAGCCTGGCGGCGATGGCCTGTGGGGCCACCAGCATGGCCTGGAACGGCGTGTTCTTCGCCGATCTGTCGCACCGGGTGGCCCCTGCGCGCTTGGCCATGGTGACCGGGGGCACGCAGTTCCTGACGTTTTGCGGCGCGATGTTCGGGCCGGTGCTGTTCGCTTCGCTGGTGGGGCTGCTGGGCGGACACGGCCCCACCTACATCCTGCTGGCCGCCATCCCGTTTGCGATGGGTGTGCGCCTGCTCAGTCGGGTCTGATGCCGGTGGCCTTCACCACGCTGGTCCACTTCTCGACGTCTGCGGCAATGAAGGCACGGAATTGCTCGGGCGACCCCGTAGCCACCACGATACCGGAGGCCTCAAGCGGCGTGCGTACTTCGGGCAGCGCCAGGACCGCATTGATGTCGCGGTTGATGCGGGCCACCACATCGGGGGCCATCCCGGCCGGGCCCACCATGCCAAACCAGGCATAGCCGTCCACGTTGCCAAAGCCTGCTTCTGCAAGCGTCGGCACGTCAGGCGCCAATGGGAACCGGCGCTCATAGGTCACGGCCAGCAGCCTGACTTTTCCCGCCTCGTAATGCGGTTTCATCACGGTCATGCCAGTGAGCGCCACGTCGACCCTTCCGGCCACGGCTTCAATGGCTAACGGCGCGTCGCCCTTCATCGGCAGATGTTCGAATTTCGCGCCAGTGCGGAACCCGAAGAGCTCGACCACCATATGCGGGCCGCTGCCGTTGCCGGGCGTGCCCGCAAACAATTTGCCAGGTTGCGCACGGGCTGCATCGGCCAGTTCGCGCAGCGTCTTGTATGGCGAGGCCGCCGGCACCCAGAAACCCACCGGTCCGATCACTGCCCGCGCAATCGCGGTGAAGTCGCGCACGGTGTCATAGGGCAGCTTGTTGTCGTACAGGCCGGGATTCGAGCCATGTGGCGCGGCGGCAAAGAGCAGGTTGTAGCCATCGGGGGGCAGTCGGGCAATCTGCTCGGTGGCAATGCGGTTATTGGCGCCTGGGCGATTCTCAACGAACACCCGCTGGCCCCACATCTCGGACAGGCGTGCTGCAAGGATGCGCGCCACATTGTCATTGGAGCCACCCGCCGGATAGGGCGACACGATGCGCACCGGTTTGGCGGGCCACGGCGCCGCAGCCGTCTGAGCGGCCAGTGGCCCAACCACGCTGGTGGCGGCCAGTGCGGCCATCCCCCCGACGATCCGGCGGCGTGCAGGCACACCGGCAGCGCTGCTCGACTCAGATGCCTTCATCAGATTGAACGTCATGGTGCAACTCCTTCAAGGGATCCATCAGATTGAACCCGCGCCACAGCCGGGATCACGTGCCATCCATCAGGGCGTGACGCGTCTGAGCGCGGCCAGCGCAGCGCGCGACTCTTCCACCAGCTGCGCAAAGACTTCGGCCACCGTACGCCGTTCGCGAATCCATGCCACCCCCTGCCCCACCGCGTAGTGCATGAGCGGCTCGATCTCATGGTCATCGATGGCGCCCAGCAGATCGCCCACCAGCATGTCCTGATAGGGCATGGCTAAAGGACGTGGCGCATCGGGGGCGGACCATTCGTCGCTCCAGGCGGATCGCACCTGTCGAAACGTCTTGCCGCTCTCGGAGCGGGTGATGACCGTGTCATCGCTGCCCGCAGCCACCAGCTTTTTCAGCTGCAGGGGATGCAGACCGTACTCCTCGGTGGCCAGCCAGATGCTGCCCGTCCACACGCCCTGTGCGCCCAGCGCCAGCCCTGCGGCCACATGCTGGCCCGTCATGACGCCGCCTGCCGCCAGCACTGGAATATCGCCTGCCACGTCGACGACCTGTGGCACCAGCGAGAAGGTCCCGATCGGGCCGGTGTGCGCCGCTGAATCATGGCCTTGTGCCACCAGCGCATCCGCACCGGAATCGATCGCACGGCGCGCGTGTTTGGGCGAACCGCACAGCGCAATGATGCGCTTGCCGCGACGCTTGCACTGCTCGACAAAGGCCGCTGGCATCCCGATGCCGCAGGCCACCACCTGTACGTCAGAATCGAGCACGGCCTGCATCTGCTGCGCGGCAATCTCGTTGGAGCGCAAAAAGCGGGTGCGCATGCCTCGCCGCTTGGGCGGTGGCACCTTGTACTTTTCATAGAGACCGGCCACAAACGCCTTGTGACGCTCGGGCAGCTCACGCTCAATCGACTCAGGGTCATTGTCTTCCGGCATCCCCGGGGGCAGCACCAGATTCACGCCAATCGGCACATCGCCCGCCTGCTTGCGCAGCGCGCTCAATTCGGCGCGAATTTCATCGGGCGTGCGGCGGGTGGCGCCATAGACCCCCAGACCGCCACAGCGCGACACCGCTGCGATCGTGGCCACAGAATGCGAAAACGCAAAGACCGGATGACGCACGTCAAAGCGCGCGCACAGCTCTGTTCGGGCAAATGCGGGCAGCGCTGCGACGGCGGCCGCCCGATCGGAGGATGTCTGGGTCATGCTCTGTGCGTCTCCTGGTTCGGATGTGGCCCAGCCTTACACACGGATGAGCCGGAGCGGGCATCGACCGTATCGGCATCCCGATATCGGGCCATTCGGCGTTGACCGCCTGCTTTCCTAGCCTATCATGATAGGTTGAAGAGTTGCTGTCCACCCTACCGTGCCCGATCGCAAACGATCCCCCGCATTCTGCGCGCCGCGTCAAGCGCGTTCGCCCGGTGCTGAGGCCATGAGTCCGGCAACAAGCAGGCGCGCTTCCCTGTTCGTACAGGTGCGCAATGCATTGAGGGCCGACATCCTGTCAGGGCACCTGCCACCGGAGGCTCGCCTGCCCTCCGAGTCAGAGCTGATTGCGCGCTTCGGCGTCAGCCGCATCACCGTGCGTCAGGCCCTCGCAGAACTGCAGGCGAATGGTCTGGTGCGAACGGTCAACGGCAAAGGCTCCTTTGTCACGCAACCCGGGCGACGCCAGGCGCACGGTCCGCTCGTCGGTGTGCTTGAGGCGATGCGCATGCGCGGTCTGCGTGCTCAAGGCAGACTGGTCTCCTTCAAGCACGTGCCGGCGACCCGCCAACTGGCGATCGAACTGGGCATCGAACGTGGCACACCGCTGGGTGCGCTGGTCGTGATGCGCTACGGCGACGGGACGCCCTTTGTGATCGGGACCACCTGGATGGCTCCGGGTCCGGCCGCCACGCTGGCCGCACAGGACCTGACCGACCAGGACGTGACGGTGGCCATCGAACTCGGCCTCGGCTTGCGCATGGCGCGCACCCGCGTGCGTGTGGAAGCCACCCTGGCCACTGCACGGCTGGCGCGGCAACTGGCCTATCAGGAAGGCGCAGCCCTGCTTCGCATTCGCACCACCAGTTACGACTACGACGACAAGCCGGTCACGCACAGCGATACCTACTGCCGCGCCGACATGATGGATTACCGGGTCACCCTGCACAGCTGACCCATCTCAACCCTCCCTTTGC
>JBIKKG010000205.1:0-6552 GCA_044360485.1 Burkholderiaceae bacterium | reverse complement strand
TCCCGGACACGGGCTTCGGCCCCCACACGCTTGATGGTCAGGGGTCGGCAACCGCTGCGGGGCTGACTGCGACCGCGCCACACTCGAACGAGCTGCGGGCGAACGAGCTGCACTCGAACGATCAGCGCTCGAACGATCAGCACTCTGACGCGTTGCGGGCGGACGAGCTGCGAGCGCATGACGAGGCGTCACCCGGATCCGCGCCATCCAGTTTTGCGACCCAGGGCGGCGAAGCGGATGAATTCATCACCCTGACGTCCAGACCCGAAGCGACCGAGCCCCCCCTGTCCCCCCTGTCTCCCGCGTCCGTCGCATCAGCCGCATCAGCCGCATCAGCCGCATCAGCCGCATCAGCCGCATCAGCCGCATCAGCCGCATCTGCATCTGCATCTGCATCTGCAGACATCGACCCGTTAGCGCCGGCCGAGGAGTACGACACAGCCCGTGCCGGGAATGAGGGATCTCGATGGCCAGCCTTGGCCGCCGCTATCGTGCTGACCCTTGCGCTGGGTGCGCAGGCCCTCGTCGGGTGGCGCGACGACATCGCCGCACGGGTGCCATCGCTTGCCCCGATGTTGTCACAGGTGCTGTCGCCACTTGGGTGGTCAGTCGCTTCGCCGCGCAATCGTGCTGCACTGAGCATCGAATCGTTTGAACTGCGCGCGAGCAATACAGCGGGCGAATTCGAACTGTCGGCTCTGCTGAGCAATCGTGCCGCCTATCCGGTGGCCTTGCCAGCGCTGGAGCTCACCCTCAAGGACAGCGCAGACGGTGTCATGCTGCGAAAAGTATTGACTGCCGAAGAGTATGCCGGTCCGCCGCAGAATGCGGCGTCGTCACTGCCAGGCCGCTCCGAGCGCGCTGTGCGTGTGCGGATGGCGCTCAACGGACCCGCCCCGGCCGGCTATTCAGCCGATCTCTTCTATCCCTGATTCCCACATTCCAAACTGCCCTCACGACATGACTGCTTCTCGCGTCCTCATCAGTGGCTCCATGGCCTACGACACCATCATGGTTTTCGATGGTCACTTCAAAGACCACATCCTGCCCGATCGCGTCCACATGCTGAACGTGTCCTTCCTTGCGCCCAGGCTGAAGCGCGAATTCGGCGGTTGTGCGGCCAACATTGCGTACACGCTCAATGGCCTGGGCGGATCGGCCTGCGTGCTGGCGGCTGTCGGCAGTGATGGAGCCGACTACGTGCAGCGGCTGTCTGCAATGGGCATCGATACGTCGCTGATCCTTCAGTGCAGCGACTTGTACACCGCACAGGCCTTCATCACGACCGATCTGTCAGACAATCAGATTTCCGCATTTCATCCGGGTGCGATGGGCCGTGCTCATGAAGTGGCAGCGCCGTCCGCTGGCGCCTGGGGCATCGTCGCTCCCAACGGGAAAGACGCCATGTTGCGCCATGCGCGCGAGTTCTCCGCCGCGGGCACCCCTTGGATCTTTGATCCGGGGCAGGCGTTGCCCATGTTTACCGGCGATGAATTGCAGGCCCTGCTCGGACAGGCCCATGCGCTGACTGTGAACGACTACGAAAGCAAACTGCTGAGCGAAAAAACCGGTCTCACCGAGACGGAGATTGCCGCGAAGGTGACCATGCAAGTGGTGACGATGGGCGGGGATGGTTGCATGATCCGCCATGGCGGCATCACCGAACGCATCGCTGCGGCGACGATTTCGCATGCTGCGGATCCGACCGGCTGTGGCGATGCGTTTCGAGGCGGTCTGCTGTATGCACTGTCTCGCAATCTGGGTTGGCAGACAGCGGTGCGCCTTGGCAGTGTGATGGGAGCCATCAAGATCGAACATGACGGCCCGCAGAATCATCCGGTGACGCGCGAAGAAGCTGCGCGTCGGTATCAGGCCAACTACGGCGCAGCCCCCTGGTAAGGGGCGCACACAGGCATGGCGACCCGCACATCCATCAAGGCAGGCGGATGGGGATGAAGCCGGGGTCGACGAACATCAGCAGAATCTGCAACAAGATGATCAGCGCCAGCGGGGAAAGGTCCACACCCCCGATCGGCGGGATGATCTTTTTGAACGGTGCCAGCAAGGGTTGCGTGAGTTGGGCAATGGCAGGGGCCAGGGGCGCGAAGGGATTCACCCAGGAAAGAATGGCCTGAAGGATCACCAGTCCTATCGCAAGATAGATGACTGAGCGAGCCAGCCAGAAGACCGCTCTCAACATGACCTCGCCGGGATTCGGGATCCGTCCGCCTGAGGCGAGGATCGAGAAGGCAATCGAGACCAGCAAGGCGATCAGCAACGCCGCCAGAACGCTCGCCCAGTCCATCGTACGCGTGGGGGCAATCAATTTGCGCAAGGGCATCACCAGCCAGTCAGTCAATGCACTGAGGAACTGACTGATTGGATTGCGAGGGTTCAGATGCAGTCGATGGCCGTAAGCCCTCAGCACGCAGGACACGGCGAGCAGGCTTCCGAGCGTTTCGATCAACAACCAAATGATTTGAGCCATTGCGCGTGAATTCTCCCACAAAAAAAACGCGCCCCGAGGGGCGCGTGACACGGCTAGAGCAGGATCGTTGTATGTGATGCGATGATCCTGCCCGGGTCGGCCACCATGGGCCGACGTGGTCGATCAGGGCTTGTTGCCGGTCGGGAAGGGCCAGGCTGCAGCCGGATTCAGAGGCTTTGCTGCCGCAGCAGCAGGTCGCTCGGCCTTTTTGGCAGGCTTCTTGGCTGCTTTTTTGGCTGCAGGCTTCTTCGCAGCAGCAGGCTTCTTCGAGGCCGACTTCTTCGCAGCGACTTTCTTCGCGGCGGGCTTCTTGGCAGCCGCTTTCTTTGCAGCAGGCTTCTTGGCGGCGACTTTCTTGGCTGCGGGCTTCTTTGCTGCGACTTTCTTCGCTGCCGGCTTCTTGGCGGCTACTTTCTTCGCGGCAGGCTTTTTCGCCGCGACTTTCTTGGCGGCCGGCTTCTTGGCGGCGGCCTTCTTTGCTGCCGGCTTCTTGGCGGCTACTTTCTTGGCGGCCGGCTTCTTGGCAGCAGGCTTCTTAGCGGCGGGTTTAGTCGCAGCGGCTTTCTTGGCGGTGGCCATAGTGAGACTCCTTAGATTGGACTGATGATCATGGAAACCCGGTCGGGCACGGGTTCAATCCCGATACCCTGCGGGCTATTCATCGGCGCAAGAAGGCTTGCTGTGTTTCTTACGCTAATGAATGCGGTGGCTCGTGCCGACCCGACAGGCCGGACACGAAAAAGGCGTCGGGCCTGTGGGCCGGACGCCTGCATGACATACGACGGTCGCGAGGGAAGACGGCGGGAGGATTCACCTGACAGTCGCGTGCGCATTGCAGGCGACTGTTCCAACGCAGTCAATACGCTCACGCGCTGACCGCACCGATGCTGACCAAGTGAAAACCAGTAAATTCCCGTCAAATTCATTCCCGAGTGCGGTGAGCCGCAGTTCGCTTACCTGCCGTGATCAGTCCCAACTCAACGCGCCACCCGTCTGATACTCGGTGACACGTCGCTCAAAGAAGTTTTGTTCCTTTTTCAGATCGAGCATCTCGCTCATCCAGGGGAACGGATTTTCAGCTCCCGGAAAAAGCGGATCGAGACCGATCTGCTGAGCCCTGCGATTGGCAATGAATCGCAGATACTCTTTGAAGACAGAGGCATTCAGTCCGAGCACACCGCGCGGCATGGTGTCTTCGGCATAGCGGTACTCGAGCTCGACCGCCTGGTGGAACAGACCAACGATTTCCTCGCGGAAGGCCGGCGTCCAGAGATGCGGATTTTCCAGCTTGATCGTGTTGATGAGGTCGATGCCGAAATTGCAGTGCATCGACTCATCACGCAGGATGTACTGATACTGCTCGGCCGCACCGATCATCTTGTTTTGCCGGCCCAGCGCCAGGATCTGGACAAATCCTACGTAGAAAAAGAGTCCTTCCATCAGGCAGGCAAAAACGATGAGCGATCTCAAGAGCTTCTGATCGTTCTCGGGGGTGCCTGTGACGAAATCGGGATTGGTCAGCGTATCGATAAACGGGATGAGAAATTCATCCTTGTCACGAATCGACTTGACCTCGTGGTACGCATTGAAGACTTCACCTTCATCCAGGCCGAGCGACTCAACGATGTACTGATAGGCGTGTGTATGAATGGCCTCTTCAAAAGCCTGTCGCAACAGGAACTGACGACACTCAGGCGCACTGATATGCCTGTAAGTGCCCAGCACAATATTGTTGGCAGCCAGCGAATCAGCCGTAACAAAAAACCCGAGGTTGCGCTTGATCAGGCGCCGCTCATCGTCCGACAGACCATTGGGATTTTTCCAGAGCGCGATGTCGCGCTCCATGTTGATCTCCTGCGGCATCCAGTGATTGGCGCAACCAGCCAGATACTTCTCCCAAGCCCATTTGTACTTGAACGGAACCAGCTGGTTGACGTCAGCGGAGCCATTGATGATGCGCTTGTCTTCGACGCGAACGCGACGGGTATCGCGTGCAATTTGCGTGGCATTGTGCAAACGGGAGGCGTCGCTGACGACCGCTTGCGCAGGCGAGACGGGCGCCGACCGCTCAAAGAGGTCGGCGGCAGGCACTGCGGCCAGTGCGGCAGCAGGCTTGAAGGTATTGGCAGGAACGGAATCTTCCCAGGAAAGCATTTAATGTCTCGCTTCAGAATGAGCAGGTAACTGCTTGACCCGACGCAAGATTCGGCTGTTATGCACAGCCCAAATCTTACGGTGCGCGTCGGGCGCTTGCAACGGGTTGGTACTTACAAACTTGACTTCGCGCAGAAATACATGGCGCCCATACAACAGTCTTTTCGTGAATCAGAAAACGCCTCTCCTGTCAAGGCAGAGGCATTTTCGTGAATCACAGGCTTGGACGCCGCCATGTAGCGCTATTGGCATGCCTCGCACTCAGGGTCATCGAGTGCGCAGAACTTGGGCGCAATGGGATCTTCGGTAGGCGCCGGAGTCGGTGCCGCCTGACTGGATGTGCTGTATGAAAAAGCCCCTGCCGCCCCCTCAGCAGAGACCGCATTGAGTTGGCCCACGCGGTCGGTTGTGCTCTTTTCTGCGTGCGTGGCACCTTGGGTGCGCAGGTAGTAGGTGGTCTTGAGGCCACGCAACCAAGCCATGGTGTAGGTCTCGTGCAGTTTTTTGCCTGAGGCCCCCGCCATGTAGATGTTGAGGGACTGAGATTGGTCGATCCATTTTTGTCGACGCGAAGCACACTCGACCAACCAACCTGCATCGACCTCGAATGCCGTGGCGTAAATGGCGCGCAACTCTGCAGGAATACGATCGATTCGGGACAAACTGCCATCGAAAAATTTGAGGTCGGCAATCATGACCTCATCCCACAAGCCTCTGGCCTTCAGATCGCGCACCAGATAGTCGTTGACCACCGTGAACTCGCCCGAGAGATTGGACTTCACGTAGAGGTTCTGAAACGTGGGCTCGATGCAGGCGCCCACGCCGATGATGTTCGAAATGGTGGCTGTGGGGGCAATGGCCACGCAATTGGAATTGCGCATGCCGTACTGTGCGATCCGGCTTCTCAGGGCATCCCAATCCAGTGTGGACGAGGCATCGACTTCAACATAACCACCACGCTGCTCGGCCAGCAGCTTGAGTGAGTCCTGGGGCAGGATGCCTCGGTCCCACAGGGACCCCTTAAAGCTAGCGTAGCGGCCGCGCTCAGCCGCCAGTTCGGTGGACGCCCAGTAGGCGTTGTAGCAGACCGCTTCCATGGAGCGATCGGCGAACTCGACCGCGTCGGCACTGGCGTAAGGCAAACGCATCATGTGCAGACAATCCTGAAATCCCATGATGCCCAGACCCACCGGACGGTGCTTGAGATTGGAATTGCGTGCTTTGTTGACTGCGTAGTAATTGATGTCGACCACGTTGTCGAGCATGCGCATGGCGGTACGGATCGTACGACGCAGCTTGTCGTGATCCAGCATATAGCGACCATCGGCCCCGGGCATCATGTGCGCCACAAGGTTCACTGACCCAAGGTTGCAGACCGCGATTTCGGCATCGCCCGTATTGAGCGTGATCTCTGTACAGAGGTTGGAGCTGTGCACCACGCCGACATGCTGTTGCGGCGAGCGGATGTTGCACGGGTCCTTGAAGGTGATCCAGGGGTGCCCGGTTTCAAACAGCATCGACAGCATCTTGCGCCAGAGCGACACAGCCGGCACTTTCTTGAACAACTTGAGCTCGCCATTGGCTGCGCGCTGCTCGTAGCGCACATAAGCCTCTTCAAAGGCGCGGCCGTAGCGCTCGTGCAGATCGGTGCAATCGGCTGGCGAGAACAAGGTCCAGTCGCCGTTTTCCATCACCCGCTTCATGAACAGGTCGGGAATCCAGTTGGCCGTGTTCATGTCATGCGTGCGACGACGGTCATCGCCCGTGTTCTTGCGCAGCTCGAGAAACTCTTCGATGTCGAGGTGCCAGGTTTCGAGGTACGCGCACACCGCCCCCTTGCGCTTGCCGCCCTGGTTGACCGCCACCGCCGTGTCGTTCACGACCTTGAGGAACGGCACAACGCCCTGGCT
>JBIKKG010000204.1:0-6554 GCA_044360485.1 Burkholderiaceae bacterium | reverse complement strand
CCGGGTTTGCCGTGGGCGCAGTCGAGAAGTCCGCGATCATCGACGGGCGCAGCATCACCCCGGGTGATGCGGTCATCGGACTGCCCTCCAGCGGCGCGCATTCCAACGGCTATTCGCTGGTGCGCAAGGTCATCGAGCGGGCCCACGGCAGCATCGATGCCGCAGCCATGCAGGCCGACTTCGGCACCAGCGGCAGCTTTGCCGATGCTGTCATGGCGCCGACCCGCCTGTACGTGAAGCCGGTACTCGAACTGCTGCGTCATGTGCAGGTCAAGGGCATGGCACACATCACCGGCGGCGGCCTGCTCGAAAACGTGCCGCGTGTGCTGCCTGATACCTGCCAGGCCGTGCTGCATCGCGATGCCTGGACGCGGCCGGCGCTCTTTGACTGGCTGCAGCGCGAAGGACGCATTGCCGATGACGAGATGCATCGGGTCTTCAACTGCGGCATTGGGATGGTGCTGATCGTCGCGCAAGCCGATGCGCAGAGCTGTCTGGATCATCTGAGCCGGGCGGGCGAGGCGCCGCGTCTCATCGGCACCATCGTTGAGCGCGCCCCGGGTGCCGCGCAGACCCGCGTGGTCTGAGCCCGGGGATCGCTCGCGTTCGATCATCGCTGCGCCCTTGAAGTCCAGGTGCTGCGTGGATCCAGGCACAGGGCGGTCAGGCGGCGGTTGGCCTCGCGTACTGGCGCAGGTGTGCCTCATCGCAGGGTTGGCTGCTGCGCCCGTTCAGGCCGAGACAGCATCGCCTCCTGTCGAAGCCAACCGCGCGGCTGAACCGATCGCAGTGACCGACGCAGCACCCGCGTCGGACGCGGTGGATTCGATCACACCGGCGCAGCCTGCATCCAAACCGCATCCGCTGGCGCGCCTGCCGGTCATCGGGCGCTTTTTCGGCGATCCGGATGTCACCGATGGGCGGGACGGCGGCAAGGTGTCCCCACGGTATGCCCTGCGCATCGAGGCGCCCGACCCCATCGCGCGCCTCATCCGCCAGCACACCTTGCTGGGCCGCTGGCGCCAGCGCGCCGACTACGACCCGTCGCAGCTGCCGCTTTTCATTGCGCGCGCCGAACGCGAAGTGCGCGACCTGCTGGCGGCGGAAGGCTATTTTTCGCCCCAGGTGAGCGTCTCGGCTCTGGACGATGGCGCGCTCGTTCAGGTGCTCACCGGTCCGCGCACCGTGGTGGACCGTGTGCAGTTGGAGCTTGAGGGTGAGATCGCCTCGCCGCAACGCGAGGCCTTGCGCCAGTCAATTGAGCGAAGCTGGCGGCTGCCCGTCGGAGAGCCCTTTCGCTCGCAGGACTGGGAACAAGCCAAGCGTGCCTTGCTCGACGCTTTGCGCGACCGAGGCTTTCTGCGTGCCCGCCTGCTTGAGAGTGAAGCCGAGGTCAATCAGGAGCTGGCGCGCGCCTCGCTGGAACTGGTGGTGGATTCCGGTGCAGCCGTGCAATTTGGTCCGCTGGTCATCGATGGCCTGAACCGTTATCCGCCTGAGGTCATCGAAGGGCTCAAGTCTTTCCGGACCGGCGACCCTTACGATATGCGCCAGATCGCTGATCTGCAGACGCGACTCAATGGCGCCGGCTGGTTCACCACCGTCAATGTGCGCCCCGATGTGCGCGCGCTGAGCGATGCCGCCGATCTGCAGGAAGTGCCGGTGAGGGTGGAGGTCATCGAGCGGCCGTCCAAACGCTGGACCCTGGGCGCAGGCTATGACGCCGACTATGGTCCGAGTCTGCTCGCCGGCTGGGAGAACCGCAATGTGGCGGGCCGCGGGATCCAGACCTTCAATGGAATCGAACTCGATCAGCGTCGACAGTTCGGGTTCTCGACGTGGGAGACGCCGCAGGACCTGCAAGGCTACCGCTGGCAGGGCGGCCTGCGATTGGAGCATCGGAACATCCAGAACGACATCGTCGATGCCGGCTCACTCTTTGCCGCGCGACTCAAGCGTGAAGGCAAGATCGAGACTGGCTTGTCGCTGCAATATCAATATGAGCGCCAGAACGTGGTGTTTTCGTCCGACAACGAGGCGTTCTATCACAACCGCGCTCTGGTGCTGGGCTGGAGCTGGACGCGGCGCAACCTGGATTCGCCCCTGATGCCTACCCGCGGCACGATCACGACCTTCCAGATCTCGGGTGCAGCCAATGCACTGGGCAGTGAGCGCAGCTTTGTCCGGGGCTATGTGTTGGGCTACGGCATCTATCCGCTGAGCCGCGCTGATGCCAGCGAGTTCGGTCGACTCGTGCTGCGCGGTGAACTGGGTGCGGTGTATGCCGACGCGCGCGAAGGGATTCCTTCGGCCAACCTGTTTCGTACCGGGGGCAGCAAGTCGGTGCGTGGCTACGTGTCGCAGAGCTTGGGGGTGCCGCTGGGTGAGGCGACCGTCGCCGGACGCTATCTCGCCGTCGCCAGCCTCGAATACCAGCACCTGATTCAACGCGACTGGGCGATCGCGGGGTTCATCGATGCCGGCAACGCCTCGGACTCCATCGATACCTTCAAGCTGGCGCGCGGTGCCGGCGTGGGCGTGCGCTGGCGCACACCGGTGGGGCCGCTGAATATCGACGTCGCCCGTGGCTTCGATCCGGGTCAGTGGCGCGTGTATTTCTCCATTGGAGTGGTGTTCTGATGGCCCGCGCCGGGTGCGAGGCTGCCACGCGCGCACCGCGTGCGCTGCGCCATAGGGGCTTTGCCTGGTGGCCAGCAGTGGCGCTGATCGCGGTGGCGGCTGTCGCGACGGCGCTGCTCACGCAGGCGGCAGCCAACGGCAGTTTGCTGCGCTGGGCGGTCGCCCGGGCCGAGGTGGCCACCCAGGGGCAGTTGCGTATCGAGGCGCCGGCTGGATCGCCCTTCGACACGCTGCAAGCTGAGCGGGTGACCTGGCGCGATGCAGGCACCACCGTGGTGGTGGAGCAGCCACGTATCACTCTGTCATGGCGCAGCCTGCTGCAGGCACGCATCGTGGCGAACAGCGTTCAGGCCACACGCGTAGAGATCATCAGTGCAGCCGATGCGCCCGCCGCCGCGCCGCCTGCCACGCTCGCCGTGCCGGTGCGCATCGACATCACGGATGCCCAGATCGACGCACTCGTGCTGCGCACGGAAGGCCGGTCCGATGCCACGACGCTGCGCGATCTGAAGGCTTCGCTGCGCTACGATCGTGCGGCCTGGAGCATCGACACCCTCTCCTTGCACACCGATCTGGAAGGCAGTCCGCTAGCCCTGCGCGGCAGTGTCAGGCTGCAGGATCAGCCGCCGTTTGCGCTCACTGGCCAGGCCTTGCTCGAGACCCGCTTGCTCAACGAGCAGGTACCGGTCGATGCGACGCTCAGCGGGCAGCTCGAGGCCATCGAGGTGCGTGCCCGCACGCGGCTGCGCGATGCGGGTCTGTCCTCGCGCACGGTGTTCACCCCGTTTGCGCCCCATCTGTTCTCAGTGGCCGATCTGGACGTCACCACGCTCGACCTCTCGCGCTTTGTCCCGGCTCTGCCGCCGACCCGGCTGTCCGGGACGCTGCGCACCCAATTGGCGACCGGTGCCGCCTCGGCCTCGCTGGGACTGCCGCCGCTTGTGGGGCAGATCGTGCTGGAAAACGCGTTGGAGGGCACGTTGGAGGCCACCCGACTGCCGGTGCGCCGCGCGACAGGCGCGCTCGTTTTGAATGGCGACACGCTGCGGGTACGCAACATGGCACTGGACGGTGCTGCGGGCCGTGTGACCGGTGAACTGACCTTGCCGCTTGCACCCGGTGCAGCCGCGCGCGGCTTTGATCTGCGCCTGGCCACCGACCGCCTCGATCTGCAGCGCTTGCATTCGGCTGCGGTCAGCACGGCCCTGCAGGGCACGGCGCGCGTGAGGCCGCAGGGCGACGCGCTGGTCATCGATGCCGACCTTGCCGACCCGCAGCGCGCCATCGCCCTGCAGACCCAGGCGCGTTTGCAAGGCGAGCAGCTCACGATCGCCAGCGCACGCTTGCAGGCGCAAGACGGCATCGCCGAGTTCAGTGGCACCGCGGGGGTGGCGGCACCCTATGCGCTGGCCCTCACGGGCACGGTGTCCCGCCTGGACCCCGCGCGTTTCGCAGACCTGCCGGCGGGCCTGCTCAATGGCCCCTGGGAGCTCAGCGGCACGCTCTTGCCTACCCCCGATCTTCAGGCGCGTGTGGCCCTCACGGACAGTCGCTGGCAGGGTCAAGCCCTGGCAGGCAAACTCACTGGGCACTATGGCCCGGGCGATCGGATCTCCAGACTGGAGACTGACCTGCAGTGGGGCGTCACGCGCGTGCGCGCCCGCGGCGATCTGGGGCAGCCCACGGATCGCCTGACGGTGACACTCGACACCACCCGGCTGCAGGACCTGGATGCGTACCTGCCCGGGCAACTCTCCGGGCAACTCTCCGGGCAACTCTCCGGGCAACTCTCCGGGCAACTCTCCGGGCAACTCTCCGGACAACTTGCGCTCTCGGGCGCGCTCACCTCGCCTGCGGTCTCGGGACGCCTGAGCGCGCGCGATCTGCGCAGCGGCGATCACCTGCGGGTGCGGGCAGCCGAGCTCACCGCCGAGATCGGCTCGATCGAAGCCGCACGACAGGCACTGGTACGCGCCGGGTTGATCGCGCCGTCAACCGGCCCGACACCGCTGGCCGCTGTTGCCAGCAGCGAGCCGATGACCCTCAAGCTCAAGGCCGACGGACTGCGATTCGATGCGCACAGTCTGGATGCGTTGACGATCGACTTTCAGGGAGATGCCGAGCGGCATGGCATCTTGATGCAGGCCACGACTCGTGCCCGTCCGCTGGATGCCCGCGTGCGCGTGCAAGGCGGGTTCGAGCAGGGCGCACCGGGCCGCTGGCGTGGACAGATCCTCGAGGCCACTCAGGCAACGACTCCCACGGTGCGCATGCTGGCACCGGCGCTGCTTGAGGCAGACCTGCTCACCTTGCGCGCGCGGCTGGCGCAGGGGGCGTTCGAGCTCGATGGGCCGAGCGGTGCGCGCCTGGACCTGGACCAGATCGAATGGACGAATGCCAAGGGGATGGTCGCGCGCGGCAAGCTGGCGCGCATGCCGGTGCGCTGGGTCGATGCCTATGTGGCCGAGCGCGGTGTGCGCACCCAGTTGCCCGATGCACTGCGACTGGGCGCGACCTTCGATCTGTCGGCCACGCTGGATGCCGCCGGTACGCCCAGTCTGCAGGGCGCGGTCAGCGCCTTTCGTGAATCCGGAGACTTGCTGATCGAAGCCCCGGCCAGCGAGGGCGGCGTCGAGCTCTTGCGCGCCGGGCTGAAGCAGCTCGATGCCAGGCTCCAGTTCGCCGGTGCGCGGGCCGCAGCCACGCTGCAGATACGTGGCGACGCACTGGGCAGTGCCACGGCACAGGCCGAGGTGCCGCTGCAGTTCGCCCCGGGCGACTGGGTGCCCTCGCTCCTGGTGCCGCTGGCCGGGCGCGTCGACGTCAGTGTGCCGTCGCTGGGTTTCACGCGGGCGCTGGTCGGCGAAGCGTGGCGGCTCAGTGGTGCCCTGCAGGCCCAGCTCGCCTTGAGCGGCACGCTGCAGCAGCCGCGCATCAGTGGCGCGCTGACCGGCAAGCAACTCGTGGCGGTGCAGCGGGAGTTCGGGATGCGTCTGACCGATGGCGAGCTCGATGCGCAGGTCACCGATAACCAGATCGATGTGCGCATGCTGCGTTTCGCCAGCGGCAAGGGCTCGGTGCGCATGACCGGCTCGCTGCGTCCGGACGATCGCAGCGAAGCCGTGGTGACGCTCTCGCAGATGCCGATTCCGTTGGGCGCTGGCCAACGTCTGGTGTTGTCGGGCGAATCGCGCGCCACCCTCACGGGCGGTCTCCTGGGCTTGCGAGGCGCTTTGCGTGCGGATGAAGGCGTGATCGAGATCTCCTCGGGCGACACCCCCGAAATCTCCAGCGACGTGGTCGTGGTTCGCAATGCGACCCAGGCGGCTGCACGCCGTGAGCAGTCGTCGCGCCGTATGGTCGGCCGAGATACTGCTGCCCGCGCGGCGCGCATCGCGGCGGGCACGCCCACCGATGCCGAGGCGCCTGATGCGCCCGTCGTCACCAGGGGCTTTCGCGTGCAAGCCAATCTGGCCATCGATCTGGGCGATCGCTTTCGCGTGTTCGGTGCGGGTGTCGATGCGCGGCTGGCGGGCCAGGTCACGCTGTCGGGGCGGCTGCCTGATGCACCGCGCCTGAACGGCACGGTGAGCATCGCCCAGGGCTCGTACACCGGGTTCGGACAGAACCTGGAGATCGAGCGCGGCAAGCTTGTCTTCAGCGGCCCGGTCGACAACCCGGCGATTGATATCGTGGCCTATCGGCGCTTCCTGCCGGTGGAGGCTGGTGTGGCCATCAGTGGCACGGCGCGCTTTCCGCGGCTGACATTGGTGTCCAAGCCCGATGTGCCCGAACCCGACAAACTGTCCTGGCTGGTGCTGGGTATGTCGGCTGAAAGTTCGCGGGGCGGTCAGGCCGCAGCCCTGCAGGCGGCCGCGGTGCTGTTGGCTTCGGGCGATCCTCGAGCGGCGGCG
>JBIKKG010000032.1:0-21347 GCA_044360485.1 Burkholderiaceae bacterium | reverse complement strand
CAAGGTCAAAACCCTTGCTTGGGTACTCGGAGCCATTGGCTCGTTGGCAGCGGTCACCGCATTTGGTGTGGCCCCGCTGACGGCGTCCGATGTGCAAGCCACCGATTCAACCGTCGAAGCGGTGTCATTCCAGCCTGAGGTCATCGAAAGTCGCGGCACGCTGATCCAGCAGGAGCGCATCCGCCGCGGTGAGACGCTGGGGACGCTGTTGTCGCGCCTGGGCGCCGACGACGCCGAATTCGGCGCCTTTGTGCGCAAAGATCCGTTCGCCAAGAGCCTGCTTGAGCTGCGCCCCGGGCGGACCGTATCGGCGGTGCTGGGTACCGACCGCTCCATCGATCGCCTGACCTATCGTCTGTCCAGTGCCGACCCGGTGGGTCTGGGTCGGCGGTTGGTCATCGCGCGTCAGTCCGGCAAGCTCGTCGCCTATGACGAGCCTGTACCGGCCGAGCGTTCGATCGAAACCCGTACGGCACTGGTGCGCAATTCGCTGGTAGAAGCGCTGGACGCAGCCGACATTCCCGACAATGTGCTGACCCGCATGGCCGACGTGTTCGGCGAAGACGTCAACCTGCGCGACGTGCGCCGCGGCGACCGCCTGCGCGTCGTGTACGAAACCTTGCAGGAAGCCGGTAGCCTGGAGCCACCTATCGTCGGCCGCATCCTTGCGGTGCAGTTCCGTGGCGGTCAGCGCAAAATTGAAGCTATCTGGTTCAACCGCGGCGACGGCGTCGGCGACTACTACTCTTTTGACGGCCGCAACCTCAGCCGTCCTTTCCTGGCTTCACCGCTTGAATTCACCCGCGTGAGTTCTGGTTTCACCGAAAGCCGCCTTCACCCCATTCTGCGAGACTGGCGCGCCCACAAGGGCGTTGATTTGCAGGCGCCTGTGGGCACCAAGGTGCGCAGCACCGCCGATGGCGTGATTGACTTCGTGGGTCAGCAACGTGGCTACGGCAACGTCATCATCATCAAACACAATGCCAAGCAAACTACGCTGTACGCGCACCTGAACGAATTCGCAGACGGGCTTCGGGTTGGCAGCAAGGTGCGTCAGGGTGACACCATCGGTACCGTGGGCATGACTGGCTGGACCACCGGCCCGCATCTGCACTTCGAGTTCCTGATCGACGGCGAGCATGTCGACCCGATGGCTGCCGTGCAGGCCATCCCGGTGCGTGGTCTGCAGGGCGCGGAGCGTGCCCGATTCACGTTACAGGCTAACGAGTACAAAGCCCGCTTTGGTCTGCTGGACACCCAGATGGTCGCCCGCTTCGAGTAATTGCGGCTGCTACCAGTGAACGCCCCTGCCTGCGTGCAGGGGCTTTTTTTTGAGTGAGCCTCAACGGTGCAAGACGCCTATATCGGCCTGATGTCCGGAACGAGCGTCGACGCCGTCGATGGCGTCCTGGCTGTCTTTGATGGCAATACCCCCGACGCACCCGTGCTGCAGTCGCTGTTTGCCTCGGAGCCCATCCCGGCCACGTTGCGCGCCGAATTGCTCGCCCTGCAGCAGCCCGGCCCCGATGAACTGGCTCGTGCTGCGCTGGCAGCCATCGCGCTCACTGACCTGTACGCGGCCGTCACCCACACCCTACTGGCACAAACCGCTCAGATCGGTTCTCCCACCGTGCGAGCACTGGGTGCGCACGGCCAGACGGTTCGCCATCGCCCGGAGCTAGGCTATACCCTGCAACTGATCAACGGGGCACGGCTGGCGCAGGCGACTCGTTGCACCACGGTAGTCGACTTTCGCAGTGCGGATGTTGCTGCAGGCGGCCAGGGCGCGCCGCTTGTGCCTGCCTTCCATGCGCTGGCCTTCGCCTCACGCACGCGCCGCCGCGCCATCGTCAACATCGGTGGTATCGCCAATGTCAGTCTTCTGCCCGCCGGCGGCGGATCGGTCACCGGATTCGATACCGGCCCGGGCAACCTGCTGATGGACGCCTGGTGCGAACAGCACCAGGGCCTGTCTTACGACGCGCAGGGGCGCTGGGCAGCCAGCGGCACGGTCATCCCCGATCTGCTGGCACAGATGCTCACCGAGCCCTATTTCAGCCTGAACCCGCCCAAGAGCACCGGGCGCGACCTGTTCACACGGGCCTGGCTCACCACGCACCTGTATGCGTTCAACGCGGCACACAGCACCGCCCTGAATCCCGAGGACGTTCAGGCCACGCTTTCAGCGCTCACAGCCCACACGATCGCGCAGGCCTGCCTGGCATTTGATGCGCAGGAGTGCCGCGTGTGCGGCGGCGGCGCGCTGAACACGCATCTGATGGACCGCTTGACGGTACTGATGCCGCGCGTGGAGGTCACCAGCACCACAGCGCTGGGCATTGACCCTGGGGCAGTAGAGGCCCTGGCATTTGCATGGCTCGCCAGGGAGCGGATCGCTGAGCGCCCGGCCAATCTGCCTGCCGTGACCGGCGCGGCAGGCCCGCGCGTGCTGGGTGCGGTGTATCCCGCACCCTAAGCGCTTGGAGAGTCGGACGAATCAGGCCGAGAACGACGAACCGCAACCGCAAGTAGTGGTTGCATTGGGGTTCTTGATCACAAACTGAGCGCCTTCGAGCCCGTCCTTGTAATCGATTTCAGCACCCACCAGGTACTGATAGCTCATGGCATCGATCAGCAGGCTGACACCATTTTTTTCCATCACGGTGTCGTCTTCGCCGGTTTCTTCGTCGAAGGTGAAGCCGTACTGAAAGCCAGAACAACCGCCCCCTTGTACGAACACACGCAACTTCAGGGCGGCATTACCCTCTTCTTCGATCAGTTGGCGCACCTTATCGGCAGCGCTGTCGGTGAAGACGAGGGGAGCGGGCATCTCTGCAACGGCATTCATGGGTAACCTCCTGAATAACCAAGTGTAACGGTCGACTAAAACCCCTGCACGAACAGGGTTAGCGAGCTAGAAAAACGAAGCCCGCCAAAACGGCGGGCTTGAGTGCCACAGCGACTGACCCGGCCCGCCCCAGACACCGAAGTGCCAGGCAGCGAGCAGCCATGAATCAGCGCTTGGAGAACTGCTTACGCCGACGCGCCTTGCGCAGACCCACTTTCTTACGCTCAACCTCACGGGCATCCCGCGTCACCAGACCAGCACCCGACAGCGCGGGCTTGAGCGTGGCGTCGTAGTCGATCAGTGCCCGGGTAATGCCGTGACGCACCGCACCGGCCTGACCCGATTCACCACCACCGGCCACATTGACCTTGATGTCGAAGGTGCCAACCATGTTCGCCACTTCGAGCGCCTGACGGGCCACCATACGGCCGGTCTCGCGTGCGAAGTACTGGTCCAGGGGCTTGCCGTTGACGACGATGTCGCCCTTGCCCTTCTTGATAAAGACCCGGGCGACCGCGGTTTTGCGCCGGCCGGTGCCGTAGTTATATTCGCCGATCATTCGATGATGTCCTTGACTCAGATTTCCAGCGCTTTGGGCTGCTGGGCAGTGTGCGGATGGGCCGCCTCGGCGTACACCTTGAGCTTCTTGATCATGGCGTAACCCAGCGGACCCTTGGGCAGCATGCCCTTGACCGCTTTTTCAAGCGCACGACCCGGGAACCGCTCCTGCATCTTGCCGAAGTTGGTTTCACTGATACCGCCCGGGTAGCCCGAGTGCCGGTAGTACTTCTTGTCCAGCGCCTTGGCGCCGGTCACGCGAATTTTTGCAGCGTTGACCACGACGATGAAATCGCCGGTATCCACGTGCGGCGTGAACTCGGGCTTGTGCTTGCCACGCAGGCGGGAGGCAATCTCCGCGGCGAGGCGACCGAGCACCTTGTCGTTGGCGTCGACGACGAACCAGTCGCGACGGACCTCATGGGGTTTTGCGGAGAAAGTCTTCATGTTCTGACTGAATTTGCTTAGCCGGCTATGATACCTGCGTTTCTTGTCCGCAGTCAAAAGGTGTGCAATGGATACTTTGGTGCGTTGGACCGGCCCCGACACAATGACCTTTGTCGCGGAGACCGGAAGCGGTCATGCGGTGGTAATGGATGGCGCGCCCGAGGGCGGCGGTCGCAACCTGGGGCCGCGCCCCATGGAGATGGTGCTGCTGGGCACCGGTGGCTGCACCGCCTATGACGTCGTCCTCATATTAAGAAAGAGCGGCCAGGACGTGCGTGGCTGCGAAGTGGCGCTGCATGCCGAGCGGGCCGAGACCGAGCCCAAGATCTTCACGCGCATTGAATTCCGGTTCACGGTGCGCGGGCGCAATCTGAAGCCCAATATCGTGGAGCGCGCCATCAAGCTCTCGCACGACAAGTACTGCTCCGCTTCAGCCATGCTGGCCAAAACCGCCGAACTGGTGCTGACCTGGGAGATTGTCGAGGACTGAGCGCCCGCTCTCTAGAGCGACTGATCTTGAGAACCCGCGCTGAAGAATCCGCGCATCCATCTCTGCGCTGATCCGCTCAAACGCGATAAGCGGTGGTCGTCATGACGCGCGCGGCGGCCCGCATCGCCCAGCGCACCGGGGCCGGCAGCGCCGCTGCCCCCAGGGCTCGCGCCTCCTGACCATGATGCACTTCGTCTCGGCGCATCACATCCACAATGGCACGTGACCGCACATCGGCCGCCGGCAAGCGGTCCAGGTGGCCGGCCAGATGCTCCTCCACCTGCCGCTCAGTTTCCACTGTAAACCCCAGCGACACCGAATCCCCGAGCCGGCCCGCCAGCGCGCCCAGCGCAAAAGCGCCGCCATACCAGACCGGATTGAGCAGGGAGGGGCGCGCACCCAACTCGTCCAGGCGCTCCCGCGTCCAGGCTAGGTGATCGCCTTCTTCCAGCGCGGCCTGCTGGAAAAACTGCAGCAGGCGCGGGTCGCGGGTCGTGGCGGCTTGCCCCTCATAGAGCGCCTGGGCACACACCTCGCCCACATGGTTCACGCGCATCAGACCCGCAGACAGGCGCTTGTCCTGATCGTCGAGCGCCGCACCGGCCTGTGGGTCACTCGTCTCTATCGGTCGAGGCGCCTTACGCGAAGGAGTGGGCGCAGCCCATATCGTGGCCAAGGCATGCCCAACCCCATCCAGCATGCGATCGAGCGGCGACAGATGTGAGCGAGCAGCGAACGCAGAAGCGATGGATCCGCGCGGGGAAGGAGGGTTCATGTCCAGGAGTCTACCCGCAGCCCGCAACAGCCAGGCGCTGCGACCAGCAGCGAGGGCCCCGCGCCCTGCCATGTCTTCACCTATATATAAATGAGGGGGTCGCAACGCGCTAAGGCAAAGGGTGTCATGACAAGTCGAGTGCATCTGCGCTCCTCACGCCCCCCCGAACCGAAGGAGCGGTGGCCGTTTTGTTGCCCCAAAACGACATACTCGATGGAACAGCCGCCCTCAACCGCCGCTTTCTCTTTGCCCTCACGAACTTTTTGGTGAGAATAGGCGCAACTTCCAGCCGATGAATCACTCGGGGAGTTGAGACTCCGGCGGATCCGGAAGTCTTGTGGATTCAGAAACCAAGGAGATTGACCAATGAAGAAATCGCTTCTCGCACTGGCTGTCGCGGCTGCCCTGCCCGCAGCCGCTCAAGCGCAGTCGTCCATCGTGCTGTACGGTATCGTCGATGCATCGATCGAGTACTCAAATGACCAGGCCAACTCGGCGCTCGTCAGCGGTTCGCTGAACCAAGGCAAGTCTGGCGCACGCGTTCAGTCCGGCGGCTGGCAGTCTTCCCGTCTGGGCATCCGCGGCCGCGAGCCGATCGGCAAGACCGGCATGGCCGGGATCTTCAACATCGAGCATCGCTTCCAGATCGACACTGGTGACACCCAAGGCGGCCAGATCTTCCTGCTGCCGGGTCAAACGAACACCGCAACCAACAACAAGTTCTGGAACGGCACCGCCTGGGTTGGTGTGGATTTCGGTTTCGGCGAGCTCACCCTGGGCCGTCAGTACACCCCGATCTTCTGGGCCATGTACTTCCCTGACTGGGCCCTGAACTCCGGCTACAACAACTGGGCCGCCACGACTGGCAACCCGGGTTCGTTCGCCTTCGGCGGCCTGCAGTCGCTGTACTACGGTGCAGTGCGTGCTGACAACTCGGTCGTTTACAAGTCGCCTGCCATTGGCGGCCTGACCGTTTACGGTATGTACGCGTTCGGCGAAAACTATCGCCCGACGGGTGACTCACTGGGTTCGGGTAACGAGCTCGGTTCTGGTGATATCTGGGGTGCGTCGGGCGTCTGGCGTATGGGTAACCTGATGGTCACCGGCGGCTACCACAAGCACAACAACAACGTCTTCAGCGCCACGCTGAACCCCACGGTCATCGATCAAGCTTTTTCGGGCGCGATCGGTTACAACTTCGGCATGTTCGGCCTGAGCCTGGGCTACACCCAGCTGAAGTTTGACAACTTCCGCACCGCGGCCACGGGTGGCAACTACGGCTCGAAGATTGAGACCTATCTGTTGAGCGCCTATGCTCGCGTCGGCCCTGGCCGTCTGTATGCCAACGTCGAGCAACTGAACCCGAGCGGGTTCTTGAACTCCCGCAACGGCGACGGCCTGCAGTGGGGCGTCACCTACATGTGGGAACTGTCGAACCGTACCGGCGTCTATGTCGGCGTGGGCTCGAACGACTACTCTGGGTTCCAGCCGGCGAACGCTGCTCGTGCACTGGACGGTGCAATGCGTTACCAGATCGGCTTTAACCACAAGTTCTGATCGAGGACCGGCCCTGCGCCGGTTTAGACGCAAGTCTGAAAGCGTCGGGGCAACCCGGCGCTTTTTTTATTCCTGGCCGGGTTTCGTCAATCGGACACCGACCCCATTCCCCCCGACTGCGACAACATGCAGTCCATAGCAAGCAGTGCTGCCTCAAGCCACAGGCGTGACGGTCACCTCAGCGGTCAGCTCCTGATCACCCCCACCCAGGATCACACCTCGCAGCGGCGAGACATCGCTGAAATCGCGCCCCCAGGCCAGCGTGACGAAATCAGTATCGGCACGGCGATTATTGGTGGGGTCGATATCGATCCAACCCTGCCCCGGGCACCAGGCGGAGACCCAGGCATGCGATGCATCGGCACCCACCATCCGGGGCTGCCCTGGCGGCGGCGTGGTGACGATGTAGCCCGACACATAGCGCGCCGGAATGCCCAGCGCACGCAGCCCCGCAATCATCAAATGCGCGAAGTCCTGACAGACGCCACGTCGGGTGGCCAGCACGGTCTGCAGCGGGGTGGTGACCGTGGTCGCCGTGGCATCGAAGGTGAAGTCCTGATGGATGCGAGTAGCCAGATCATGCAGGGCCAAGGCGAAGGGTGCACCGGGGCGAAAACTGCGGCGTGCATAGCGTCGGGCAACCGGCGACAGTGGCACCTGAGGGCTGGCACCCAGAAAATGCGCCTGGGAGACGGCAGGCGTGTCACAGGAACTGGCGCCCGCCGAGCCATCGGTCAGTCCGCCGGCTGGCGGCGCGTCCCACGGCCACTGCGCAGCAGGCGAATCGGGTTCGCGGGCGCTGACCGCCACCCGTGACCGTGCAATCACCTCGAGCGCATCGTGAGCACCGTGCAGTGAAAAGGCGCAGGCCGGGTTGCCGAAGCTGTCTGTGCGCGCTTCCTGCCAGTCTGGGGTGGGATCGATGCTCAGCGCATGCGCCAGCAGCCGCTGATGCGGCAAAGTGCGGGGCTGCAGGCGCGCCAGTTGCCACGACTGCTCAACCGGTGAGCTGTACTGATACAGCGTGCGATGCTCCACCTCGATGATGCACAACATGATCAGGCAGCGAACGTGGCCCGCCGCACGTCTCGGGCATGGCTGAAAAAGCGCATGGACAGCCGGTCAGAGAGCTGTGCCGCGGCGTCTGACACGGACTGGAGCCACGCGATCAGCGCAGCGTCGGGGTTGAGGTTCGCCGGCTGCGACCAGCGCCCGATGTCTGCGAGCACGGGCGGGACCAGGCCAAGAGCATCGCTGCCCACGACCCGGTCAATACGGGCCACCGCGTCGCTCAGACCACTGAGTTGGAACGCGATGGCGCGCGGGTTGGTGTCATCACTGATCAGCAGATCAAGGACTGGCAGCCACTCGGGCGTGCCCAGGTAGCGTGAGCGATAGGTGATCGAGGAGTCAGCGAACTCGAGCAGCCAGTCGAGGCCGGCAGCCTGGCCCTCGCGACAGGCCGCCATCAGCGCGGCACAGACCGCTCGCAGCCGTTCCAGCCGGCGACCTGCCGACACGAATCGCCAGCCAGCATCTCGGGTCATGCCATCGAGCATGAACCCGGATGAGGTGGCCAGCGCCAGCACGGCGCGATCAAGCAGCGCCATGGCTTGCGCCAGGTCCTGAAACCCCTCGAAACCCGGGTCACGCTGCAGCCCGCTGATGGCACGCCAGTGGTCCACCGACAGGCGCTCACGCAACCCGAAGGCCACCCGCTGCAAATGCGACAGTGTTTCGCGCAAGCCGCCCGGGGCCTTTTCCTCGAAGACTGCGGCCAGTAGGGCGGTCTCGGGTGCTTCGCTGACTTGTGTCAGACCCAGTGCAGTCGCGAGTGCCAGAAGCGGGGCGCGGGCCGGGCGGTCGTCATCGGCATCGACCGACAAGCGCGGCAGCGCCATGCGCAGCATGCGGGCGATGGTTTCGGCGCGCTCGGCGTAGCGTCCGAACCAGAAGAGATTTTCGGCTGCACGCGAAGACAGGCTGGCACTGGCCGAACGCACCAGATGCTCGGCGCTCACCGTTGAGCGCAGCAAGGTCAGCGGGGAAGTGATCGGGGCCTCCGACTGAACCCAGGTGTCTTTCGACCCGCCGCCCCGCTGCATGGCCACGACGCGCCGGTCAGGCTCGCCTGCCACGCGCGTCAGGCCGCCCGGCATGACCAGCCACCCCGTGCGGGTGGCCACGGCAAACACCCGAAGCGCCACCGCACGTGGATCGAGCCGGATACCGGCGACGGGTCGCTCCGGTGATCTGGGGCCCGGCAGTGGCGCCCCGCGCGGCGATTCGCCTGACTGGGACCGCCCCGATGCCGCGTCTGCCGAGGCCGATCGCCCCGACGACGCACCTGACGACGCACCTGACGACGCACCTGACGACGCACCTGACGACGCACCTGACGACGCACCTGACGACGCACCTGACGACGCACCCGACGACGCACCTGACGACGCACCTGACGATGCACCTGACAATTCACCCGGTAAGGCACCAAGCGCCGTCATCAGGACCGGGGCCTGAGACAGATGCACCTGCTCCTGCGCCACCCAGTCTTCGGGGGCGCGGCGGATCTGAACCTCCAGCGCACGCAGGCCGCGTCGATCCAGGTCCTGGCCAAAAACCGGTCGGCCACGCAGGGCCGGGTTGATGGGGTGGAACACCAATTGGGCGCTGCGGGCCATGGCATCGGCCAGCGCCGCGGGCTCGCCCATCCACCAGGTGGCGACCGAGGGCATGCGCAAAGGCTCGCCCAGCAACTGCTCGCACAGCCTGGGCAAAAAGCCCATGAGAGCGCCCGATTCCAGCACGCCGGCGCCGATGGCGTTGGCCACCAGCACCGCACCGCGGCGGGCACAGTCGACCAGCCCCGGCACGCCGAGGGCCGAGTCGGAGCGCAACTCCAGCGGATCGCAATAGTCGTCGTCCTGGCGACGCAAGATGGCATGCACCCGCTGCAGTCCCTCCACGCTCTTGAGCCAGACCTTGCCGTTGCGCACCGTGAGATCACCGCCTTCGACCAGCGGCAGACCCAGATAGCGCGCCAGCAGGGAGTGCTCGGAATAGGTTTCGTTCCAGGGGCCCGGCGTGAGCAGGACGGTGAGCGATGGGCCGTCGCCACGCGGGGCGCGCTCGCGCAGGCTGTCGCGCAGCGCCGCAAAGAATCCGGCCAGTCGCTCAACCTGCATCGAGCGAAAAAGCTCAGGAAAAGCGCGTGACACGATCAGGCGGTTTTCCAGGGCATAGCCCGCGCCCGAGGGGGCCTGGGTGCGGTCGGCCAACACCCACCAGCGGCCATCGGGCGAACGGGCCAGGTCGGCTGCGTAGACCAGCAGCGGCTCACCGCCCGCCCAGTCGGAACCGCAGGCAGCACGCTGAAAGGCCGGATGCCCCATGACCAGACGCGGCGGGATCTGCCCTTCGGCCAGCAAGCGCTGCGGTCCGTACAGGTCGGTGAGCACCGCGTTGAGCAGCCGCGCGCGTTGGGCCACCGCCTGCTCGATACCCTGCCACTCATGGGCCGGAAGCACCATTGGCAGGGCGTCAAGCACCCACGGGCGCGCGGCACCCAGCGGATCAGCGTAGAGGTTGTAGGTCAGACCACTGTCGCGGATATCGCGTTCAACGGCCGCCACGCGGGCCGCCATGCGTGAAGAGCCCGTCGACCCCAGGAGATCGGCCAACCCCGACCAGTGCGCCCGCACCCCGCTGTGCGGGCTGAGCATTTCGTCGTACCGCCCCGGATCCTGTGCAAGCAGGCGGTAGTCGGCGAGCAGATCAGGCACGTCTGAGGTCCAGGGTGAACGGCATGTCGGGGTCAATGCGGGGCGGGGTCGGATGCATGGGCCCCGGTGTATGGCCCATCCGGAAGAAGCGCGCCAACCGCCGCGACTCTGCCTCGTAGGCATTCACCGGGAACCATTCATGGTTGCGGCCACCGGGATGGGAGACATGGTACTGGCACCCGCCCATCGATCGGTGGTTCCAGGTGTCGACCAGATCAAAAGTGAGCGGGGCGTGCACGCCGATGGTGGGGTGCAGGCAGGCCGCAGGCTGCCAGGCCCGGTACCGCACCCCCACGACATACGTGCCATCACCCCCGGCCGCGCGCAAAGGCAGCGTCTGGCCATTGACCGTGAGCGCATGGCGCCCCTCGACCCAGCCCTGCACCCGCACTTCGATGCGCTCGATGGAGGAGTCCACATAGCGCACCGTGCCGCCGGCTGCGCCCTCTTCGCCCATCACCGGCCAGGGTTCGAGTGCCATGCGCAGTTCCACCTTCACACCGGCGGCCTCGAAATCGCCCAGCCTGGGGAAGCGGAACTCCCAGTGCGGGCCGAACCACTCGGGCTCAAAGGCATAGCCATGCGCACGCAGGTCGTCGAGCACGTCCCGCAGGTCTTCCTGCAAGACCGTGCCCAACATGAAGCGATCATGCAGGGCGGTGCCCCAGCGCGGCAGTTTCGTGGGCGCAAGAGGCGTCTTCCAGAACCGCGCCACCAGAGCGCGCAGCAGCAGTTGCTGCAGCAGACTCATCTGCGCATGGGGCGGCATCTCGAACCCACGCAACTCGACCAGCCCGAGTCGCCCGCTCGCCGAATCGGGCGAATAGAGCTTATCGATACAGAACTCGGTGCGATGGGTGTTGCCGCTCACGTCCACCAGCAGATTGCGCAGCAGCCGGTCGACCAGCCAGGGCGGGCAGGCCGCCGGGCCCTGGGCCTGCAGCCGCGCCATTTCGGCAAAGGCGATTTCAAGCTCGCGCACCGCTTCATGGCGGGCCTCGTCGATGCGCGGCGCCTGACTGGTTGGGCCGATGAACAGGCCCGAGAACAGATACGACAACGAGGGATGCGCAAGCCACCAGGCGATCAGGCTCGCCAGCAGATCGGGGCGCCTCAGGAACGGCGAATCGGCGGGCGTGGCGCCACCTAGCACCATGTGGTTACCCCCTCCGGTGCCCACATGACGGCCATCGAGCATGAACTTTTCGGTGGACAGCCGGGTGAGATGGGCCGCGTCGTACAGGCCGGTGGTGCGCGCCACCAGCTCGTCCCAGGAGTTGCTGGGGGCGACGTTGACTTCGATGACGCCAGGGTCTGGCGTGATGCGCAGCACAGCCAGGCGTGGGTCGCGCGGCGGCTCGTAGCCCTCGAAGATCACCTGCAGGCCGGATGCGCGCGCGCTGGCCTCGACCGCGGCCACCAATTGCAGGTACTCGTCCAGCTGTCCACAGGGCGGCATGAAGACATACAGACGGCCGTCTCGCGGCTCCACGCACAGGGCGGTGCGGGCCACACCGGCATCACCGCCGGCACCTGAGGCGTAGGTGGCCCCGGCCGCGCTGCCCTGGCCGTCACGGGCATCACGTCCCATCAGTTGCGCGGGGCGTGCGCCCGGTGCCGGCGCCATACGAATCGGGGCCTGCGGCGAGGCGGCTACGGCCCGCACGCCCGCCACCGGCTGCGGCCGCACGGGCAGCAGCTGGGAGGGCGCCGGCAAGGCGCCAACAGGCGCGGTCGGATCGGCGGCATGGACCCACGGATAGTCCTCGGGTGCGACCCAGGGCAGTGAGGCGAGCGGCAGCCGGTAGCCGATCGCCGAATCGCCGGGCGCCAGAAAACAGCGCTGGGTGCGCAGCGGCCAGGCCGTGGCCTGCCAGAGCTGGGCGCGCTGGCGCACGGAGGGGTCACGCAAGACCTGGGGGTTGGGCGCGATCGGGAGCACGCAGCCCACCGGTTCGCCCAGACCACGCGCAAAGACCCGATGCAGACGCTCGCGCTCCATCGGGTCTTCGAGCCGGGACTCCAGCGGATCGACATTGACCGGCAGTTGCTGCTCGCGGTGCACGAAATGCACCGGGTCTTCATAGGCGTCAAACACCAGCTCGGGGTCCACGCCCAGCAGACTTGCCACACCGCTCGCCAGGGCGCGTGCGTGACCGATACCCAGCGCTTGCGAGGCCAGCCCCGTCGGCGCGTCGGACGCAGCACCCCTCGCCTGCGCATCACGGGTTCCGTTCTTGGCCACCCCAGGCGCAGGGGCGGGCTCTGTCTGAGTCGGAATACTCGCGCTCAACGCAGCACCGTCCTCGCGGGCCAGCACGGTCGGATCAGACAACATCGGTTCGCCGTCGCGCCGCCAGAACCAGTTGAGCGACCAGCGCGGTAGCTGCTCGCCGGGGTACCACTTGCCCTGGCCGTAGTGCATGAAACCACCCTGGCCGTGGCTCGGACGCAGCCGGTCGAGCAACTCACCCGACAGCCTGCGCTTATTGGGGCCCATCGCTTCGGTGTTCCATTCGGCCCCATCGCGGTCATCGATCGACACGAAGGTGGGCTCACCGCCCTGCGTGAGCCGCACATCACCCGCGATCAGGTCGGCATCAACCTGCCGGCCCAGCGCATCGATCGCCGCCCATTGCGCAGGCGTATAGGGCAGCGTCACCCGCGGGGATTCGAAGACGCGGGTGACCGACATCTGATGCTCGAACACGCATTCGGCCGGATCGACCAGCCCGGTGATCGGCGCAGCCGACGAAGGCTCAGGCGTGGCCGCGAGCGGAATATGGCCCTCGCCGGCAAACAGGCCGGAGGTGGGATCCAGGCCCACCCAGCCTGCACCCGGCAGGTACACCTCGCACCAGGCATGCAGGTCGGTGAAATCGCGATCTGCGCCCACCGGCCCGTCGAGTGACTTCACATCGGGCACCAGCTGGATCAGATAGCCCGACACGAATCGGGCGGCCAGTCCCAGGCGGCGCAACACCTGCACCAGCAGCCAGGCGGAATCTCGGCACGAGCCACAGCCCTTGGTGAGGGTGTCGTGCGGCGTTTGCACGCCCGGCTCCATGCGGATCAGGTAGGCCACCTCCTGCTGCACCCGCTGATTGAGCGCCACCAGAAAGTCGATCGTGCGCGTCGACTCGCGCGGCACGCGCGCCACCCAGGCGTCAAGCACCGGTTCGGGCGGCAAACGCACCAGAAAGGGGGCCAGCTCATGCGCCAGTTCCGGCTCGTAGCTGAACGGAAACTGCTCGGCCGCGGGCTCAAGAAAAAAGTCGAAGGGATTGAAGACCGCCATCTCGGCAATCAGGTCCACTTCGATGCGCAGCGACTGCGTGCGCTCGGGAAACACCACCCGCGCCAGCCAGTTGGATTGCGGGTCCTGCTGCCAGTTCAGGAAATGGCCTGCCGGCTCGATGCGCATGGAATACGACAGGATGCGCGTGCGGGCATGCGGCGCCGGACGCAGGCGGATCACCTGCGGACCGAGCGTCACGGGACGGTCGTAGTCGTAACGCGTCAGGTGATTGAGGGCAACATGCATGGACACGGCAGAACTCCGGAAGGCGACCCCGGTTTCATGCAAGCGTCATGCCACCGGAGTGCGCAACGATACCGTGTCTGGCCACCAGCCCCATTGCGCGCAAGCGCCGCCCCCATACTGCAGGCAGGCGCTCACACGCGGATCATCCGCCGTGACGGAGCGCCTCACGCCGTTCCTCACTCATCACCGACCTCAGCGCCTACCTCAGCGCCTACCTCAGGACCTCACTCAGCGCCGATGCCAGCGCCCGGCGCATGCGAGCTGTCAGGCCGCCTTCTTGCCCAATGATTCGTCACGCAACTGCCGGCGCAGGATCTTGCCCACATTGGTCTTGGGCAGATCGGTGCGAAACTCGATGTGCTTGGGCTTCTTGTAGGCGGTGAGATGCTGCTCGCAGTGCTCGCGCAGCATCTGCTCGGTCAGGCCCGGGTCTTTTTTCACCACGAAGAGCTTGACCGCCTCGCCGGTCTTGTCGTCAGGCACGCCCACCACGGCGCACTCCAGCACGCCGGGGTGATTGGCCACCACGCCCTCGACTTCATTCGGGTACACATTGAAGCCCGACACCAGCACCATGTCCTTCTTGCGATCGACGATGCGGGTGTAGCCGCTAGCATCCATGATGCCGATATCGCCAGTCTTGAAGAAGCCATCAGCCGTCATGACCTTGGCGGTTTCTTCCGGCTGCTGCCAGTACCCGGCCATGACCTGCGGGCCGCGCACGGCAATTTCGCCTGCCTGACCCAGCGGCACGGCATGGCCATCATCGTCCAGGATGACAATGTCCGTGGACGGAAATGGCAGACCAATCGATCCGGTGAACACATCGATATCGGTCGGATTGGCGCTCACGCCAGGCGAGGTTTCAGACAGTCCATAGGCCTCGCAAATGGCACAACCGGTGACCTCGAGCCATTTCTTGGCGACCGCCTCCTGCACGGCAGTGCCTCCTCCCAATGACACGCGCAGACCGGAAAAATCGAGCTGACGGAAGGTCGCATCGTTAGCCAGCGCATTGAAGAGCGTATTGACCGCAGGAAACAGATGAATCTTGTAGGGCCTGATCTGCTTGATCAGTGCCGGCAGATCACGCGGATTGGGCACCAGGATGTTCATACCGCCCATGCGCATGCCCGCCAGGCAATTGGCTGTGAGCGCAAAGATGTGATAGAGCGGCAGCGCGCAGACCCATACCAGCTGCTCGGGCGGCGCACCCTTGGCCGGGTTGCGCAGCCCCGGCTGGATCCAGGCCTCGGACTGCAGGATGTTGGCCACCACGTTGCGGTGCAAGAGCGTGGCGCCTTTTGACAGACCGGTCGTGCCGCCGGTGTACTGCAGGAAGGCCACGTCGTCCGGGCCGCGGGAGACCGGCGTGAATGCAGCCCTCCCACCCTGCGCGATGGCGTCATTGAACCGAATGGCCCCCGACAGGCTGAATGGCGGCACCATTTTCTTGACGGTACGCACCACGAAATTCACCACTGCACCCTTGACCACGCCGAGCAGATCGCCCATCGACGCCAGCACCACGTGCTTGATTCCGGTCCGCCCGATCACTTGCTCCAGCGTGGTCGCAAAGTTTTCGATGATCACGATCGCCTCGGCGCCGGAATCCTTGAGCTGGTGCTCGAGTTCGCGCGGCGTATACAGCGGATTGACGTTCACCACGACACAGCCGGCCCGCAGAATGCCGGCAATCGCCACCGGATACTGCAGCACGTTGGGCATCATGACCGCCACACGGGTGCCCGGCTTCAGGCCCCGCGACTGCAGCCAGGCCGCCAGGCCACGCGACATGCGGTCGACTTCGCCGAAGGTGAGCGTCTTGCCCATGCAGTCATAGGCAGTGCGGTCGGCGTACTTGGAGAACGACTCATCAATCAGTGCGACTAACGACGCATACCCGGAGGCATCGATGTCAGAGGGCACTCCGGCGGGATAGTGCTTGAGCCAGAACCGATCCATGGCCGTCTCCTTTTAATAAGGCTGTCTTGTTTTGGTTGAGGTCTTCAGAACGGCCGCCGATGGCAGACCATCCTGCGCGCCGTCAGTCGAGCTGATGATATCCCTATTCGGAAGCGCCTCTGGTGATCGACCACAGGGTCAGTCGGTGCATCGCGAGCCGAGCGCGGGCACCACGAGCGCGTGGCGTCATGACCTCACGCGCAGCACGTCTCGTACGCACTGCGCATCAGCGCTCGGTCTAGTCCTCTCGCGGGCGTGCAGCGGCCTGCGCAGCCAGTGCATCCAGCCGCGCATTGCGCTGCGCCGTGGGCAGGGCCCCCAGTGCCCGGACCGCTTCGTAGAAGGCCGGCAATTGCGACCCCGACGCCTCGAACAAGGCACGAAATGCAGGCAGCCGGTCGTTGTAAGCGCCCACCGCCGCCAGATGCGCATTGGTCAGGGGTTCGCTGAACCAGCGGTCGTAGCCTGAAAACCCGCCCCAGCTCTGCTTGAGCAGCAGATAGTCCGCACGCAGACCGTCGAACACCGCCTGCTTGCCGCGCAGCTTGGCCGCTTCATCGGTCTCCTGCTCATACACGGTCTGCAGCATGGCCTTATGGCGCACCAGCAGCGCCACAAAATTGCGCCGACGCTGCGCCATTTCGCGATACGCCGTCAGGGCGGCAGGATCAGGGCGCGCAGCAAACCAGCGGTCGACACCGATTTCCTCCACCGCACTGGCGAAGGATTCGTTGAAGGTGGTGTCGCCCTTCACATAGACCACCTGATGCGCCAGCTCATGAAAGATGAGCCGGGCGAGTTCACCCTCGGGATAGCCGATGAAGGTCGACAACAACGGGTCAGGAAACCAGCCCAGCGTGGAGTAGGCCGGCACGCCCCCCACATGCACCTCCAGCCCACTGCGGCGCAGTCGGGCCGCAAATTGCATTGCCTGCTCGCGATCGTAATAGCCGCGATAGCCGATGCACCCGGCCACAGGAAAGCACCAGTTCTTGAGCTGCATCGACAGCGATTCGGTGGCGAACACGTTCCACAGCACGAACGGACGGCCCAGATCGGCATAGCTGCCGAAGCTGCGGTTATCAGGCAAGGCCAGCTCGCGACTGGCGAATGCGCGCATGTCGCGGGCACGCGCCAGGCGGGTGCGCAGGGCATCAGAGGTGGCAGGGTCCGCCAGGACCTCGTCGAGCGGGCGGGCGCGCCGCATCATGTCCAAATGCCCCGAGGCCGACTGCCAATAAAACCCGGGCCCGTCCTCCATGCTGGAGCAGCCGACCAGCACCAGCAACATGGCTGCGGCCCAGGCTCGAGCCGCGGCACGCACTGCACGCCGGCACGAAGGCAGCCGCCATGCGCAGACCCGTGCGCCTTCACGGGATGAGGACAAACGATCGATCAGGATGCGTTGTGACATCGCTCGACTATGCCCCGCGCGCTGCGCTCAGGGTCACGCGACAAATGGTTGTGCGGCAGATGCCACCGTGCGAACGGCGGATCAGCCTGCAGCACCGGTCGGCTGCGATACCGCTTCGCGGTGGCGCGATGCACCCGCAGGCACCGCATCGCCCTGAACACCCGACGCCTCATGCGCCACCACCTCCACCAGACAGTCATAGAACGTGGGGCCGCGGCCCATATCGGTCAGCCGCTGGCTGGTTACCGCATTCACGTTGTGTCCGCCTGGCGCCAGCTTCGGCCACCAGACCCCCCAGGCTGCGACCACACCTGGACGCACACGAGCGTCCACCCGCAGCCTGGCAAGAAACGCACCCCGGTCATTGACGGCGCGCACCGCAGCCCCGTCCTGCAAGCCGCGGGCAGCCGCATCGTCCGGGTGCATATCGATGAAGGGCTCGCGCTCAGCCGCCCTCAAGCTGGCGATGTTCACGAAGGTCGAATTCATGAAATGACGGGCCGGGGGCGAGATCATCGCCAGGGGATAGCGCGCCGCCAGCTCAGGCGCAGACGCTACCGATTCATAAGGCGGCACGAAATCGGGCAGCGGATCCTGCCCCTGTGCGCGCAGCAACGACGATTCAAATTCAACCTTGCCCGATGGGGTGGGAAATCCGCCCTGCGCGAAGGGCGCCTCGGCAATGTTCAGCTTGGCATAGCCTTGCTGCACGATGGCGTCGAGCGCGGCACGCGCCGCCTGCGGGCCGCGGCCCCCGGCATCGGCGGCTGCACGTGCCATGACAACCGGCAGGCGGGCATCGTCCAGCCGATACGCGCTGGCTGCCACCGCCTCGTCCGATTCATGCAGACACGGGTCATCAAAGCCCAGTGCAGCGGACAGGCGCCGAAAGACTTCCGAGTTGGGCAAGGCCTGTCCGATCGGCGCAATCGCTGGCGTATTGACCACCCACCAGCGGTGCCCATACGTCTTGTGCAGGTCGAAATGCTCAAGCTGGGTCGTGGCCGGCAGCACCCAGTCGGCATGGTCCGCCGTGTCGGTCATGAATTGCTCGATGACCACGGTGAACAGGTCTTCGCGCTGAAAGCCCGCCCGCACCTTCGCACTGTCGGGCGCCACCGCAAGGGGGTTGGAATTCCAGACCACGATCGCCTCGATCGGTGGATCAGCCTGCAGCAGCGCATCGCCGATGCTCGACATGTTGATGGTGCGCGGCCGCCGGCCGGCCAGCAGATCAGGGCGTTGCAGGCTCTCAAAGTCGACGCCGTAATGGCTGCTGGCCGACAGCAATACGCCCCCCGCCGCATGCCGCCAGGCACCGATCAGCGCGGGCAGACTCGCCACCAGACGCACCGCATTGCCGCCGCCGCGGGTGCGCTGCATGCCGTAATTGAGCCGGATGGCCGCAGGCGCGGTGCGGCCGTATTCACACGCCAGATCGATGACCTCTTGCGCACGCATGTCGCAAGTGCGCGCTACCCGCTCCGGGGTCCAGGCAGCCGCGCGAGCAGCCAGGGCCTCAAAGCCCACGGTGTGCTGCGCGATCCATTCCCGGTCGATCAGATCTTGCGCGATCAGCTGCTGCATCAAGCCCAGCGCCAGCGCGCCGTCGGTACCTGGGCGCAGCGCGATGTGCTGATCGCAGCGCTCGGCCGTGGCCGTGCGGTACGGGTCGATGCAGATCAATTTCGCCCCCTGGCGACGCGCCTGCTGCGCCAGGCTCCAGAAATGCACGCTGGAGGTGATCGGGTTGGAGCCCCAGATGAGGATGAGCCTGGACTGCGCGAAGCGCTCCACGTCCATGCCCACCGCGCCACCCAGGGTGTAGGTCAGGCCATGAATGCCCGGCGACGAACAGATCGTGCGGTCGAGCAGCGAGGCCCCCAGCTTGTGAAAGAAACGCTGGCCCATGCCATCGCCCTGCACCATGCCCATGGTGCCGGCATAGCTGTAGGGCACGATGCGTTGCGGATCACGTCGGGCCACCGCCCCCAGGCGCTGCGCAATGTCGGTGATCGCAGCCTCCCAGGTGGCAGGCTCGAACCGTCCTGAACCCTTGGGCCCCACGCGGCGCAGTGGCACGGTCAGCCGGTCGGGCGCATACACCCGCTCCAGGTAGCGCGACACCTTCGTGCACAACACGCCATCCGTGGGCGGGTGATCCGGGTCGCCCGCCACCTTCACGGCGCGGCCGTCGCGCACGGTCACGCGCAATGCGCAGGTGTCGGGACAGTCATGCGGGCAGGCGCCGCGGACCACGATTTCAGCAGGGTTTTTAGCGTGAACAGGCGCAATGTCGGTCATCGGGGCGATGTTAAGCTAGGTGTTTTGGACAGAGGACGGCTCATCATGATGCTCGCAGAAGGCATTCTCGATCTTCAGTCGGAAATCCAGGCTATCCGCAGGGACATCCACGCCCACCCCGAATTGCGCTTCGAGGAACACCGCACGGCGGCCCTCGTCGCCACCAAACTGCAGGCCTGGGGCCTGGAAGTCACCACCGGCATCGGCGGCACGGGCCTGGTCGGCACGCTGCGCCGCGGTACGTCCACGCGCGCAGTGGCGCTGCGTGCCGACATGGACGCCCTGCCCCTGCAGGAGCACAACACCTTCGATCATGCCTCGAAGCATCAGGGTCGCATGCACGCCTGTGGCCACGACGGTCACACCGCCATGTTGTTGGCTGGTGCCCGCTGGCTGTCACTGCACGGGGGCTTCGATGGCATCGTGCACTTCATCTTTCAGCCCGCGGAAGAAGGCGGTGCCGGCGCCCAAAAGATGATCGACGACGGTCTCTTCGAGCGATTCCCTTGCGAGGCGGTCTTTGGTGTGCACAACTGGCCAGGCTCGCCGGTCGGCACCATTGCCACCACCCCTGGCCCCATGATGGCCTCGTCCAATGAATTCTCGATCACCATCCGTGGCAAGGGCGGCCATGCGGCGCTGCCTCACACCAGTACCGATCCGGTGCTGGTCGCCACGCATCTGGTGCAGGCCCTGCAGTCGATCATCACCCGCAACAAAAAGCCGATCGACTCCGCGGTGCTCTCGGTCACCGAAATTCATGCGGGCGATGCCACCAACATCATTCCCGACACCGCCACCATCCGCGGCACGGTGCGCACCTTCACCGTCGAAACGCTGGACCTGATCGAGTCGCGCATGCGCCAGCTCACCGAGCAATTGCCGGTGGCGTTCGGTGCGACCGGGGCCCTGCACTTTCATCGCAACTATCCGCCCACCATCAACGATCCTGCGCAGGCGGCCTTCGCCGCATCGGTGGCCTGCGAACTGGTCGGTGAGGCCAACGTGCACGCCAACTGCGAACCCACCATGGGCGCAGAAGACTTCTCCTTCATGCTCCTGGTCAAACCGGGCTGCTATCTGTTCCTGGGTAACGGCGATGGCAGCCACCGCGAAATGGGCCATGGCATCGGGCCGTGCATGCTGCACAACCCCAGCTACGACTTCAACGATGAGCTCATTCCGCTCGGCGGCAGTTTCTGGGCACGGCTGGTGCAGCGTTTCCTTGCGCCCGCCTGAATTCGCCACAAGTGATCTGAACGAGTTGGGCCGGTAATGCTCGCATTCGTCATCCGGCGCTTGCTGCAGGCGGTGGTCGTCATGGGCGTGGTGGCCTTCGTGGCCTTCTCGCTTTTTCAGTTCGTGGGCGATCCGGTGGTGGCCATGCTCGGTCAGGACGCCACCGACGAGCAGCGTGCCGAACTGCGCCGCGACCTAGGTCTGGAAGACCCTATTCCGGTCCAGTTCGCCACCTTCGTGAAGCACGCGGTGCAGGGCGACTTCGGCCTGTCCTACAGGCAGGGGCGCAAGGTATCCGAGCTGATCAAGGAACGCCTGCCGGCCACGCTGGAGCTTTCCATGGCCGCCGCCGGCCTGGCCTTGCTCGTGGGCATCCCCATGGGCGTGTACACCGCGCTCAAGCGCAAAAGCTGGCTGGCGAATT
>JBIKKG010000203.1:0-6581 GCA_044360485.1 Burkholderiaceae bacterium | reverse complement strand
CCGGATCAGCCAGGCGTCGTACTCCGCGCCCTGATGACCCAGAGCCAGCAGCTCCTCGAGCATGACGGTCACTTTCACGCCGTTGGGCGTGCCCAGGGAGTACAGCTGCATCGGGTGACGCCCCACTGGCAGCTCTTTTTCATGCGTCGGACCGGCGATCGGGCGGTTGATATTGGCGAAGCGCCCACCGCTCGCTTTATTCCAGGTCCAGATCTTCGGGGGCGTATACGCGGCGTCGGTCATGAGGCGGGACTCCGTAGAAATCGAGGGTAAAGAGGATGAGGACTCGAGACGACCGGTCGGCCTGAGCGCCAAACGTGTCGAAACCGCACACGATAGCTGAGCCGGATCGGCACGTCATGTCCGTGTCGCGTTTCGTGGCTGAACGAACGCTGCGTATCCTCCGGGGCATCGCCACTCAGAGTCCGTGCGCACCATGATCCATCTCTACACCACCGAGCGTGAATATCCCTGGGGCACGTTGCGCTCGACCAATGCCAGCAAAGTCAAGGTTGTCCTTGAAGAGAAGGGCCTGTCTTATCAGGTGGAGCGCATGCGTGCAGGCGATTTGTGGAAGAAGCCCCCCGAATTCCTGGCCAAGCACCCCTTGGGTAAGGTGCCCTACATCGAAGATGGCGACCGCGTCATTTATGACTCGTCGGTGATCAACGAGTACCTTGAGGACCAATACCCTGAGCCTGCGCTGATGCCTGTGTCGGCGATCGATCGGGCGCGGGTGCGCATGGTCGAAAATTTTTGCGATGAGGCGATCCTGGTGGGTGATCTGCCGCTGTTGTGGATGCCGTATTGGTCTGAGCCGCAGCAGCGCGACAGCGCCCGGATGGAAAAGGGCCGAGAAGGGCTGCGCCAGCGGGCGTTGCCGTTCATCGAGCAATCGATTGGCGAGCAACCCTTCCTGTGCGGAGAGTTCAGCCTCGCTGACGCTGGCTATATGGCTCTGGCCATGGTGTTGCAGGTCGATGGCATGGCACTGGACGCCTTCCCTCGCACCGCCCGCTATCTGGAACGGCTGCGCGCCCGTGCAAGTTACGCTTGTATCAGTCCGGCCACCTCGCTGGCCGACTCGTCAGGCCGCCCCTGAAAGGGGGCCTGCATCGGGTGCTGAGCGTGCCTTGGAGGCAGCCTGCCCCCGCGCTCAGCCACCTGACTGATCCCCTCAGTTCCTCAGCCCATCGGAGATCCACCCATGCTGCTCGACGTTCGGACTTACACCTGCCATCCCGGCATGATCAAGAAGCACATCGCTTTGTATGAACAGATGGGAAAAACGCCGCAGACGCGCCATCTCGGACAGCCGCTTGCGTACCTGACGACCGAGACCGGCAATGTGAATCAGTACATCCACATCTGGGTTTACGAGAGTGCCGCCGACCGCGAGACCAAGCGCGCCGCAATGTGGAAAGACCCGGAATGGATCGCCTACACCGAGGCCAGTGCCAAGCTGGGCGCACTGATGTCCCAGGAAAACAGGCTCATGCAGCCGGTGTCGTTTTTCCCGATCAAGCGCTGAGGCCACACACCGCACGCTGGTACCAGGGCGCGCGGCACGCGGCGGGTCTCATCCCCGGCTGCGTGCCTGAGCATCCGCCAGGGGCTTCCAGTGCAACAGCCCGAACAGCAAGGTCAGGACCACGCTCACGGCAAGCGGCCCCTTGTACAACCTGACATGCCGAAACATGAAGAGCAGCTCCATTGCATGCAACCCCAGCAGAACCGCTGCGACAAGAGGCGTGCGATGAAAGCTGTCGGCTGGCAGCCATCCGGCTAGCTTGGCCAGCGCAAGGGCGTAAACCGCCAGGCAAGCCAGCTTGAGGATCATGTTCATCGCTTGTTCACCTGGGTGATGTGCTGTTTTGGGGCCGGAGGGCACACGGCGCGCGAGCCTTGCGCTATCCGCACAATGCCGTCATGGCGCCGCCGATCATTTGCCCGCGGCACGACACTGTCACATGAACGACATATCACCCGCCAATAATTCGACTTTTGTCGAAATATGCATTCGGCTGACTGAAGCCAAGGAGCGGCGATGCGGGTCGGTATCAATGGAATGGGCAGGATCGGGCGGTTGGCCTTGCGGGCAGCCATGGGGGCAGCCGAGCGGCAATCTGACGACCCGCGTCGCGGCAATCGGCTGGACGTGGTCCATCTGAACGAAATCAAGGGCGGCAATGCGGCGACTGCCCACCTGCTCGCGTTTGACAGTGTCCAGGGTCGTTGGCGCACCGACATACAGGCCCATGGTGAGGAAGAGATCCGGATCGCAGACAAGAGCTTAGGGTTTTCAGCCTATCCCACCAGCCGTGAGATTCCCTGGGGAGATCTGGGTGTCGACCTGGTTCTGGAATGTACCGGCAAGTTTCTGACACCCGACACGCTCCAGGGACACCTCGATCGCGGTGCAAAACGGGTGATCGTGGCCGCACCCGTGAAGACGGGTGACGTGCTGAATGTGGTGGTCGGGGTCAATGATCATCTCTACGACCCGGCACGGTTTCCGATCGTCACTGCGGCATCGTGCACCACGAACTGCCTGGCGCCGATCGTCAAAGTGGTCCATGAGGCGATCGGTATTCGGCACGGCCAGATCACCACGATTCATGATCCGACCAATACGAATGTGGTGGTCGACGCGCCCCATAAGGATTTGCGTCGCGCACGCAGTGCCATGCTGAGCCTGTCACCCACGACGACGGGCAGCGCAACCGCCATCGCGCTGATCTATCCGGAGCTCAAGGGCAAGCTCAACGGGCATGCCGTGCGTGCCCCGGTGCTGAATGCCTCGCTCACGGACTGCGTCTTCGAGTTGCAGCGCGCCACGACTGTGCAGGAGGTGAACAACCTGTTTGCCAGCGCTGCGCGTGGCGGGCTCGCCGGCATCCTGGGATATGAGGAGCGCCCGCTGGTGAGTGCCGATTACGCGCGCGATACCCGCAGCGCGATCGTCGACGCACCATCCACCCTGGTAACCGACGAGACCTTGCTCAAGGTCTATGCCTGGTATGACAACGAAATGGGCTACGCCTGTCGGATGGTAGATCTGGCCTGCATCCTCGAGGCGAAAGGTCTATGAACGCGGGTACGCGGCATTACGCAACGGTCACCGCTGCCTATTGGGGGTTCACCCTCACGGACGGCGCGCTGCGCATGCTGGTCCTGCTGCATTTTTACAAGCTGGGTTATTCCCCGTTCACGCTTGCCTTTCTGTTTTTGCTTTACGAGGCAGCCGGGATTCTGGCCAATCTGATTGGCGGTTGGTTGGCCACGCGCTATGGCATCGCGCGCATGCTGGCCGTCGGTCTTGCCATGCAGATCTGCGGTTTTCTGTTGTTGTCGGCGCTGTCACCTGAATGGAGCGTCACCCTGTCGGTCGCCTGGGTCGTCATCGCTCAGGGGGTGTGTGGTGTTGCAAAAGACCTGACCAAAACCGCCAGCAAGTCCGCAATCAAGCTCACCGCGGGCAACGCTTCCGGACAGCTCTTCAAGTGGGTGGCGTTCTTCACCGGCAGCAAGAATGCGATGAAGGGCGTTGGGTTTTTCCTGGGCGGCGTCTTGTTGCAGGCGCTCGGTTTTCAGGCGTCCTTATGGCTGATGTCCGCGCTGTTGGCCTGTGTGTTGTTTGCCGTGGTGACGTCTGTGCCGCCACTGATGGGCAAAAGCCGTGCATCGAAGTCAGCTCGCGAGTTATTCGCCAAAAACCAGGGCATCAACCTGCTCGCCGTTGCCCGCGTCGCCTTGTTCGGCGCCCGGGATGTGTGGTTCGTCGTCGGCGTGCCGGTCTTCCTGTATGCATCAGGCTGGACATTCAGCATGGTCGGGGCGTTTCTGGCTTTATGGACGATCGGCTATGGCATGGTGCAAGCGTTTGCGCCGGCCTTGGTCAAGCGCAGCACAGATGGGTTGAGCCGTGAGGTCCCCGCTGCTCGAGCCTGGTCAGCAGTGCTGGCCGTGATTCCTGCCGCGCTGGCCGTGCTGGTGTACGCGCAGGTGCCACATCTGGAATGGGTGGTGGTGGCGGGCCTGGGCTTGTTCGGTTTCGCCTTCGCAGTGAATTCTTCGGTGCATTCCTACCTGGTGCTCGCGTATGCAGGTTCGGAAAAGGCAGCAGAAGATGTGGGCTTTTATTACGCCGCCAACGCTTTGGGCCGATTCCTTGGCACGCTGATGTCGGGTCTGCTGTACCAGTGGGGCGGCATCGGTTGGTCGCTGATCGGATCGGCGCTGATGTTAGCGGCCTGTTGGGCCGTCACACTGCTGTTGCCCACGCGTATGCCGCCTGCGGCCAGGCTGAACTCACCCGAGGTGTCGACATCGCTATGAGTGTGATCCGGACGTCCTGCAGACCTGCGGTCCCAAGCGATACATTCGGACCACGCGACACCTTAGGATCGATCGACACACGAGAACCTGGCGACCAGGTCGACCGCGCGATCCGGTGGGACGAGCTGGATGCTGTCAGGATGCTGGGCGCACTGGCTCAGCCCTTGCGATTGCGCCTGTTCAGGGAACTGGTGGGTGCAGGCCCGATCGGGTTGACACCGGGTGTGTTGTGCGAGCGCCTCGATGTGCCGCCCTCGACACTGTCGTTTCACCTGCGCGAACTGATGCGAGCCCAATTGGTGCTCGCCGTGCGTCAGGGCAGACACTTGATCTATCGGTCTGACATCAAGCGGATCAATGCGCTGCTGGACTTTCTGACAGCGCACTGTTGTGCAGGCGAGCCCTGCGGACAAACGGCCAGGCCTGCATGTCCCGCCCCTGACCTGAGCGAGGGGTAAGCTTCAGGACCGCAGTGCTGGCGGTCTTTTCAGGGCGATCATGGGACTTTTCGAGCGATTCTTGACGATCTGGGTCGCGATGGGAATCGGGGCGGGCGTCTTGCTGGGCCTGGCTGCTCCGGCGGCGTTTCAGTGGGTGGCTTCGATTGAGGTGGCCCATGTCAACCTTGTCGTGGCGGCTCTGATCTGGGTCATGATTTACCCGATGATGGTGCAGATCGACTGGTCATCGGTACGGGATGTGGGCAAGCGTCCGGCCGGCTTGTACCTCACCTTGATCGTCAACTGGTTGCTCAAGCCCTTCACCATGGCAGGCCTGGGCGTGCTGTTTTTTCAATACCTCTTTGCACCCTGGGTGGACCCGACCTCTGCGCAGGAATACATCGCGGGCATGATTCTGCTGGGCGTTGCACCCTGCACGGCCATGGTGTTTGTGTGGAGTCAGTTGGTCCGGGGCGATGCCAATTACACCTTGGTTCAGGTCTCGATCAACGACCTGATCATGATCTTTGCGTTCGCCCCGATTGCCGCTTTTCTGCTGGGGGTGACCGATGTGACCGTGCCCTGGGAAACCTTGCTCCTGTCCACGGTGCTCTATGTGGTGCTCCCGCTTCTGGCTGGTCTGCTGACGCGCCACATGCTGCGCAGAGCCCCTGCCACGGCTTTGCTGAGGCTGTGCGCGCGCCTGAAGCCCTTGTCCATCGTGGGGCTCATCGCAACGGTCGTCCTGCTATTCGGGTTTCAGGCGAACACGCTGGTGACGCAGCCACTGGTCATCGCCATGATTGCGGTCCCGCTGGTGCTGCAAAGCTACGGCATTTTCATCTTGGGCTGGTGGGGTGCACGCCTGCTGCGATTGCCGCATGACATTGCCGGACCGGCGTGCCTCATCGGTACCTCCAATTTTTTCGAACTGGCCGTGGCCGTGGCGATTTCCCTCTTCGGTCTGCAGTCTGGTGCTGCACTGGCAACCGTCGTGGGGGTTCTGGTCGAGGTGCCCGTGATGCTTTCTCTGGTGTGGCTGATCAACCGGATGCGACCGAGCGCCGCGCCCTGAGCGCATCCCTGCCGGTTTGGGGTAATCTGAGCCGACAAGCAAAGAGGAGACCCCATGAAGACCGTCCTGTCCAAGCTGGCTCATGCCACGCCTGAAACCGCGCCCGAGGTGCCTGGTCGTCGCGCGTTCTTCAAGTACCGCGACCTGCTCGTCAACGACGCCACCGATGGCCAGATGCGCGCTCAAATCATGTCGGCCACGCGTGGCATGTCGGAACCGACCGGTTGGCACTATCACACCTGCGACTCACAGTTCATTTATTGCCTGGTCGGGTGGGTCGATCTGGAGTTTGAAGACGGCAGTACCCGACGCCTGAAGGCGGGCGAGTCGATGCATATTCCAGGCGGGCTCAGGCATAACGAGCTCGCCACCTCGGACGAGTTTGAGCTGCTGGAAGTGACCACGCCCGGGGCGATGGGCACGGTGCCCTGCGACAAGCCCGTGCACTTGAGCTGAGTGGGGTGCACACCATGACACGACCCATCATCTCTGCTGATTCGCACATTACCGAGGCCCCTGACACCTACACGGCCTATATCGATCGTGCCTGGCGCGACAAGGCGCCGCGCATCGTGCGCACCGAACACGAAGGCGATGTGTTCCAAATCGACGGCATGAAGCGCCCGATCCAACTGGGCCTCGTGGCGGCCGCGGGCAAGCCGCCTGAGCAGATCACGCGCGCCGGCGTGAAGTTCGAAGACCTGCACCGCGGTGGGTGGGACCCTGAC
>JBIKKG010000202.1:0-6598 GCA_044360485.1 Burkholderiaceae bacterium | reverse complement strand
TAGTGTGAAACGCGATGCTCGCGCATGAGCGAAAAAATCAGAGCGGCGTCCACCTTGCGCAGGCACACACTGGTGCCGGCCACCGCAGCGAGCGTCCAGGGAAAACACCAGCCGTTGCAGTGGAACATCGGCAGCGTCCACAGATAGACCGGGTGGCGCGGCAGGTTCCACGACAGCACATTGCCCAGCGCATTCAGATAAGCCCCGCGGTGATGCACCACCACGCCCTTGGGGTTGCCCGTGGTGCCCGAGGTGTAGTTCAGGCCGATGGCGTCCCATTCGTCTTCGGGCGCAAGGCCCGCAAACGCAGCGTTGCCGTCTGCAAGGAAGGCTTCGTACTCGGTCACACCGAGACGCTCGCCCGGTCCGTCGTATTCCGGGTCGTCCACATCAATGACCACCGGCACACGCTTGCCTTGCACGCGCAGCTGCTCCAGCGCCACCTTCACAGTGGGCGAGAACTCGCGGTCGACGATCAGCACCTTACTGTCGGAGTGATCCAGCACAAAGGCCACCGTGGCCGCATCCAGTCGGGTGTTGATGCAATGCAGGACCGCGCGGCTCATGGGCACACCAAAATGCGCCTCAGCCATCGGTGGGGTGTTGGGCAGCATGACAGCGACCGTGTCGCCTTCGCCAATGTCCATCGCACGCAGGGCGCTGGACAGCCGCCGCGAACGCTCACGCACCTGCGCCCAGCTCAGACGCAGCGCGCCGTGAATGACCGCGCATCGATCGGGAAAGATGTCGGCCGCCCAATCGAGCAGCGACAGCGGCGTGAGCGGCACATGGTTGGCCGCATTGCGATCGAGGTCCTGGCGATACGGATTCGGATGGGTGGGCATGTGACGATTCCCTGTGGGAGCAATGATCAACGGGCCGAGCAAAGTGGCCGACCGAATGAGGAGCAGGCCGATCATAGACGGGGCGCGGACGTCGGCCGGCCGGCGCGGTGCCTGCGTTGCGTGCAGCAGGCAATTATCGCCCGACCGACCGCACGGCGCTGGCAGCGATGAGCAGCCCCGGCACACGCCCGAGCTCGGGGTCGACATCAGGGAATCGGAATGAGCCGCTGTTAGCATCGTCGGAGCACACAGGAGACATCCGGATGAATCACGACGCCTACAAGGGCTTGCCCGCTGGCACCTTCAACATCCAGGCTCAGGAGCAGGTGGTCTTCGGGCAACCTGCCGACTCGGCCGTGCTCGCCCTGGCGCAGCAACTGGGCGCACGCCGCGTCTTTCTCACCTCGAGCCGTTCGCTGGCCCGGCTCGCCAATGGACCGCTGCAGCGCATCGAGCGGGCGCTCGGCACGCATCACGTGGGCACAATGGCCACCATCCGCGCGCACAGTCCGCGTGAGGACGTGATCGAGGGCGCACTTGCTGCGCGGGCGGCGCAGGCCGATCTGCTGGTGGCGGTGGGCGGCGGCTCGGTTCTGGATGCCACTAAGGCGATGCTGATGTGCCTGTGGATGGGGCTGGATACGCCCGAGTCCTTGGAGCCCTACCGCAATGGCACCGCCCCCGAGATCGCTCGCAAGATCGTGGCACCCCCTCAGGCGATCCGCATGATCGCGGTCTCCACCACCCTGTCAGCGGCCGATTTCACGCCCAATGCCGGCGTCACCGAATCGGTCACGCACACCAAGCAGTCGTACAGCCACCGACTGTTGGCACCGTTTGCTGCCGTGCTCGATCCTGCCGCCACACTGGATACGCCGCACGACCTGCTCTTCAACACAGCGATTCGCTCGGTGGACCATGCGGTGGAGTCGTACTGCTCGCCCTTGGCCAACCCGGCCACTGAACCCTTGTCACTACAGGGCCTGCGGCTGTTGTATCGCGCGCTGCCAGCCATCCAGGCGAACCCCGCTGCGCTGGGCCCGCGTCTGGATGCGCAATTCGGCATGTGGCAAGCCATTGCGGGCTCGGTGGGTGGCGCCAAGACCGGAGCCAGTCACGGGATCGGCTACGCGCTGGGTGCGACCTTCGACATCGCCCACGGCCATACCTCGTGCATCTTGCTGCCCGCCGTGCTGCAGTGGAATGCAGCCGTCAACGCGCCACGGCAGCGCGGGCTGTCTGAAGCGATGGGGGCCCCCGGCACGCCCGCCTGGGAGCTGATCCGAGCCTTAGTGAAGCAGCTCAACCTGCCCGGTACGCTGCGCGACGTGAAGGTCGGCCCCGAGCACTTTGCCGAGATTGCCCGGCGTGCGCTGGTTTACGTGAACCTGAAGGACAATCCGCGCCAGATCAGCCGCGTCGAAGAGGTGATCGAAGTGCTCGAGCTGGCCAGATAGCGTCCGCCCGCCGTGGTCTGCGTGTCGTTGCCCGGTTCGGAAGCCGCATCGACTGGCTGGCCTGGCAGGCCCCGCGGGGTTAAGCTCGCCGATCCTTCATCACACAGAGCGAGACAGCCATGCTGATGTACGACTCAGTCGGCCCCAACCCGCGCGTCGTGCGCATCTTTGCCGCCGAACGCGGCGTTGAATTGAACCGCACCAAAGTCGATCTGCGCGGGGGCGAAAACCGCCAGGCTGCTTACATGGCCAAGAACCCGTCCGGTCAGCTGCCAGCGCTGGAACTCGACAACGGCATGATCCTGGCCGAGATCACGGCGATCTGCGAATACCTCGATGAAATCGGCCCCAAGGGCAAGACCCTGATCGGCGCCACGCCCGAAGAACGCGCCGAAACCCGCATGTGGGTGCGCCGCATCGACCTGAACATCCTCGAGCCCCTGGCCAACGGCTTTCGGTTTGCCGAAGGCCTGAAGCTGTTTGAGTCGCGTATCCGCACCATTCCGCATGCCGCGGGCGATTTCAAGACGCTGGCTCAGGAAAAGCTCACCTGGCTCAACGGGCTGATGGACGGGCGCGAGTTCGTTTGCGGCAACCGGCTCACGCTGGCCGACATCCTGCTTTACGTGTTCCTGGAGTTCGGTGTCTCTGTGGGCCAGCCGATCAACCCGGCCAACACCAACCTGGTGCGCATGGTCGAAGCCATGAAAGCCCGGCCCAGCGCAGCCGCCTGACCTCTCTTTCAACGATCAAGGACATCCGCATGGCCGTCGAATCTCTCCCCACCGAACGGTTCGACGAAACCGTGTTGGGCCACGATATTGTCGTGGTCGACTTCTGGGCCCCATGGTGTGGGCCCTGCAAGTCCTTTGCTCCGGTCTTCGAACAGGTGTCGGACGAGCATCCCGACATCAAGTTCGCCAAGGTCAATACCGACGAAGAGAGCGCACTGGCCGGTCATTTCGGCATCCGTTCCATTCCGACCCTGATGATCTTTCGAGAGCAGGTGATCGTCTTTTCACAACCCGGCGCCCTGCCCAAGGGCGCTCTGGACGATCTTCTGCGTCAGGTAAGAGAGGGAGGGCGCCTGCGACTGCACCGGTGCCCTGTAGCCGGCGACGGGGCGCTCTGCGAGCGCCCCTCTTGTCGTCAGCGTCGGCCCGAAGCGGGCGGCTCCCCACCATCGGCGCTGTAGGGTTCGCGCAGCTTGACCGGTGCTGCCCGCTTGCGGCGCAGGCGGATGTTGAGAATCTCCACACCCACCGAAAACGCCATCGCGAAATACACATAGCCCTTGGGTACATGATGCTCGAAGCCATCGGCGATCAGCACCACGCCCACCACCAGCAGGAATGACAAAGCCAGCATCTTGAGTGTCGGATGGTCGGACACCACCCGCCCGATCGCAGGCGCAAACACCAGCATCAGTCCGACCGACACCACTACCGCGGCAATCATCACCTCGATGCGGTCCACCATACCTACCGCAGTGATGATCGAATCGAGCGAAAACACCAGGTCGATCAGCATGATCTGCCCGATGACCGCCGCGAAGGTCGCGGTCACGGTCTTCGACTCGCTACCCTCTTCGCCCTCGAGCAGCTGGTGAATTTCGTGGGTGCTCTTGTAGACCAGGAACAGGCCGCCCAGGATCAGGATCAGGTCACGTCCGGAAATGTCATTGCCCAGGATGGAGAACATCGGCGCAGTCAGCCCAATGATCCAGGACAGCACAAAAAGTAACCCGACGCGCATGAACATCGCCATAAACAAGCCGATGCGGCGGGCCAACTCGCGTTGATGGGCCGGCAGCTTGTCCACCAGGATCGAGATGAAAATGATGTTGTCGATGCCCAGCACCAACTCCAGTGCGGTCAGCGTCAGAAACGCGATCCAGGCTTGCGGATCGGTCATCAGTTCAATCATGGTCACTCCTTGAGCCAACTAGGGTAGACGCGGGGGCCGCTCCCATCAAGCCAACCCGCCTGCAGGCGAAGGGCTTTGTACGGTGCCCTCCGAAGGCCAGGAAGCATCCGATCAGCGCCGTGCGGCTTTCGCCGCCTCGAAGGCGAATTCCGTACACTGGCTGTCTGCGGCTCAGCCGCCAGGAGCTTTCGATGACCGAACACGCGCTTGCCCGTTTGCAGCTGCCCCGTCGCGCGGTTGCGCTGGTACTCGCCGGAGGCCGAGGCAGTCGCCTGGGTCAGCTCACCGATACCCGAGCCAAACCAGCGGTGTATTTCGGCGGCAAGTTTCGTATCGTCGACTTTGCCATGTCCAACTGCCTGAACTCGGGCATCCGACGCATGGGCATCCTGGCCCAATACAAGTCGCATAGCCTGCTGCGGCATGTGCAACGCGGTTGGGGCTTTCTGAAGTCTGAGATGAACGAGTTCGTAGACCTGTTGCCCGCGCAACAGCGCCTGGACGAAGGCTCGTGGTACCGCGGCACGGCCGATGCGGTCTTCCAGAACCTGGACATCATTCGCAGCCACCGCCCCGATTACGTGCTGGTGCTGGCGGGCGATCATATTTACAAGATGGATTACACCCGCATGCTCGTGGACCATGTCGAGCACGGCGCGGCCTGCACCGTTGGCTGCATTGAAGTGCCTCGCGAGCAGGCCCATGCGTTTGGCGTGATGAAAGTCGACGAGCGGCGCCGCATCCTGGAGTTTCGCGAAAAACCCGCCGATCCCGACCCCATGCCGGGTCGCCCCGACATGTCGCTCGCCAGCATGGGCATCTATATTTTCGACGCCGAGCTGCTCTACGACGAGCTGCCGCGTCACATGTCGGGCGATACCACGCAATACGACTTTGGCCGAGACGTGATTCCCGCGCTGGTCAACGCCGGGCATGCCGTGGCGCATCCTTTCAGCATGAGTTGTGTGGGGACCGAGGCAGGCAAGGAGCCGTACTGGCGCGACGTGGGGACGCTGGACGCCTACTGGGAAGCGAACATCGACCTCACCGCCACGGACCCGCACCTGGACCTGTACGACCGGGACTGGCCGATCTGGACCTATCAGGAACAGCTGCCACCAGCCAAGTTCGTGCACGACACAGGCGATCGGCGCGGCACGGCGGTGGAGTCGATGGTATCCGGGGGCTGCATCATCTCCGGGGCGCTGCATCGCTCGTTGCTCTTTTCAAGTTGCCGCATCCACTCATATGCACACGTCAACTGGTCGGTGCTGTTACCCGAAGTGACCATCGGACGGGGTGCACGGCTCACCCGCACCATCGTTGACCGCGGTTGCACCATCCCCGACGGCCTGGTGGTGGGCGAAGACCCGGTCGCCGATGCCGCACGCTTCAATCGCACCGAGCAGGGCATTACGCTCATCACCCGTGACATGCTGGCGCGACTGGGCTGAGCCATGATCACCGCACGGGACTGACATGGTCACTGCGCGCACCCGGCGAACGCGTGCCCCGCGTTTGAAAGCCGATGCGATCCGCGTCCTGCATGTCGCCGCCGAGTGGTTTCCGCTCGTGAAAACCGGCGGGCTGGCCGACGTCGCTGCCGCCCTGCCCGATGCACAACGCACGCAGGGTGTGGATGCGCGGCTGCTGCTGCCGGGCTATCCCGCGCTGATCGACGCGCTGCAAGCCGCGGAGCCCGTCGCGCGATTCGGCCCGGCCTTTGGCGCAGCGCGGGTCGATTTGCTGCGTGGAAGCCTTCAAGGCAGCACGGTCCCCATCTACCTGATCGATGCGCCGTGGCTCTATGGCCGCGCGGGCAACCCCTACTTTGCGCCCGATGGGCGGGAATGGCCGGACACCTTGCAGCGCTTTGCACTGCTGGGTTGGACGGCTGCGCAGATGGCCGAAGGCGGGCTCGATGAGCACTGGTCACCTGAGGTGCTGCATGCCCACGACTGGCATGCCGCACTCGCACCGGCGTATCTGGCGGCGCATGGAGCGGCCTGGACCCCCGCACGCCGCAGCCGCAGCGTGCTGACCCTGCACAACCTGGCCTATCAGGGTCATTTCGGGCCCGATCGGTTCGCAGCGCTGCAACTGCCCGAATGGATGTCGGGACAGGCCGGCCTGGAGTTCCACGGGCAATTACGTGTGCTCAAGGGCGGCCTGATGTTTGCTGATCGCATCACAACCGTCAGCCCCACCTACGCGCGCGAGATCCTGACGCCCCAGGAGGGCCACCAGCTCGACGGGGTGCTGCAGCACCGTGCCGCCGACCTGATTGGCATTCTCAATGGGATCGATGAGGCCGTGTGGAACCCAGCCACTGACGCAGCGATCGCCGCTCCTTATGACGTGGCCAACCTG